>NZ_JBSFVY010000006.1:0-410231 GCF_053592555.1 Streptomyces sp. NPDC002643
GTCCGATGGATCTCAGCGAGTCCACGCCCCTCGCCCGGGCCGCCCTCGCACCCCGCCCCGACAACACCTGGCTGGAGCCGGTCCCGGACGCCCGGCACCGTACGCATCGGAACCAGGCGCACCCCCACCACCGCCACCCGGCATCCCAGGAGCGGGAGCGGGACCCCCCGGCGTACCAGGCACACCGGTTGCCCCAGGCGCGGTCGGCGCCCCCGGCCCCCCGGCCCCCCGTACCGCGGCCCGAGCCGCCGCGGCGCCACCACCCGGCGGAACCTGCACCGGCATGCCCTGCGGCGCGGCCTGCGGAGGCATCCCCATGGGCGCGGCACCCGCGTGTCCAGCGCCGTACCCTCCAGGCGCACCATGCGCCTCGGGCCCCGGCACGTACCCCATCGCGGGTCCGGGGCCGCCCCCGGAGAAGTTGACGCCGCGCTCAAGGCGGTCGAGGCGGGCCATGACGGACCGCTCGTCGCCGTACGTGGCGGGCAGCAGGACGCGCGCGCAGATCAGTTCGAGCTGGAGGCGCGGCGAATTGGCGCCCCGCATCTCCGTCAGTCCTTCGTTGACGAGATCGGCGGCGCGGCTCAGCTCGGCGGCGCCGAAGACGCCGGCCTGGGCCTGCATACGTTCCATCACATCGGCGGGGGCGTCGAAGAGCCCCTTCTCGACGGCGTCGGGCACGGCGGCGAGGATGACGAGGTCGCGGAGGCGCTCCAGCAGGTCGGCCACGAAGCGACGGGGGTCGTTGCCGCCCTCGATGACCCGGTCGACGACCTCGAACGCGGCGGCCCCGTCCCCTGCCGCGAAGGCCTCGACGACGGAGTCGAGCAGCGACCCGTCCGTATAACCGAGCAGGGACGTGGCCATGGCGTACGTCACACCGTCGTCCGTGGCGCCCGCGAGCAGCTGGTCCATGACGGACATGGAGTCACGCACGGAACCGGCCCCGGCGCGCACGACCAGCGGCAGAACGCCCTCCTCGACCGGGATGTCCTCCTTGCCGCAGACCTCGCCGAGGTAGTCGCGGAGCGTGCCGGGCGGGACGAGCCGGAACGGATAGTGATGCGTACGCGAGCGGATGGTGCCGATGACCTTCTCGGGCTCGGTGGTCGCGAAGATGAACTTGAGGTGCTCCGGCGGCTCCTCGACGACCTTCAGCAGCGCGTTGAAACCGGCCGACGTGACCATGTGGGCCTCGTCGATGATGTAGATCTTGTAGCGGCTGCTCGCAGGCCCGAAGAAGGCCTTCTCCCGCAGCTCACGGGCGTCGTCCACACCACCGTGCGAGGCGGCGTCGATCTCGATGACGTCGATGGAACCGGGGCCGTTGCGCGCGAGGTCCTGACAGGACTGGCACTCGCCGCACGGGGTCGGCGTGGGCCCCTTCTCGCAGTTGAGACACCGCGCGAGGATGCGCGCACTGGTCGTCTTGCCACAGCCACGCGGCCCGCTGAACAGGTACGCGTGATTGACCCGGTTGTTCCGCAGCGCCTGCTGCAGCGGGTCGGTGACATGCTCCTGCCCGATGACCTCGGCGAACGACTCCGGGCGATAGCGGCGGTACAGCGCGAGAGACGACACGCATACGAGGTTATAGCCGCCCACTGACAACGGGCCCCGACCTCGGACACCCGACAGGTCGGGGCAGGGCAGGGCACGGCAGGACAGGGCAGGGAACGCAGACGCCCCCCACGCACCCGCCAGAGCCGACCTACCCTTGCTGCCTTCCGGCCCTGGGGGAGTTCAGTCAGATAGCGCCGCGTGAGGGGCTCCGCACAGAGTACCCGACGTCAGGGACCGGGAACGAGTTCGCGAGCACTCCTCTCGGTCATGTAATGTTTCCGGCGGAGGATTCGCCTAGAGGCCTAGGGCGCACGCTTGGAAAGCGTGTTGGGGGCAACCCCTCACGAGTTCGAATCTCGTATCCTCCGCACCTCGCCTGAACAGGCAGACGAAGGGGCCCGCTGATCTCCAGCGGGCCCCTTCGTTGTGGTCCTCAGCCGTCGGCGATCTTCATGAGCACGGTGGGCGGCAGTGCGCCGAGCGCCGCGCAGCCGGGCGTACCGAACTCTTGTGCCCTCCAGTAGCCGCTGAGGAAATGCGGGGCCCACCGCGCTCGGCCGCTCGGCCGCCAAGCCGACCAGAGAGACGTTGAGCACGGGCTCGGGGCGGGTCATGAGTGGAGAGCTCCGCACCCGTCAGGCATGCGGCGGGTTCCGCGGCTCTAGTCGTCGTCAGGCGCTGTTGGAGCAGTCGTCGGCATCGCGCAAAAATTGTCAAAGAATATCAATATCGATCCAAACTACTAATTAGTTGGCTACTCGCGTCTGCAATACAACAATCAGACGCAACTCGAAGAGTCACCCCCTAGCATCTCTAGCGAGTGATCGAGACGCGCAGTCGCGCCGCTCTCGGCCTCCAAGATGTCGGCGCAAAGCGAGGAGAGGGAAGAACGTGACCGGGGAAGGCAGTGAGAATCCGCGCGCATACACCGAGATCACCGAAGTGACGCCCGACAAGTGTTCGATCTGGATGGAAAAGAGGACATGTAATCGCGTCCCCTTGAAGCGCTCCAATGTGGACAAGTTCAAGAGCATTCTGCGCAATAGACAGTTTCGCACCACCCACCAAGGCTTCGCTCTGGACTGGCACGGCTGTCTCATCGACGGACAGCACCGAGCCGCCGCCATTATCGAGACCGGCGTTACCGTGACCGCACAGGTCACGTACAACCTCAGCCCGGACACCTTTGCCGCGATTGACGGCGGTCGCGTCCGTACCGCTGGCGACTTCGTCGCACAGATCACGGAGATGAGGCAGAGCAACTCCAACGTCTATGCGGCCGCGCTCAAGATCCTCGCAAACCGCGCTGCGGGCCTGCACTGGATGAGGTGGACCAGCGGGCGGCTGACCGCCGAACAAGTACAGGATCTGGTCCCGAGGTGGCCGGTCGACGAGGAGCGCATCGTCAGCCTGGTCAGCAAGGGAAAGCAATGCCACTCCAGCGCAACGGGCTTGATTGTCGCGCGCACGATCATCACAGAAGTATGGCCTGAGAGTATCGCCGACCTGTTCTTCGACGGCATCGGCGAGACCAGCCGCGAATTCGTCGGGCGAGACCCTCGATCCCTGTATACGCACACCATGATCAATGTGAACCGCGGAGTCGTGAGCAGGGACAGTGTTCAGCAGTCGGCTCAGGCCATCAAAGCGTTCAACGCCCTCGTATCGGGTGACTCCATCGGCACCCTGAAGAAAATGAAGGCGGCCGGCGTAAAGATCATCAAGGATCGCCGAACCGGCAAGGAGATTCAGCGGGAGTACCCTCCGGACCGTTATCCGGAAGTCATTCAGCCGGCCATCAGCATCAGTGACAAGTGGCTTGGGGATGACGACACAAGGTCGGTCGGGTAAGGGAAGTCGATCGGGTAAGGGAACAGGTCAAGGCTCCCCGGAGCAGGCGCGTCAACCTCTCACGAATTCGCATCTCGTATTCTCCGCAGCCGCCTGATCAGGCGGAACGACGGCCTCAGTCCGTCGATGGCGATGAGGACGGGGTCGCGGGGAGAGGGTTGATGCCGGGTTCGAAGTGGGCGCGGAGGTAGATACGGGTTCGCTTGGGTGAGAACTCGTGTGCGTACAGACGGATGCAGCGCTCGTCGGACGTGTCGTAGGCGTCGGACGTACCGTACGGGTTGTCAGGGGTGCCGGAGGCTCCGGGATCTTCGGTGGCCTCGGCGGCGCCGGGGCAGACGTAGCCGTAGCGCATGCCGTCCTTGAACGTCTCCGGTTCCGGGAGCCCGAGGTGCGCGAAGTCATGGGGAGTGACGTCGGTCTGCGCGGAGGACGGCTCCAGCCACTTGCCCTCCGGGGGGTGCTCCTCCAGGTACGTCTCCGCCTCGGACCTCGTCAGCGTGAAGGTGAGGAGGCCCGTGTCGAAGCGGGAGGTGACCTCGTATGCGGCCTGGGGAGACCGGGCCGTGACCGGGACGTCAAGGCCCATCTGCTCGCTCATCCACTCCGGCGTGATCCCCTCGGCCCACCTCGCGTCCGCCGCCTGTTCCGCCACGCGGTCGCCGGCGCCGTCGCCGCCCTGGTCGGCGAGGAGCCACCCCGCCGCGGTCACGGCGCCCGAGAGGGCCAGCACACCGACGGCCACACCTGCGACGAGCCACCAGCGACGGCCGCCACGACGGCCCTTGCCGCCCTCTTCGGGTGCCCGGTACGCGTTGACGTCGTTCATCGGCCGTCCGCTCTTTCTGCCGCCCCGCTGGTCGTTCGGTCCTGCTGTTGCTCTCGGCCGGGGTTCAAGCGTCCGTCCCTGCTGTCGTCGGGGCCCGGCAGCGGGTCGTCGTTGGGCTCCGAGGAGCCGAGATCGTAGTGCTTGACGCTGCTGCTGCCCGACATGTCGAACTCCTGGGCCATGCCCACCCGGTGCAGCTTGGCCATCTGTCCGTCGGGGATGTCCAGCGGACCGACGTTGACGCCCTTGCCCTCGTCCCAGTTGTAGCGGTCCCAGACGTTCGCCTGGTAGTCGACGCTGATCTTGGGGTTGCCGTTCGCGTCCGGAACGGCCGTCACCACACCGGTGACATTGGTGTTGGCGCCACCCACCGCGTAGAACCAGTTGGGGTCGTCCTGCTGAGTGAAGTAGAAACCCTCGGGCTGCTTCGCCTCGACCGGGAAGGCGACGGGCTTTCCGCCGTTCTTCCTGAACTCCTCCAGGGCCTGCTTGCGCCAGTCGTCCTGGTTCAGCCGGACCGTGTCGTCGACGTACGACTTGAAGGCGGGGACGTCCGTCATCATCTTGTCCACGGGCAGGTTCATGGGACTGCCGCTGTTTCCCAGGTAGTGCGCCATGTGGCGGGACGCGTCCGTCATGCCCTTCCAGTCGGCGCCCTCCGTCAGCAGTTCCATCTTCTGCTTGGTGACCCACTCGTCGAAGCCAGGCGACTCGGACCCGTGCTTCCCCGAGCCCGCGTCCGCCGCGATCTGCGGCATGGTGGGGCTCAGGATGCCCGCTGCCATCAGGTCGTCCTTCTGCGCCAGCCAGAGCTGTGCCCGTGCCTCGGGGCTCAGGGACTCCCACAGGCGGCGCAGTTCCTCGCGCTGCTTCGGGGTCGCGTCCCCGGCGAGCCCGGCCAGTTCCTTCGCGCGCGGCAGTTGTTCCTCGTCGAGGGACGTGTACCTGGCGTGGCCCGCGTTGTGCGGGTCGTTGCCGTGGCTCTTGCGCAGCGCGCGTACGGCCGCCGCGTCGACCTCGGCGGCGTGCTGGACGATTCCGGTGAGGGTGTCCGCGTACCACTGGATGCGGTCCTTGGTGCGCTGGTCGGGGCCCTCGGGAGTGCACATCGCCTCCGTGACGCGGACGGTGCCGCCCGGGCCGTCGAAGACGAGGAGTCCCGGGTCCGGCGGAGTGCGGGCCGGGTCGCCCTCGCGTGCCGAGTCGGTGAGGCTCTGCGCCTGCTTCTGGTACCGGGTCAGCTCGCTGTGCGCGTCGGTGAGGACGTTGGCGATGCTCTCGGCCTCTGTCTGGAGGTCCGTGAACTCCTTGGCCGTCTTGCGTACGAAGTCCCTGGTCACGCCGGCGTTGACGCCCTTCCAGCGGGCTTCCTCGGACTTCTTCGTCAAGCCGTCCCGTACGTCGGTCGTGAGCTGGGCCAGTTGGCCGGCCATCGTTCCCCAGTCGGACGCGACCGTGCCCAGCTTGGTGAGGTCCAGGGCCATGAGGTCCGAGTACGAGAAATCTCCCATGGCGCTTCCTACTTGAAGTAGTCGTTCAGCGCCGAGACGGGCAACGGTCCCGTACGGCCGCTGATTTCGGCGGCGATCCCTACGTCTTCCTGCGCGTGCAGCTTCTTGCTGTAGTCGAGGTGGTTGGAGATGTGCGCGCAAGCCTGTAGGACGTGCTTCACCTGCGAGGTCCAGATCTCGACGGTCGACTCCAGCTCCGAACCGAGTCCGAGGTTGTGGCTCTTGAGCACGGCGGCCGCCTGCATGGTGGAGCCGGAGCCGTTCTGGTCCGCGCCCATCCCGGCGATGTCGGCCTTCTTCTTCAGCTCGCCGTGGAGAACGAACGCCTCGTGGCCGACAGCGCCGAGGTCGTCCTGGTGGACCACGAGATCCGCGTCACCCGCGCCTCCCGGTCCGGCCTGATTCAGCTGCGTCTGGACTGCCTGCCCATCCGACTGGACAGCCTGACCATCCGACGCCGCAGCCTTGGCTCTCTCCCACTCTTCCCAGGCCAATTCGTCCCCCGTCCCGGCCTCGCCACCTGCGGCGGGCCTCGCAGTGGCCACCACCCGTCGCTCACGCCAGCCTATCAACTACCTATATTCGGCCAGCAGTTCAGCTCGCCCCGCGTCTCGGTACCCCGGGAGCCTCACTCCTCCTAGGAGGCGGATGGCGGTGGCTTCGCTGGTCCCCCGCAGCCATGACGTGCTTGGGACGTAGCCGGTTCTTGCGGAGCTTGGCCACCCCTGACGATCAGTAGACGCGTATCCGGCTGTCGCCTAGGACGTCCGCAGCCGCCGCGCGGAAGCCCTTCACGGCTTGGTACAGCAGGTGCTCCCGTTCAGCGGCGAGCGCGGTGTCCGCGGCTTTGCGGGATGTGTCACCCGCATGGGCATCACCGACCATCCGCCGCACGACCTTGGCGAGGTCGTCGGCGGCGCGGACCACACGGTAGAGCGCCTCCACCACGGATTCGGGACCTTCGAGGATGACGAACTCGGCGGCCCGATGGACCCCGCGAGCCTGGGCGGTGAAGCGCTCCATCCGCTCGTCGACTTCCCGCAGGTCCGGGCGGTCTGCCCGAAGTGCGTCACGCACGGAGTCCAGGGCGACGTCTCGGTCGTACAACGCGCCCAGGTAGTTCGCGTAAGCGTCTCGGCGGTGCTGACGGCGCCACTGACCAAATTGCGAGCGCGCCGCCGCGCGCCCCGTGACCATCGCGGAACCGAGCGTGGCGAGTGAGCCTACGGCGGCGCCGAGCAGTGCCGTGAGTCCAGCGTCCATGGCCCCATTCTGCCGACGGCCGGGGCTAGTTGGCTGTCGGCCTGCCGTCGCGTTCCAGGTCGCGGAGGGTGTCGGTGAGGGCCTTCGCGCTGATGCTGTCCTTGTTGTCGCCCGGCGCTACGTCGACGCCGTGTCCGCCAAGGACTTCGCCGCGGTCGTGGGTCTGTTCGCCGACGACATCCTGTGGCATCAGCCCGGCGACAACGCCGTCTCCGGCACCTACGGCGGCGGCGCGGCGGTGGGCCGGATGCTCGCCGCGCAGGTGACCGCCACCGGGGGAACCTTCGAACTCCAGGCGACCGGCGACCCCATGGTCAACGGCGTGCTGGTCGCGATCCCCATCCACTTCTCCGCCGACCAGCAGGCCGAGGACGCCTTCGGGGGCGTCGGCTGAACACCGCCGGGTGCCCCTGACATGGGCGTGCCCGCCCCGCCGCGCCCCGGCCTCCGTCAGCCGGTGGCCAGGAGTTCGAGCGTGTCGATCACCCGGTTCGAGAAGCCCCACTCGTTGTCGTACCAGGCGACCACCTTGATGTGGCGGCCGTCGACGCGGGTGAGGGCCGAGTCGAAGATCGACGAGGCCGGGTTGCCCGTGATGTCGGACGACACGAGCGGGTCGTCCGAGTATTCGAGGATGCCGGCGAGCGGGCCCCGCGCCGCGGCGCTGTACGCCGCCAGTACGTCGTCGCGGGTCACGTCGCGGGCGACCGTCGTGTTGAGTTCGACGATCGAGCCCACGGGAACCGGCACGCGGATCGAGTCGCCGGACAGCTTGCCGTCCAGGTTCGGCAGGACGAGCCCGATCGCCTTGGCGGCGCCCGTCGTGGTCGGCACGATGTTGACGCCGGCGGCGCGGGCGCGGCGGGCGTCGCGGTGCGGGCCGTCCTGGAGGTTCTGCTCCTGCGTGTAGGCGTGCACCGTCGTCATGAAGCCGTGCTCGATGCCCGCGAGTTCGTCGAGGACCGCGGCCAGCGGCGCGAGCGCGTTGGTGGTGCAGGAGGCGTTCGAGACGATCGTGTGTACGGCCGGGTCGTACGCGTCGGTGTTGACCCCGAACGCGAGGGTGACGTCGGCGCCGTCCGACGGCGCGCTGACGAGCACCTTCTTCGCGCCGGCGTCGAGGTGGGCGCGGGCGGCCTTGGCCGAGGTGAAGCGGCCGGTGGCCTCCAGCACGATGTCCACGCCGAGTTCGGCCCACGGCAGCTGCGCCGGTTCGCGCTCGGCGAGCACCGTGATGCGGCGGCCGTCGACGACGAGGACGTTCCCGTCGACGGTCACCGGGCGACCGAGGCGGCCGGCCGTCGTGTCGTAGGCGAGCAGCCGGGCGAGGGTGGCGGGCTCCGTGAGGTCGTTGACGGCGACGATGTCGAGGTCGCTGTCGCGTTCGAGCAGTGCGCGCAGCACATTGCGGCCGATACGGCCGAATCCGTTGATCGCGATGCGAGTCATGGGTGGTGTCCCTTCGGTCCCTTCGAACCATTCGGTCTCTCTTCGAGCCCTTCGAAGCCTTCGCAGGGCTCGAACCATTCGGTTCGCCACCAGCGTCGCGTGCGGCATCCGCGCGTGACAGCGGCGGGATCGCCACGGTTCAAAAGGATCGCGCCACACGCCGAGTGGCCCGGCGCCCCATGCGTGAGTGGCCCGCCGCCCCACGCCCGAGTAGCCCGCCACCACACGCGCGAGCAGCCGGACGCCACGCGGCGGCGGGCTACTCCCCCCGCGCGAAGGTGCGCCGGTATTCGCTCGGCGTGGTGCCGAGGATGCGCTGGAAGTGCAGCCGCAGATTCGCGCCGGTGCCCAGACCGACGTCGGCGGCGATCTGCTCCACGCTGCGCTGCGAACGTTCCAGCAGCTCACGGGCCACGTCGATGCGGGCGCGCATGACCCACTGCATCGGCGTGTACCCCGTGTCCTCGACGAAACGCCGCGACAACGTACGCGGCGAGACCCCCGCGTGCCGCGCCAGCACCTCAAGGGTGAGGGGCTCGCCGAGCCGGTGCAGCGCCCACTCGCGGGTGGCGGCGAACCGTTCGCCGAGCGCCTCGGGCACGCTGCGCGGTACGTACTGGGCCTGGCCGCCGCTGCGGTAAGGGGCCGCGACCAGGCGCCGGGCCGCGTGGTTCGAGGCGGCCACCCCGAGGTCGCCGCGCAGGATGTGCAGGCACAGGTCGATGCCGGAGGCGGCGCCCGCCGACGTCAGCACGCTGCCCTCGTCGACGAACAGCACGTTCTCGTCGACCCGGACGAGCGGGTGCTTCGCCGCGAGCGCCCGCGTGTAGTGCCAGTGCGTGGTGGCGCGTCTGCCGTCGAGCAGGCCCGTGGCGGCGAGCGCGAAGGCGCCCGTCGAGATCGCGGCGAGCCGGGTGCCCCGGGCGTGGGCCGCGATCAGCGCGTCGACGACGGCACGCGGCGGGTCGTCGCGGTCCGGGAACCGGTAGCCGGGGATGAAGGCGATGTCGGCCCACGCGAGCGCGTCGAGGCCATGGGCGACGTGGTACGACAGGCCGTCGGCGCCGGTCACCAGACCGGGTGCCGCCCCGCACACCCGCACCTCGTACGGCATGCTCGCGCGGGTCGTGAACACCTGCGCGGGAATGCCGACGTCGAGGGGCTTGGCACCCACGAGCACGAGGACGGCTACGCGATGCGGGCGGGGGGACGGCACGGGGACAGGGTACGAGGGGGTGCGGGGCCGGGCCTTGCGCCCTGACCTCCGGGAGCCTCCGAGAGCACGCCCGTATGGGCGACATGTGGCAGGACAGCCTCGCCCACGGCACCTAGCGTGAATGACCGTGATCATCGGATTCCGCCGTGGGGCGACCGGCATCGCGGCGCTCGCGACGCTCATCTGTCTGACGGGCGTGAGCGCGCGCCCGGCCCCGGACCCAGCACCGGACCCGCTGGACCGCTACCACCGCCAACGCGTCGAGTGGACGAGTTGCGTGCGAGGCGCGGAGGACGAAGCCGGTCGAAGGCTGGAGCGAGCGGGCGCGCGGTGCGCCGGGATCACGGTTCCGCTGGACTACGACGACCCCGGCGGCCGTACGCTCACCGTAGCCGTGTCCCGGGTCGCGGCCACGGACACCGCGCACCGGATCGGGACGGTCGTGATGGTCGCGGGCGGCCCCGGCGACTCGGTGCTGGAGAACGGCGCCGACCCCCCTGCCCCCTTGACCGGCCTCGCCCCACGCTTCGACATCGTCGGCTACGACCCTCGGTTCGTCGGCCGCAGCACCCCCCTCGACTGCGGCTGGCCCACGAGCCACGCGGCCCGTTCGGCAGGCCTCACCCGCGCCGCCTTCGAACACCAGGTCGCCTTCCAGAAGGACCTCGCCGACCGCTGCCGCCGTACGCGCTCCGATCTGCTGCCCCATGCGACGACCCGCAACACGGCTCGCGACCTCGACGTCCTGCGCCATGTCCTGGGGGAGGAAAGGATCTCGTACTACGGCTTCTCGTACGCCACCTACCTCGGCACCGTCTACGCCCAGATGTTCCCTGGCCGCTTCGACCGGGTCGTCTTCGACGGGCCCATGAATCCGCTGCGCTACGACACCCGGATCTTGAGGGACGCGGCGCCGGCCAACGAGGCGGCGCTCGCCGCCTGGGCCGCCTGGGCGGCACGGCACCACGCCGAGTACCGGCTGGGCGGCACCCGTGCCCAGGTGCTGCGCCGGGTCCACGGCATCATGCGGGCCGCAGCGGGGCGGCCACTGGCCGTCGGAGCGCCCCCGAAGGTGTTCCAGGTGGATGACACGGTGATCCCGGTGGCCCTGCTGTACCAGCTCGAAAGCGACGCGGAGAACAGTCGGCGAGCGCTCGCCGACACGCTGTCCGTGCTGGCCAAGGCCGCCGACGGCGAACCGGCGGTCCCGGGCCGGGCCCTTCGTGATCTGCTGGAGTCGCTGTCCACCGGCTCCGCCTCGGCCTACGGCAGTGCCGCGACCGCCATCCTGTGCGGCGACGTCACCGCACCGCACGACCCGGAGTCGTACTGGCACGACATCCGGCGCGGCCGCCGGGATCACCCCCTCTTCGGCCCCGCCGTGCACAACATCACCCCCTGCGCGTTCTGGCCGACACCGCCCCGCGAGGAGCCCACCGCCGTACGCGAGGACGCGGCCGTCCTCATCGCCGCCTCCACCGGCGACCCCCGCACCCCCTACCCCGGCGCGCGGGTCCTGCGCCGTCTGCTGCCCAGCTCCCGGCTCCTCACCTTCCGAGGCGGTCACCATCACGGAGTCGGGCAGGACGACGCGTGTGTCAACGCGGTCATCCGTACGTATCTGGCCCACGGCCGACTGCCCGCCCACGACACGGTCTGCCGCGCGCCGGGAACCCGCGTCCGGCCGGCGCCCCCGTCATAGGGCACCGGCCGGCGGCCGTGTCATAGCGCTCCGGCCCGCAGCCGCATCACAGGCCATCGACCGGCGGCCGTGCTCACCCCGTCGACTTCAGGTGGAAGATCCATGTGCCGTTGGACAGGTCGAAGGAGGTGATGCCGGAGGTGTCGAAGGCCATGCCCTCGCCCACGGCGTACAGCTCGTCCTCGGTGAAGAGGGGGATGTAGGGAACCTGGTCGGCGACGGCGGTGAGGATCGTCTGCGTGGCGGTCCAGCGCGTGGCGTCGGAGCCGGCGGTGGTGATGACCGACTGGGCCTTGTCGACCTCCGGGGTGGTCCAGTTGGCGATGTTGATCTTCTGGGGGCCGATGTTGGCCTTGCCGACCAGTTTGCCGAGGAGGGGGGCCGGGTCGGGGTAGGTCGCGCCGAAGCCGAAGGGGAGGGTGATGTCGGTCAGTTCGTGCTTGAAGAACTTGCCGTACCACTCGTTCGTGGTGACCGGCTTCGGGGTGATCGTCACGCCGAGCGGCTTCATGTTGCGCTGGATGTTGAGGGCGGCCAGCTCCTGCCAGGGGTAGTCCTTGACGTACTCGATCGTCGCCGTGAAGCCCTTCGGGTGGCCCGACTTCGCCAGCTCGGCCTTCGCCTTCGTCTCGCTCAGCTCGTACTGGGGGAGGCCGGCGAGGAAGTCCTCCGCGTTCTGCCGGGAGCCTGCCACTCCGGCCAGCTCCTGGGCCGGGACCAGTCCGTTCATCGGCTGCGCGTACGAGTCGAAGGCGGCCTTCATGATGCCCGCGCGGTCCACCGAGTGGGCCACGGCGCGGCGGACGTGGACGTCGTCGAAGGGAGCCTTCGTGACGTCCATCGCCAGGAAGTCCTGGGAGAGGGACGGGGAGGCGTAGAGGGTCGCGCCGGGTACGGACTTCCACTGGTCCGCGCTCTTGCGGGCGGTGATCGCGCCGCCGTCGATCTCCCCGGAGCGCAGGGCGAGTTGGCGGGCCGTGTCGTCGGGGATCACGGAGAAGACGACCTTGTCGGCGGCGGGCTTCGGGGTGCGGGCGTACTCCGGGTTCCGGACGAGGGTGATCTTCTCCGCCGTCTGCGACTCGACCTTGTACGGGCCCGTGCCGACCGGTGCCGAACCCGCGTTGCCCAGCGTCTTCGCGTGCTCCTTCGCGTACTTCGCCTCCTCCACGAGCGTGGTGATGGCGATACCCGCGCGGGCCGTCGGGACCGGTGCCTTGAGCTTGACGGTCACCTCCATGGGGCCGGTGACCTCGACCGTGTCC
The DNA here is from genome assembly GCF_053592555.1 of Streptomyces sp. NPDC002643. NCBI lineage: Bacteria > Bacillati > Actinomycetota > Actinomycetes > Kitasatosporales > Streptomycetaceae > Streptomyces > Streptomyces sp. NPDC002643. Next base: position 12,650 of record NZ_JBSFVY010000006.1, read on the forward strand.
ACCTGCTGGCCGACCGCCGACGTCTGTGCCGTGGGCGCCGAGAAGTGCTCGATGCTCCACACCACGTCCTCGGCCGTCATCTCCGCGCCGCTGGAGAACTTCACTCCCGAGCGCAGCTTGTAGACGAGCGTCTTCGCGTCCGGCTGGGTCACCGAGGTCGCCAGGTTCGGGGTGAACTCCCCCGTGGACGAGACGCGTTCCAGGGGTTCCGTGACCAGGGACATCACCGCGCCGGTGGAGTTGTTGTCGTAGCTCTTCGCGTAGTCCAGCGACGCGGGGGCGTTGGGCAGGGCCCAGTTCACCACCGGTATCGCCTTGTTCGTCGTTCTGGGTGTGTCGCTGTTCTCTGTGTCGTCTCCGCCGTCGCCTCCGGCGCAGGCCGTGGCGGTGAATGTGGTGAGGGTGGTGAGGAGGGCCGCGGCCAGCAGGGTCCTGCGGCGGGGGGTGCGGTCGGTGGGGGGCATTTCTTCTGCCTGCTTTCCGTGCGGTCACCTCTCGCCCGGGATGGAGGCGAGGAGGCGTTGGGTGTAGGGGTGTCGGGGGGAGTCGAGGGTGTCGGGGGTGGGGCCGGTCTCGACCAGTTCGCCGCCGCGCAGGACGACGACCCGGTCGGTCAGCTGGCGTACGACCGACAGGTCATGGGTGATGACGATCAGGCTCGTGTCGTACGCCGTCCGCACCTCGCGCAGCAGCTCCAGGATCTGGGCCTGTACCGACACATCCAGCGCCGCCACCGGTTCGTCGCAGATCAGCAGCTTGGGGCGGACCGCCAACGCGCGGGCGATGGCGACGCGTTGGCGTTCACCGCCGGAGAGTTCGTGGGGGTGCTTGCGGGCGTAGGGGGCGGGGAGGCGTACGAGGTCCAGCAGTTCGGCGGTGCCAAGGGCTCGGTCCGCTGGGGGGTTGGCGCGGGTCGTACGGTCGTGACGGCTCGTACGGTCGTGACGGCTCGTACGGTCGTGATGGCCCGTACGGTCGTGATGGGCGTCCCCCGCCGCCAGTGCCTCGCTCAGGGTCGCGCCGATGGTCAGGCGGGGGTTGAGGGAGGCGTACGGGTCCTGGAAGACGATCTGGGCCAGGCGGCGGGCCTCGCGGAGGTCGTCACGGGTGAGGCGGCGGTGGTCGCTGACGTCCAGGTCGCCGAGGCGGATCGTGCCCGAGGTCGGGGTGGTCAGGCCCAGTACGCAGCGGGCCAGGGTGGTCTTGCCGGAGCCGCTCTCGCCGACGACGCCCAGGGATTCACCTTCATGGAGTTCGAGGGAGACCTCGTGCAGGGCGGGGGTGGCCGTCCCCGCCCCCTTGTCCCGAGGCCGGAGGAAGGGTGACAGCCACCGCCCGTACTCCTTCCCGTACGACGTCCCGTACGTCTTCGTGAGGCCGGTGACACGGAGGAGGGGCACGCCCGCGGGGGCGGGAGGCGGGGTGCCCGGGGTCGGCGGGTGGAGGCGGAGGGCGCTGAGGTCGTCGGCGATCTCGGCGATACGGGCGCAGGCGGAGGAACGGTGGTAGCGGTACGGGTCGGCGGTCCCCTGGCCCCCTTCATGTTTCACGTGAAACGTCTCCGCCGCCAAGCGCTCCGGCAGCGGTACAAGGGCCGGGCGCGACGTGACGCAGATGTCCTGGCGCCAGGTGCAGCGGGCGGCGAAGGCGCAGTGGTCGGTGACGCTGTCGGGGGTGGGGACCTGGCCCGGGAGGGTGGCGAGGTGGTCCACGTAGTGGGTGACCGGGGGTTCGGTCTGGATCAGGCCGAGGGTGTAGGGGTGGCGCGGGGCGCGGGCGAGGGCGGTGGCCGGGGCGTCCTCCAGGACGGAACCGGCGTACATCACCAGCACCCGGTCGCAGACCGAGAACGCCACGCGCAGGTCATGGGTGATCAGGACGAGGGCCATACCCCGCTCGGCCCTCAGCCGCCGCAGCAGGGTGAGGATCTCGGCCTGGGTGGTGACGTCCAGGGCGGTGGTCGGTTCATCGGCGATGAGCAGATCGGGGTCGCGGGCCAGGGCCGCCGCGAGGGCCACGCGCTGGCGCATCCCGCCGGAGAGCTGGAACGGGTAGCGGTCGGCGACCGTGTACGGGTCCAGTTCCACTTCGCTCAGGCGGCGGGCGACCTCGGCGGTGGCGGTGGCCCGGTCGCGGCGGACGTGCGGGGCCAGTGACTCCCGTAGGTGTTCGGCGATGGTCTGCGACGGGTTCAGCGCGGTGAAGGGGTCCTGCAGCACCATGGCCAGGCGGGTGCCGCGCAGGGGGCGCAGGTCGCGTTCGCGTCTGCCCAGCAGGGGGATGCCGTCGAAGAGGACCTCGCCCTCCGCGCGTAGACCGTCGGCGAGTACGCCCGTGATCGCGCGGGCGGTGAGGGTCTTGCCGCTGCCGGACTCTCCGACGATGCCGAGGGTCTGACCGGCCGCCAGGTCGAAGCCGACGTCACGGACCAGGGTGCGGGTGCGCGTTTGGGTGTGGGTCCGGCCTCGGGGGTGCGGGGCGGCGGCGTGCACGTGGAGGTGCCGTACGGACAGGAGGGGGAGAGGCCGCTCGTCGGGCGTCATCGGTGGGCCGTCCCGTCGGTGTGGCGGTCGTACAGCCAGTCGCCGAGGAGGGTGACGCCGGTCGCGGTGGTGATGATCATCAGACCGGGGGCCAGGGAGAGATACGGGTTGACGGTGAGCAGGGTCTGGCCCTGGCGGAGGAGTTCGCCCCAGTCGGGGGTGCCGGGCGGTACGCCGAGGCCCAGGTAGGACAGGCCCGAGAGACCGATCAGGGCGCCGACGAAGTCGAGGAGGAAGGTGGCGAGGACCGTGGGCAGGATGTTCGGCAGGATGTGCCGGAACATGATCCGCCGGGCGGGCAGCCCGAGGACCCGGGCGGCTTCGACGTACGGCAGTCGCGCCTGTACGAGGGTGGTGTTGCGGCAGAGGCGGATCTGCGCCGGGAGCGACAGCAGGGTGAGGACGGCTACGGCGAGCCAGTAGCCGCCGAGGCGGTCGTCCGCGCCGCCGATCACTCCGACCACCACGATGACCAGCAGCATCGCGGGGAACGCGGAGATGAGGTCGGCGAGGCGGTTGGTGGTGGCGTCGAGGAGGCCACGGCGGTAGCCGGCCGCGATCCCGAGGGGGACGCCCAGCAGCAGGACGCCGATCGCCACGCAGAGGGGGCCGATCACGGCGGTGCGGGTGCCGGCGAGGACCTGGGAGAGGACGTCCCGGCCCAGGGTGTCGGTACCGAGCCAGTGCCCGTCGCCGGGGCCTGCCGCGCCGCGCATCAGATCCTGGTCTTCGGGGTCGTACGGAGCCAGACGGTCGCCGGTCAGGACGAGGAGGGCGATGACGGTGACCGCGATCACGGCGAGGACGACCAGGGGCGGGGGCGGGCGGAAGCCCTTCGAGGGGGCGGGTACGTCGGCCGGGGTGGGCACAGCGTGCCGGCCGGGAGCGGCGTGTTCGCCCGAGACCGTAGGCGTCCCGGGGTCCGGTCGGCCCATCAGTGGTTCCCCTCCCCGTGAAGGCGGACGCGGGGGTCCACGACGTACGTGAGGAGGTCGACCAGCAGGTTGATCAGGATCACCAGGGTGCCCAGGAGCAGGGCGAGGCCCTGGACGACCGGGACGTCCTCGGCGGCGACCGCCGCCAGCAGCAGTGAGCCGGCGCCGGGCAGGGAGAACGCCTGCTCGATGAAGACGCCGGAGCCGAGGGGTGCGATGAGGAGGAGACCGGCGCTGGTGAGCACCTGGGGCGCGGAGTTGCGCAGGATGTAGCGGAACAGCACGCGGGTCGGGCTGAGCCCTCGTAACCGGGCGAAGGTGACGTAGTCCTGGCGGGACACCGTCAGGGTGGCCGCCCTGGTCTGCCGTACGACGACGGCCGACAGCACGGTCGCGAGCGCCACGGCGGGCAGCGTCAGATGGACGACCCGGTCGGCGAAGCCCTCGCCCGCGCCGTACACCGGGAACCAGCCCAGGGCCACGCCGAAGACGTACAGCAGCACGATGGACAGGGCGTGGACGGGGGCGCCGAAACCGATCGTGGCCAGCAGCGAGATGCCCCGGTCGGCGGCACGACCGCGCCGGACGCCCGCCGCGACGCCGAGGGGGATGCCGACCAGGAGGGCCAAGAGCAGGCAGTAGAGGGCGAGTTCGGCGGTGAGGGCCATACGGCCGTAGATCATGTCGGCGACCGGGGTGCCCGGTTGGACGGAGATCGAGGTGCCGAGGTCGAGGTGGACCGCGTCGGAGAGCCAGTACAGGTAGCGGACGGCGAAGGGGTCGTCGAGGTGGTGCCTGGCGTGGAGTTCGGCGACCAGTTCGGGGGTCGCGGGGCGGGTGCCCAGGAGGGTCTGGACCGGGGTGCCGGGGGCGGCGGCGAGCAGGGTGAAGACGAGGAGGCTGAGGGCCAGCAGGAGCAGAAGGCCGCCGGACAGCCGTCTGACGACGAAGGTGATGATGGCCACGATGCCCATACGGGACGAACCGACCCTTACGACCGACCTGTCACGCGCTACCGGATGTGGGGAGGGAGGCGATCGGCGCCTTACATCTCGGTCCGCCGGAACACTATGCTCCGCCGGGCCGCTCCGAGCAAGATCTTGAAGACTTGAGAACCGTATGCGCACACATCACCCACAACCCCTCAACTCCCGCGATGCCCAGGGGCCTTATGAAGTTCTCGATCACTGATCCTTGATCGCCGCGACGAAAGCCGGAAAGCCCATGTTCAGTCATCCCCTTGCCCCAGGTGCCGAGTTGCGCGCGTTGGAGCCCTGGCGGGCGCGGGAGTTCTACGAGTTCGTCGAGCGGTCGGGGGCGCATCTGGCGCCGTGGCTGCCGTGGGCGACCGCGATCGATGACGTGGCCAAGGCCGAGGCGTGGCTGCGGGGTTACGCCGAGGACCAGATACGGGACGGCCGGCGGCTCTTCGGCATCTGGCTGGACGGCCTCCTCGTGGGCGGCGCCGGTTTCGCCACGTTCGACACCCGCAACGGCACCTGCTCCCTGGGCGCCTGGCTCGCCCCGGAGGCCCGCGGCCGGGGCCTGGTCACCCTCGCCGCCCGCCACCTGACCGACTGGGCCCTCACCACCCGAGGCCTGACCAGGGTGGAGTGGTCCGCCGCGACCACCAACACCCCCAGCCTCGCCGTACCGAAACGCCTCGGCATGCGCCGGGAGGGCGTCCTCCGCTCATCCGTGAAGCTGGCCGGCGTACACCATGACGTGGAGGTGTGGTCCCTCGTCGCGGGGCGGGACTGACGGCAGGACCGGCGGGCCGAACCACGCCCGCCTCATCACCGGTTCCGCGCCGGTTCTACGATCGGTGGTCATGGACTGGCTGGGGCGGGTCTCGGGGTTGCGGCAGTGGAGTCGGGGTGGGGCGCGGGCTCCGCACAAGCCGTTGTTGGTGCTGTATGCGCTGGGGCGGTTCCAGCGGGACGGTGAGGGGGAGCTGCGGTACAGCGCCGTCGAGGACGATCTTCGGCGGCTGTTGGAGGAGTACGGGCCGCCGCGCAAGACCTCGCCCTCGTACCCGTTCCATCATCTGGTGAGCGACGGGGTGTGGGAGGTGCGCACCGAGCGCGGGCCCGGGAGCCCCGGGACCGGGGTGGGGGAGCTTCGGGCCTCGGGGGCCGCGGGGCGGCTGGTGCCGGAGCTGCGGACGGCGCTGCGGCGGGAGCCCTCGCTGTTGCCCCGGATGGCCCGGGCGCTCCTCGATCTGCACTTCCCGCCCTCCCTCCACAGCGAGTTGTGCGAGGCCGTCGGGCTGGAGTTGGAGCCGGTCGAGATCCAGGGGGCCAGGGGGATCGAGGGGATCGAGGGGGTCGAAGGGCTCGGCGAGAGCGTACGGCGGAAGCGGGACCCCCGGATGCGGGAGCTGGTGCTGACCGCGTACGAATACCGGTGTGCCTTCTGTGGTTACGACGGGCGGATCGGAGCCGTGTCCGTCGGGCTGGAGGCCGCGCATGTGCGGTGGTGGGCGTTCGACGGGCCGGACGAGGTCGAGAACGGGCTGTGTCTGTGCTCGTTGCACCACAAGCTCTTCGACAAGGGCGTCCTCGGGGTCGGCGACGGCCGGCGGGTGCTGGTCTCGCAGCGTTTCGTGGGGCACAGCGACGCGGCCCGCGCGCAGGTGCTGGCGCTCGCGGGCCGGCCGCTGCTCGGGCCCCAGGCGGGTGCCCCTTCCGTCGCCCCGGCCCACCGGGACTGGCACATCAGCCAGGTGTTCCACGGGGCCCCGCGTCCGGCCGCCGTGACGGTCGACGACTGACGCCGCGACCGTCGACGACTGACGGAACGGGCCGGCACAACGGCAGGCGGAACGGCAGGCGGAACGGCAGGCGTGTCGCCGAACGGCAAGGGGCGTCTACGGCTGTTGCCGTCTGCGCTCCGCCTCCACCGCCGCGTCTTCCAGGCGGGCGTGGTGGTCCGCCCATGCCTTCGCGTCATCCGTCGGCATGCTCGTGTTGGTCTCGTTCATGCCGACGGCGCCGTCGATGAGTTCGCGGAGGATGTCGGCGTGGCCCGCGTGGCGGTGGGTGTCGGCGATGACGCGGGTGACGATGTGGTGGAGGGTGGCCGTGTTGCGGTCGGCGGGCCACCAGGGGACCGTGCCGACGGTGTCCAGGGGCAGGGCGTCGATGGTGGCGTCGGAGTGGGCCCAGGCACGGCGGTAGAGGTCGGTGATCCACTCGCGGGACTCGTCGGGGGTGGCCCACATGTCGGAGTTGGGGTCGTCGTCGGCCATCACCGTCTCCCAGGTGAGGGGTTCCCCGGAGGGGCGGCCGAACGTGTCGCCGAGATAGCCCAGTTCGATGATGGCCACGTGCTTCACCAGGCCCAGCAGATTGGTGCCGGTCGGCGTCATCGGCCTCCGGATGTCGTACTCGGAGAGCCCTTCGAGCTTCCACAGCAGGGCGTCACGGGCGTTCTGGAGATAGAAACGAAGGCCGGCTTTGGCATCGTCTTTGGCATCGTCTTTGGCATCGGCGTCCGGGGAGGCAGTCATGGGGTCAGTCTGCTGACCCCATGACTGCCTCCGCACCGCAATTTGAGGGATCACACCCCCACATACGCCGCCAAGTGCTCCCCCGTCAGCGTCGAGCCGTCGGCGATCAGGTCGGACGGGGTGCCCTCGAAGACGACCTTGCCGCCGTCGTGGCCGGCTCCGGGGCCGAGGTCGATGATCCAGTCGGCGTGGGCCATGACGGCCTGGTGGTGTTCGATGACGATGACCGACTTGCCGGAGTCGACCAAGCGGTCCAGCAGGCCGAGGAGTTGTTCGACGTCGGCGAGGTGGAGGCCGGTCGTCGGCTCGTCCAGCACATAGACACCGCCCTTGTCGGCCATGTGCGTGGCCAGCTTCAGGCGCTGGCGCTCGCCGCCTGAGAGGGTGGTGAGCGGCTGGCCGAGGGTGAGATAGCCGAGGCCGACGTCCGCGAGCCGCTCCAGTATGCGGTGCGCGGCCGGCGTACGGGCCTCGCCGGCGCCGAAGAACTCCTCCGCCTCCGTCACCGACATCGCCAGCACCTCGCTGATGTCCCGGCCGCCGAGGTGGTAGTCGAGGACGGACGCCTGGAACCGCTTCCCCTCGCAGTCCTCGCAGGGCGTGGCGACGGTCTGCATGATCGCCAGGTCCGTGTAGACGACCCCGGCGCCGTTGCAGGTGGGGCAGGCGCCCTCGGAGTTGGCGCTGAAGAGGGCCGGCTTGACGCCGTTGGCCGAGGCGAAGGCCTTGCGGATCGGGTCGAGGAGTCCGGTGTACGTGGCCGGATTGCTGCGCCGGGAGCCGCGGATCGGCGTCTGGTCGACCGAGATCACACCCTCGGAGGCCGGGATCGAGCCATGGATGAGCGAACTCTTGCCCGAGCCCGCCACGCCCGTGACCACGCACAGCACACCCAGCGGGACATCCACGTCCACGCTCTGGAGGTTGTGGGTGCTCGCGCCCCGGATCTCCAGCGCGCCGGTGGACTTGCGGACCTCGTCCTTCACCGAGGCCCGGTCGTCCAGATGCCGCCCGGTGATCGTGCCGCCCTTGCGCAGCCCCGCCACCGTGCCCTCGAAGCAGACGGTGCCGCCCGCCGTACCGGGGCCGGGGCCCAGGTCGACGACATGGTCGGCGATCGCGATCACCTCGGGCTTGTGCTCGACGACGAGCACGGTGTTGCCCTTGTCGCGCAGACGCAGCAGCAGGTCGTTCATGCGCTGGATGTCGTGGGGGTGGAGGCCGACCGTGGGCTCGTCGAAGACGTATGTCACATCCGTGAGGGACGAGCCGAGGTGGCGGATCATCTTCACTCGCTGCGCCTCGCCGCCGGAGAGCGTGCCGGAGGCCCGGTTCAGGGAGAGATAGCCGAGGCCGATCTCCACGAACGAGTCCAGCGTCCGCTGCAGCGAGGTGAGCAGCGGCGCCACCGACGGCTCCTTCAGCGCCCGCACCCACTCCGCGAGATCCCTGATCTCCATCGCACAGGCGTCCGCGATACTGATCCGCCCGATCTTCGACGAACGGGCGCCCTCGCTCAGCCGCGTCCCGTCGCACTCCGGGCAGGTCACGAACGTCACCGCACGCTCCACGAACGCCCTGATGTGCGGCTGCATCGACTCCTTGTCCTTGGACAGGAACGACTTCTGGATCTTGGGGATCAGCCCTTCGTACGTCAGATTGACCCCGTTGACCTTGACCTTCGTCGGCTCCCCGTAGAGGAAGTCCCGCATCTCCTTCTTCGTGTAGCGGCGGATCGGCTTGTCCGGGTCGAGGAAGCCGGACTGGGCGTAGAGGCCGACCGTCCACACGTTGTCCGACTTCCAGCCCGGGATGGTGAACGCGCCCTCCGCGATCGACTTCGAGTCGTCGTAGAGCTGGGTGAGGTCGATGTCGGAGACGGTGCCCCGGCCCTCGCAGTTGACGCACATACCGCCGGTACGGCTGAACGTCGCCCGCTCCGCCTTCGTCTTGTTGCCCCGCTCCACCGTGATCGCGCCGCTCGCCTTCACCGAGGCCGTGTTGAACGAGTACGCGCTGGGCGGGCCGATGTGCGGTTCGCCCAGGCGGCTGAAGAGGATGCGGAGCATGGCGTTGGCGTCGGTGGCGGTGCCGACGGTGGAGCGGATGTCGCCGCCCATGCGGGCCTGGTCGACGATGATCGCCGTCGTCAGGCCGTCGAGGACGTCGACCTCCGGGCGGGCGAGGGTGGGCATGAAGCCCTGGACGAAGGTGCTGTACGTCTCGTTGATCAGGCGTTGGGACTCGGCGGCGATGGTGTCGAAGACGAGGGAGCTTTTGCCCGAGCCGGATACGCCGGTGAACACCGTCAGCCGTCTTTTGGGGATCTCTATGCTGACGTCCTTGAGATTGTTCTCCCTGGCGCCGTGCACTCGGATCAGGTCGTGGCTGTCGGCCTCATGCGCTCCGGCCGCAGGCCTGGCCGCACTTGTGACCTCGCTCATTGCGTCGTCTCCTTCTTCGTCGTCATCGGTCGGCCCGGAGTGCAGCTGGGCTGTCTACTGGGGTGCCGCGCTATGTCGTCGGTCGGCTGCGGCCGCGTCGTGGCTTGTCGCGCAGTTCCCCGCGCCCCTTTGGGGCGCGGCCCCAGCTCCAGGCCGCGCCCGAATCGCCAACCCGGCCGCCCTCAGCCCCTCTGCTGAATACGGATCATGTTTCCGGCGGGGTCCCGGAAGGCGCAGTCGCGGACTCCGTACGGCTGGTCCGTGGGCTCCTGGACGACCTCGGCGTCCTTTGCCTGGAGGCGTTCGAAGACGGCGTCGACGTCGGGGGTGGCGAGGACGATACCGCCGTAGGTGCCCTTGGCCATCATCTCGGTGATCGTGCGGCGCTCGTCGTCGGTGATACCGGGGTCGCCGGCCGGAGGCGACAGCACGATGTTGATCGCGGGCTGCTCCTTGGGGCCGACCGTGATCCAGCGCAACCCGCTGTAACCGACGTCGTTGCGGATCTCGAAGCCGAGGACGTCTCGGTAGAAGGCGATCGCGGCGTCGGCGTCGTCGTGCGGAAGGAAACTGGCGTGAATGGTGAGGTCCATGGCTGCCACGCTAGGCGCGCTCCACCCCCGGCGCTTCTCGATTCCTGACCGGCTTGCGAACCGGCCCCGCCTCCGCCTTGCGAACCGGCCCCGCCTCCGCGCCCCTGGCCGGGGTGACCCTCACCGGCCGCGTCACCTGCCTCACCACGCATGACGGCATCCCCACGGTCGTACGCTCGGCCGCCTGACGCCGATAGACGCTGGGCGGCACCCCCACCAGCTCGGTGAACCGGCTGCTGAACGTGCCCAGCGACGAGCAGCCCACCGTGAAGCACACCTCGGTGACACTGAGGTCCCCGCGCCGCAGCAGGGCCATCGCCCGCTCTATGCGCCGCGTCATCAGATACGCGTACGGCGACTCCCCGTACGCCGCCCGGAACTGTCTGCTGAGGTGCCCCGCCGACATGTTCACCCCACGCGCCAGCGCCTCCACGTCCAGCGGTCGCGCGTACTCCCGGTCGATCCGGTCCCGTACCCGGCGCAACAGCACGAGATCCCGCAGATTCCGCTCTCCGGCGGTCCCGGAGGGTTTGGTGCCACTCACCTGGACATCCCTTCGCACGTGGTCCCACCCACCACTGTGCCGGACCCCACTGACAGCGGCCCGGGTCAGAAGTCGTACGGGCGGTCCGGGCTGGTCGGGGGGACGCCGGTGGTGAGGCGGCGGTAGGCCGCGCGGGCCTGGGCGAGGCGGGCGACCGTGGTGCCGGTGAGGGCGGCGGTCAGCAGGCAGGTCAGCCAGAAGGTGTCCCGGGGGCCGGCCCAGGTGAGCGTGCCCAGGGGCGGTATGGCGAAGCCGTTGAGGAAGAGCCAGCACAGGGCGGCCGTGCCGGGCGCGGCGGTGAAGCGGGCGTAGCGGCCGAGAGTCGCGGACAGCAGGGAGAGCGCGGCGAGGGCGAGGCCGGGGCTGTCCGTACCGACCAGGGCGTTGAGCGCGGCGACCAGCACCATCGCGCCGGCGCACGCCGAAGCCCACACCAGCGGCGTGGCCACGGGCTGGGGCACGGGCCGGGGTCCGGTGCCCCACGACACCCACTGGATCATGCCTGCGCCTCCTCGCGCTCCTCCCCGCCGCCCGACTCCTCGACAGCCGCGACGACGACGGGGACGTGGATTCTCCCACCCGGCCCCCAACCCCGCCCCCGCCAGCCGCTTTTCGGGCTCTCGTCCCGTTCGCCGGAGTCTCGTTAGGGTGGCACCGACCGCTGTTCGAAGAAATATCCGAATCGGACAGGACAGGGCGGGACAGAGCGGAAGAGGAGGGCAGTCGTGGGTGCTCCGCGTCTGAGTAGTACACCGTTGCCGGGGATCGGGGTGAGGTACGACCTCTCGACCCGGGAGCGGCGCCGTCTCTCGGTGGTGGCGCATCGGGACGGTACCCGCACACTGAGCGCCTACCGGGACGACGACCCGGACGCGTGCTCGATGTCGGTGCACCTGAGCGCGGGGGAGGCCGCCGCCGTCGTCGACGCGCTGATGCCGGACCACCACAGCCCCACCCTGCTGTCCACCACCGAACTGGGCCTGGTCGCCGAGCGGATCGAGCTGGCCTCGTCGTCGTACTGGAACGGGCGGGTGCTGGGCGACACCCGGATGCGTACGGAGACGGGCGCGTCCATCGTGGCCGTGCTGCGGCGGGCCGAGGCGATCCCCTCGCCGGCGCCGGACTTCCGGCTGGCCGGCGGTGACACGCTCATCGTGATCGGCACCCGCGAGGGTGTGGAGACCGCCGCGACGATACTCGGTCGGGAGTGAGCGGACCGATGCACCTCGCCGCACTCCTGCACACGTCCTCATCGGGCCCTCTCCTCACGCACCCCGCCTTCTCTCTGTCGGCGGAGTCCTCGGGGCACTCCTCCGCCGTCTTCCTGATCGAGTTCGGCGCGATCATCCTGGGCCTCGGGCTGCTGGGCCGGTTCGCCGGGCGGTTCCAGCTCTCGCCGATACCCCTCTATCTCCTCGCCGGGCTGGCCTTCGGCGAGGGCGGGCTGCTGCCGCTCGGCGCGAGCGAGGAGTTCGTGGCGATCGGCGCGGAGATCGGTGTGATCCTGCTGCTGCTCATGCTCGGCCTGGAGTACACCGCCACCGATCTGGTCTCCAACCTCAAGACGCAGTACCCGGCCGGTCTGGTCGACGGCGCGCTCAACGCGCTCCCGGGTGCCGCCATGGCCCTGCTGCTGGGCTGGGGCCCGGTCGCGGCGGTCGTCCTGGCCGGGGTCACCTGGATCTCCTCCTCCGGGGTCATCGCCAAGGTCCTCGGCGACCTCGGCCGCCTCGGCAACCGCGAGACCCCGGTCGTGCTGAGCATCCTGGTCCTGGAAGACCTCTCCATGGCCGTCTATCTGCCGATCGTCACCGCGCTGCTCGCCGGAGCGGGCCTGGCCGCGGGCAGCGTCACCCTCGCCATCGCGCTCGGCACCGCCGGGCTGGTCCTGCTGATCGCGGTCCGCCACGGCCGCCACATCTCCCGTTTCGTCTCCAGTGACGACCCCGAGAAACTGCTGCTCGTCGTGCTCGGCGTGACCCTCGTCGTCGCCGGGCTCGCCCAGCAGCTCCAGGTGTCGGCGGCCGTGGGGGCGTTCCTGGTGGGCATCGCGCTCTCCGGTGAGGTCGCCGAGGGCGCCCACAGTCTGCTGGCGCCGCTGCGGGACCTCTTCGCCGCCGTGTTCTTCGTCTTCTTCGGTCTGCACACCGACCCGGCGTCGATCCCTCCGGTCCTGGTGCCCGCCCTGGTCCTGGCCGTCGTCACCGCGTGCACGAAGATCGCCACCGGCTACTGGGCGGCCCGCCGGGCGGGCATCTCGGCCAAGGGCCGCTGGCGGGCGGGCGGCACGCTGGTCGCCCGTGGCGAGTTCTCCATCGTCATCGCGGGCCTCGCCGTCACCGCCGGCATCGAACCCTCCCTCGGCCCCCTGGCCACCGCCTACGTCCTCATCCTCGTCATCGTCGGCCCTCTGACCGCCCGCTGGACCGAGCCGGCGGCGATGTGGGCGACCGCGAAGCTGAGGGGCCGCGCGGGAGCCGCGCGGAAGAAGGGCGACTCCGCGGGGCAGGGTGCGCGGGTGGCGGACGGCGACCCGCTGGCCGGGACCGGGGACGGGCACGGGCCACGGGCACCCGAAGTCCCCGGCCCGCGCGAGGCCCTGGAACTGGACGAACAGGACGCGGGCGGCAGGGCGTAGGGGCGGCTGGGCACGGCCCCTCGCGCGGGGTGTGGGGGCGGCCAGGGGGGCTGGCGGCGGCCACCACCTCATGGCCGAGGGATACGGCGCCGCTCGCGCCCCCGCACCGGGTCACGGCCTCGCGTTCACCGAGCCGTGCCCGCCAACAGCCATCGCCGTACCGGCACTTCGAGCAGGACGCGGGTGTCGCCCGGCCGATGCGGGGCGGAGACGTCCCAGCCGTACTTCGCCGTGAACGCCTCCGTGACGTCCGCCGGGAACACTCCCCGGCGGACGATCGCGTCCCCCTCGGCCACCACCGGGAACCGGCCGTCCTCCAGCGCCAGCGACACCCGGGGGTCCTTCCCGGCATTGCGGACCTTGACCGAACTCCCGTCCGACCCGACCCACCACCGCCCCCGCAGAAAGACGAACCAGACCGGCGTCACATGCGGCGACCCGTCCGGCCGCACGGTGCACAGCCACACATTGGCCTCCCGCGCCAACCTCGCGCGAACCACGTCGGAGATCTCCTCCCCAGCCGGGTTCTCCTCCCCAGCCGGGTTCTCCACCGCCGCCGGGATCTCCACCCCGGCGGCAACCTCCAACCCACCGGCGGCCTTCTCCCCGGCGGCAAGCTCCACCACGTCGGCGGCCTTCTCCCCGGCGACGCACTCCACCACGTCAACGCCCTCCGCTCCAGCGGCTGCCGCCACCTCTGCGGCATCCCCCTCCAACTCGGCCCTCCCCTTCAAGACCGGCCCCCCTCCTCAAAGCTCGCGAAATAGGCCGCCGCCATGTCCTCGTCCCCATGCCCCTGGGCGGCGGCACGGTCGAAGCGGTCGGCGCTCGCCTCGGCGACGTCGAGGCGGATGCCGTGGCGGCGGCCGGCCTCGACGATCAGGTGGGCGTCCTTGGCGGCGGTGGTGACCGCGAAGGACGCGGGGGAGAGGCGGTCGTCGAGGACGAGCGCGGACTTGGCGCGGAGATAGCCCATGTCGAGGGGGCCGCCGTCGATGATGTCGAAGAAGGACCCCGGTTCGACACCGAGCGCCCGGGACAGGGCGAGCGCCTCACCGGCCGCGTTGGTGACGGCCAGCACCCAGCTGTTGGCGACCAGCTTCAGCCGGGTCGCGCTCCCGGCGCCGCCGTCCTCCCCCGTCCAGACGGTACGCACGCCCACCGCGTCGAAGACCGGCGTCACCCGCTCCCGCCCCTCGACCGGCCCCGCCGCCAGCACGGTCAACTGCCCCGCCTCCGCCGGCTGCCGGGTGCCGAGCACGGGCGCGTCGTAGAAGACCAGCCCGAACTCGCCCGCCATGTCCGCCAGTTCGGCGACACGCTCGACCCCGGCGGTGGTGCACTGCGCCCAGACCGCCCCGGAGGCCGGCCCCGGCGCCGCCGCCCGCATCACCTCCACCACGGCGGCCCCGTCGTACAGCATGGTCAGCACGACATCGGCGCCCCGCACCGCCTCCGCCGGGCTGTCGACGACCCGCGCGCCATCGGCGGCCAACGGTTCGGCCTTGGCCCGCGTACGGTTCCACGCCCGGACCGTATGCCCGGCCCGGACCAGGTTGCGGGCCATCGCGGCACCCATGATCCCGGTGCCCAGAACGCTCACGGTGAGCCTGTCGGCCATGACGTCACCTTCCTGCCGCGTACGCCTACGGTGCTTTGCCGACGCCAGTCTTCCAAGCCCCGGCACGAGCGCGCCGGGTACGACACCAAGGCCCGCTCACCGACACCCCCTCACCGACCGCCCCTCACCTCAACGGCACCGCCGCGAAGACATGCTCCTCCCACAGCCGGCGCGAGGCCTCCTCCGGATACGGCACCTCCGTCGGCGTCGTGTCGAACACCTTCGTGAGCCGGCGCTCGGGGTCGTACGGGGACCAGCCGGGGTCGCCGGTGGTGGCGAAGGCGGTCCAGGCGGTGCGGAAGTGCGCGGAGAGCGCCTCGGCCTCGGGACTGGGCCCGGCGCCGATGAGCCCCTGTCCGAGCCCGGCGTAGCAGCCGAAGACCAGCGGTACGTCCAGCCCGTGGCAGGCGCCGAGGAGACCGCCGGCGGTGGGCGCGGGCCAGGTGAGGTCGTACAGATACGCCCGTCCGCCGCCCGCCACCTGCGCCTCGGCGAGGTGGAGACTCGGCATGCGGAACAGCCAGTCGGAGTGGACGAGTTCGAAGAGCTTCTCGGCGGAGGCGCCGGGGTGGGCCGCGCGGTACGCCGTCTCACGTGCCGCGATGTCGTCGCCCGGCCCCATGGACCGCAGGGCCGCCGACGCCATGCCCGCGTCGATCCGGCCCAGCAGATCGGCGACGGCGACGAAGAGCCGGAACTCGTCCCGGTTGTGCCCGGCGATCAGCTCGATGTCCCGGGCCGCCCCGGCCGCCAGCGCCTCCCAGGGGGCGGTCGGCAGCACCTCGCCGTCCACGACGGGGGAGTACGGCGTCGGGGTGTGCTCCACAGGCCCCCACCGGTCGGCGTACTGGGCCATCCGGGCGCTCACCCCGGCACCGGCGGCGGTCAGCTTGTGCGGGTCGACACCGCGGAGGTCGGCGACCGTCGGCCGCAGCCCCACCTCGGCGGCCAGCACCGCCGCGACATCGGAGGCCAGCTCGGTGGAGAAGTACGTACCCGGCACGCTCTGGGCGATGGCCCGCCCGAAGAGGCCCCGGGCACGCTCCATCACCATCAGCGCCGCGATGGAACCGGCCCCCGCCGACTCCCCGAACACCGTCACCCGCCCCGGATCGCCCCCGAACGCGGCGATGTTGTCCCGCACCCACTCCAGCGCGGCGACCTGGTCGAGCAGTCCGCGATTGGCCGGGGCGCCCTCGATCTGCGCGAAACCCTCCATGCCGACGCGGTGGTTGAAGGTGACGAGGACGACGTTCCCGTCCTCGGCCAGCCGGCGGCCGTCGTACGCGGGGTCGTCGGCGGAGCCGAACTTGTAGGCGCCGCCGTAGATCCACACCATCACCGGGCGGCGGGCGGCCGGGTCGGTGTCCGGCGACCATACGTTCACGGTCAGCCAGTCGTCGCCGGTCAGCCGGTCCTGGGCGGGCCCCGGCCGGCCCAGCGGCTCCTGCGGGGGCGGCGGCCCGAACGCGTACGCCTCCCGCACCCCGTCCCAGCCCCGCGCCGGTCGCGGCGCCGCGAACCGCAGCTCGCCGACCGGCGCCTCGGCGAACGGAATCCCCCGGAACACGGCGAGCCCGGCCTCCCGCCGCCCCCGCACCACACCCGTCGCGATCCGGACCTCGGGAAACTCGACTGCGGACATCCATGGCTCCTTCACCGTGCGGACGCGACCCCGGAAACGTACGACAAGGTGCTTTAACTTTCTATAAACCCTTGTCGACCTGCCCTCAGCCTGTCCGCCGGCACCGCCGCCCGTCAGGACGGATTCCGGCCGCCTGCGAGCACCCGGTGGGCGGAGACGGCAACCCGCTCTTCGCTACCCGACCCGTACCGACTTCTCCACCGTCACCTGGTCGATGTCGGTGGTGCGGACCGTGAGCTTCATCGTCCATGTGCCGGCGAGCGGGATCTGGAGGGTGTCGGTGGCCCAGTAGCCGCCCCGGTTGGTGAGTTCGGCGTCGATCGGGCCGATCTTCCGCGACGTGAGCGTGAAGCTGAGCCGGAGTTCGGGGACGGTCGCGATGCCGTCGTCGGGGCCGAACACCACGGCCTGCACGGAGTTCTTGCCGACCTTGCCCGGACCGAGGTCGATCTGGACCTTGCCGTGGCCGTTCGGGGTGCCCACGTCGAACGGCACGACGGTCGAGGAGGCCGTGATCTCCCCGGCCCCCGCCGCCCCCGCGGACTCCTCGGCGATCTCCGCCGCCGCCCGGCCGGGCAGAGTTCCCGTCAACACCGTGGTGATCACCAGGATCACGACGGCGACGGTGAACTCGGCGAGCACGGAACGGCGCAGACCCAGACGGTGGGCGTCGGGCGCCGGGGCGGAGGTGGGTGTGGGTGTGGGTGTGGCTGCGGAGGCGGATGCGGAGGTGCAGCCGAGGTCGGTCGAGTCGTCGGAGGCCTTGGCAGCCGTGGGGCCTTCCGGGCCGCCCGAGCCGTCCACCCGGGCCGCGACTCCCACGGGCTCGGCCACCCGCACCGCCACCGCGTCCGAGGGTTCGACGGCGTCCCGCGACTCAGCGGCGACCACCGCCTCCGCCCTCTCGGCCCCCGCCACCAACCGAGCGGTCCACCGCCGCGAGAACCACGCCGCGACCAGCACCAACGCCACCGCCGCCAACTTGGCGACCAGGATCTCGCCGTACGCCGTGGACGTGACGGCGGACCAGGAGCCGAGGCCGCGCCAGGACTGGTAGACGCCGGTGACGACCAGGACGATCACGGAGGCGAAGGCCAACGGGGAGAAGCGGGCGACCATGGCGGCCGTCAGTGTCTCCGGGGCCCGGTACAGCACGGTGAGCAGCGCGGTGAGCCCCCCGAGCCACACCGCCATGGCCAGCAGATGCAGTACGGACGACGTCATCGCCACCGGCACCTGGATACCGGCCGACGCGTGCTCGGCGGCGGCCCACGTCCCGGCCAGCCCGACGCAGAGCACCACCCCGCCGACGACCGCCCAGGGCCGCCGACGCCCCTGCGGACCGGCCGAAGCCTCCGCCCCGGCCCGGGCCCCCGCAGTCGCAGCCCCTCGTACCCGTACGAGCAGGCCCCCCACCACCACGAGCAGCGCCAGCCTCGTCAGCAGGGCGAGACCCGGGCGGGTGGTGAGCGTGTCGCGGAGTACGGAGAGGTCGAGGACCGTGCCCGGCCCGGTGCCCCGTTCGTAGGGGCCCCTGAGCAGCAGCAGGACCGCCGAGGCGAGCAGCAGCGCCAGCCAGCCCGCGAGCAGCATCCGGCGCAGTGTCCCGCTCCAGCCGCCGAGTACGGCCGTCATGAAGACGGTCACGCCGATGAGCAGGGCGAGGGCGCCGTACGCGAAGTAGCGGGTGATGTCGTAGAGGGAGGCGGTGAGGGGGTCCTCGGTGAGGTCGGCGGGGAGGGGCGCGGTGGTCGCGGACGGCTCGCCGATCGAGAAGAGCAGGGCGCCGGAGATGGGATGGCTGTCCGCCGAGACGACCCGCCACGCGATCGTGTACGTGCCGTCGTCGAGCCCGGCGGGCAGGGTGACACGTGCCGTTTCGGCACGATCGCCCGCCCGCCCCGGTTTCCCGGTGTCGACCGCGCGGTTCTCGGGGTCGACGACGCGGATGGAGTCCTGGAGGAGGCTTACCGACTCGGTGAAGGTGAGGGTGATGTCGCGGGGAGCGGCGTCGAGGACGCTTCCGTCGGCGGGGTCGCTGCCCTTGAGCGCGGCGTGCGCGGACGCGCTCCCCGCCCCGCCGAGGAGGAGCAGGACCAGCACGGAGCCCAGCAGCACCAGGCGCTGAACCCCTCTGCGCCCGCCCCCGGAGCGGTGTCCGCGCCTGTCGATGGCCCCGCCGGTTCCGTCATCTCGCCGCTCGTCTCCGTCCCTGTACCTGCGTAGGCCCACGTCGCGCTCCGGTCCACTGTCGCCGGCTCTCGGATTCCTTCGAACAGGTACGGACGCCGCGAACCGCGCGTTCACCCGGCCCGGAACCGGTATGCGTCGCAACGCGGCGGCTCCGCTACGGCCTGCCCAACTCGGCGATCAGCTCCGCCCGTTCCGGATACCGAGCCGCCAACTCGCCGGCGTCCCCGTGCTCGTACCCCTCATAGGTGAACCCGGGCGCCATCGTGCACCCGAACAGCGTCCACGCCCCGGCATCGCCGCCGCCCAGTACCCGCGCCCCCATCCAGGTCCCGGCGGGCACCACGTACTGCACGTGCTGCCCGCCGAGCACGTCCGAGCCGAGGACGACGACCCGCGACGAGCCGTCCGGGGCCAGCAGCACCATCTGGAGCGGGTCGCCGAGGTAGTGGTGCCAGACCTCGTCGGTGGGCAGCCGGTGCAGCGCCGAGTAGTCGTCCGGCTCGGCGGTCAGCAGGGCGACGATCGCGGTCCCCTCGGGCCGCCCGTCCTCCCGCACCGGCCCCGCCCACATCTCACGGAACCGCCCGCCCTCACGGGGAATCGGCTCCAACTCGTAGTGCGCGATGAGATCTTCAGGAGTCACCCACCCGAGGCTACGCCGACGGCTACGAACCACGGGGCTACGTCCCTCGCCCGCTCCCTCCTACTCCCTCCTCAGAAACGCCAACCGGGCCCGCTTCTCCGGCAGATACACATCCGGCAGATCGATCTCCGGCAGCACGACCACCGGCCCGCTCTCGAAGCCCTGCCGCAGAAAGCGGGCGATCGCCCGCTCGTTCCGCTCGTCCGGATCGACGACCACCCGCCGCCGGCCCAGGCCGACCAGCACATACGAGGTGAAGGCCCCCAGCACCGAGGCCGACCACCCCGGCCGCCCGCCGCCCGCCCCCGGCGGAGCCAGCAGCACATGCACGCCGATGTCCCCGGGCTCGACCTCGTAGCACTCGCCGACCCGGTCCGCCTCCGGCTCGTACGTCTGCAGCAGGCCGACCGGTTCGCCGTCCCGCACCGCGAGATAGGCGTGGTGGGTGTCGAGGGTGTCCAGATGGGCGTAGATCTCCAGGACCCGTTCCCTGTCCAGCCCGTTCATGCCCCAGAACTCGGCACGCGGCTCGCTCACCCACCGGTGCACCACATCGACGTCCGCCTCCGGCAGCAGCGGCAGAATCCGCACGGCCCCGAACCCGTCGACGACCTGCTCGTACACGGCCTCCCGCCCGCCGTAGCCCTCGTCGTACGCCGCGTCGCGAACCTCAACGGACATGGCCCCGCTCCTCGTTGTCATCACCCATCACCTGCTCTTCTTCATCGTCTTCTTCATCCTTGGTGAGCCGGTCCCAGTCCGTGACGACGGGGGCGAGGTCTCCCTTGAGCCAGAGGGGGAGCTGATCGCGGTGATGGGGCGAACCGGGCACGCCGGACGCCCCGAACGGCACCACCCAGAGGCTGTCCTCGCGCCGGGCCAGATCCCAGACGTAACGGGCGGCGGGCCCCCGGGCGCTGAGGTCGGTGAGCCCGGGCACGGCGGACGTACAGAGCACACAGTCGTGATCACCGGCCAGCCCCGGCTCGTCGTACGGCTCCCCACCGGGGGCGTCGCCGAGCGCCCGCCACGGCGCCAGCCGATGCGCCTCGCCCCACGGCCGGAACTCCCCCTGCGCGGCCGCGTCCTCCACCGCCGCGCGTACGATCGCCGCCCGGTCGATCCCGTACAACTCCTCGGCCCTGAGCAGATGTTCGAGCGCGAAACCGATCCGGATGGTGAGCGACAGCCACGGCCGGAAGACCTCGGGATACTCCGGCGGCACGGCCAGCGCCGCGAACGCCGGCTCCACCGCCAGCCGCCGTACGACCGCCCCGCGCACCGCCGCGTACGACGCCGCCTCGGCGCTGTCGGCCGTCATCCGCCGGTCCCAGCGGAGGAGGCGGTCGCAGAGGTCGGCCGCGGCGGGGGTGAGAACGCGCGCGCGGGCCAAGCGTGCCACCTGGTCCAACAGGGGTCCGGCGGAGGCCAGATGGGTGTCCATGTGGATCGTGGGCATGTCCGGCGCGGACCACACCGGCTTCTCGTTCAGCAGTTCCCGGATGCGTTCGGCGCGGTGCGGCGGGGCGAACTCCACGCCGAGCGGGGTCGCCGGGCCACGCTGGTTCGCCATGACGGCGATCCCGTCCTCGACCGGCCCGTACGGCATCTCGTGCCAGCCCCGCCACTCGTGCCCCGGCTCCCAGGCGGCCACGACCCGCACCCGGTTCTCCGCGCTCCGCACGGGCACCCGCCCGGCCACCCGGTGCAGCAGCCCGCCCCTGGCATCCGCCGCCTGGACGACATTCACGGGCTCGGCCCACCGCTCGAACGCCCGCTCCACATCGGCGACTTCGCGGGCCCTGAGCAACGGGAGCAGCGCACTCAGCCCGAGGTCCCCGGTGACGCGCGGAGGATAACGAAGGCTGATGGGACCGGACCCGCCGACGACATCACCACGGCCCTGACCGTCATCGCCGCCCCCACCGCCCTCACGGCCACCGTCTCCATCACGGCCCCTGCCACCGCCGTCTGCATCCGCACCCTCCCCAACTCCCCCGATCACCACCGGCCCGCGCGGAGTCTCGATCACCTCCACCTCGACCGGTTCGCCCCCGGCGACCTCGATGACCTCCACATGCCGACGCACCGCCCGCCACACCCCATCGGGATCGAGCGCCTCGACAACGCGCTCCCCTCCGCCCCCAAAGAAGCCCTCGTCATCGCCCCGGGCGCTGGGCGCATCGTCTCCCCCCGACCGCCTCCTCGACCTCAACCGCTCCCGGTACAGGTCCTGGTAGTCGGCCATGGCGTTGGTGATCGCCCAGGCCACCTCCCCGGTGTGCCCGAAGTGGGCGATCCCCGGCAGGCCAGGCACCGCGAGGCCGATGACGTCGAACTCGGGGCAGGAGAGCCGTATCTGCTGATACACCCCGGGGTCCTCGATGAAGCGGTGCGGATCACCGGCGATGACGGCCCGCCCGGTGGTCGTACGGGCCCCGTCGACCAGCCAGCCGTTGCTGCCGGAGGTGCCGGGCCCGTCGGTGGCGAACAGCCCGACCGCGTCGGCGCCGAGATGCCGTACGACCTCCTCACGCCAGAGCTTCGCGGGGAACCCGGCGAACAGGATGTGCGTGGCCAGCCACACCCCGAGCGGATGCCAGGCCTCCCAGCGTCCGGCGGCGAGCCCGACCCGCTCGAACTCCGGTGCGCGCCGGGCCCCTTCGGCGAGCCCGTCGTTCACGCCCGCGACATACGCGCGGACCCACTCGGCGGTCTCCGGGTCCGTTCTCTCCAGCCGGTCGAAGCATCTTCGGGCCGTGTCCGCCAGCAGGGCCCGTCTCGCGAACCGGTCCCAGGGGAGGGCGTCCGCGCCGAGAAAGGACGCCGAGGTCCCCTGCACGCGGTGCCGTTCGACCTCCAGCTGCCAGGCCCGGTCGAGCGCGGTGACCCGCCCCTGCGCATGGGCGAGGGCGGGGGCGTCGGCTGCACGGAGGTGCGGAACGCCCCAGGCGTCCCGGTAAGTCCCCTCACTCACTCGCTGGCTGAAAGTAACCCCTTCAGCAGCCCTCTCCACACCCTCGAAAGCGCGCATCTCTCACACCCCACCCTTGATTTAGGTTAGCCTCACCTAAGAAATCTGTGGTGGAAGCGTACGCGAAGGGTGCAGAAGTCATGGGGCAGGGGCACGGTTGGGAGGGGGCGGTCCTCAAACTGCTCCGTGCGAAGGACTTCGTCCTCACGGTCACCGGTACAGAACCAGTCACCGATCACTACCGCCGGCTCCACTTCACCGACGGCGGCATGCTCGCCCTGACCGGGGTGCACCCGACGATGTGGGTACGACTCTGGTTCCGGGCCGCCGGCAAGCCGCACCAGCGCGCGTACACCCTGGTCGACCCCGACCCGGCGGCGGGGACGTTCAGCCTGGAGTTCGCCCTGCATGAGGGAACCGCCAGCGACTGGGCGCGCTCGGCGGGGCCCGGCGACACCATCGAGGCCACGGTCCACGGCACCGGCTTCACCGACCCCGACCCGTCCCCGTCCCACGTCCTGGCCATCGGCGACCCCGCCTCGCTCCCCGCGATCAACTCCCTCCTGGGCGCGCTCCCGTCATCCCCCGCGACGATCTGGTTCGAGACCCACGAGACCCACACCACCGACGGCCTCCCCCTCCGCCTCGACCCCGCCCGCCACGACCTCCGCCCGATCCCCCGCGAGAACGCCGGCGCCCGCCTCGTCACCCAGGTGAAGCAGGACGCCCCACCCCTCCTCGCCAACACCCCGAACCCCTACATCTGGATCACCTGCGACACCACAACCACCCGCACCCTCACCACATACTTCCGCAAAGAGCTAAACCTCCCGAAGCACCGCATACACGCCCTCGGCTACTGGCGGCCATAGCAGAACCAAGGAGTACGGGGAGGACCCGGCACACTCACAACCACCGCCTCACGCCCCGACACCGGGCCGAGCCGACCTGGACCGACGGCGGCCCGGGGCCGCGCCCATCCGGGCCGGGGCCGCGCCGCACCAGGGGCCCGGCCGGGCCATGCCACCGGGGCCGCGCCGCACCGCGCCGAGCCTGGTCGCAGGGCCGAGGCTGCACCGTGCCAGTCCAGGGCGGAGAGGCGCCGGGCCGCCGTCGGAGCACGCCGCGCCGCGCCAAGCAGCATCGGGCCCGGCCTCGGCCATGGCGCCCCGGCCCGGGGCTGCGCCGGGTCGGGTGGCGCGGGATCATCGGGGCCATGGATGTCACCCTTCATCTCGCTCAGGACCCCGAGGCCGACGAGCTTCTCGGGCGTAGTCCGCTCGCCGCGCTGGTCGGCATGCTGCTGGACCAGCAGGTGCCGATGGAGTGGGCGTTCAAGGGCCCCCGGACCATCGCCGAGCGGCTCGGCGCGGACGACCTCGACGCCCACGAGATCGCCGCGATGGACCCGGAGGCCTTCGTCGCGGTGCTGTCGACCAAACCGGCCGTGCACCGCTACCCCGGCTCCATGGCCAAGCGCATCCAGCAGCTCTGCCAGTACCTCGTCGAGCACCACGACGGCGACGCGAGCGCGGTCTGGCAGGACGTGACCACCGGCAAGGAACTCCTGACCCGCCTGGAGTCCCTGCCCGGCTTCGGCCGCCAGAAGGCCCAGATCTTCCTCGCCCTCCTCGGCAAACAGCTCGGCGTCCACCCCGAGGGCTGGCGCGAGGCCGCCGGCGCCTACGGCGAACCCGACTCCTTCCGCTCCGTCGCCGACATCAGGGGCCCCGAGTCCCTGGCCAAGGTCCGCGCCCACAAACAGGAGATGAAGGCCGCCGCCAAGGCGGCCAAGGCCGCGAAGACCTCCGGCCGGTAACAGCCGATCGCCCACAGGCCCCCAGCCGATGGCAGCCGGCCGATCGCGAGCCTCCGGCCCCTGGCCCAGCCGACCGACCGCCCATCTCCGGCCGCTGACCCAGACGACCAACCGCCAGCCACCGGCCGCCAACACAGCCGACGACCACACGCCTCCGGCACACAGCCCCGCCGGCGGCCGACGCCACGCGCGTGTCCGCCGACCAGTCCGACAGTTCCGGTCCGACAGTTCGTTCCGACAGTTCCGTTCCCTACGCCGTGTGGGCGGATCTCGTACCCCCGCGATGCTCCACCGCCCTCCAGCGGGGAAACGACCCCCGTGAGCACCACCCCGTTCCGCACGTGGGCCTGGTCCCGGACCCTGTCCTGGACCAGGGTGCTCGCCCTGACCCTGGCCCTGCTCGTCCCGGGCGCCCACGGCACGGCCCACGCCGGACCGGCGGTCACGGTGTCGAGCGAGTCGGCCGCCGTCGAGTACGACCTCGTCGAGAGCGCGCCCCGCCCGGACCCAACGGCACGCCGAGCCACCTCCCCGGCCACCCCGCCCCCACCCCGGGCGGCGGTTCACCCCCTCCCCGTACGGCCGTACCCCCGGCCCCCTTACCTCCCGCACCCCCTGCGCTGCGTGGTCCTGCGCTGCTGAGGAAGCCCCGGCTCACCTCACCCATCGATTCGACCAGCACAGAACAGGACCCACACATGCCCAGCGACCCCTACACGGTCCTGCGCGCCCTCCTCCGCGCGGAGGCCGCACGCACCGCACCCAAGCCGAACCCCGAACAGCCCCCCGAGCCCGGCCGGAAGCCGACCACCGGCGACCGCCAGCCGCCGCCCCACCCGGAACGCGACTGACCCACAGCCGACTTACCATCGGCCCACCCACCACTGGCCCACGGTCAGCACATGACCGGCACACGACCGGCGCGCGCCCTGGAGCCGACCCGCTCCAGGGCGCCCCCTTTCGAGCGAATCAGCCGTACGGCCCCCGGCCGTCATCCGAACCGTCGTCAATTCGTGCTCGTGATCACTCGTCACGCCACACCCCATCGCGCCATCACTCGTCACGCGATCACGCCCTCACCCGTCACACCGGCCCCCGTTCACGTTTTCGACGCCTCGGATTGCCGTGCCCGAACCGTGGGCGACACCGCCCGCCACCCCTCGGCACCCTCCGGACGGAACACCCGACCGCCCCCACCCGCCACCGAATTCACACCCTTCGCCCGATTCAAGGCACCCTTCCGGGGTCGCACTCCGTCGCCATGGCTGCGCCCGGAACGTCTCGACCGGTAGGCTTTCCGTGTGATCTTCAAGCGCATCGGAAACGGCCGGCCGTACCCCGACCACGGCCGGGAAAGCACCCGGCAGTGGGCGGACGTCGCGCCGCGCCCGGTCCGCCTCGATCAGCTCGTGACGACCAAGGGGCAGCTCGATCTGGAGACCCTCCTCGCCGAGGACTCCACGTTCTACGGCGACCTCTTCGCGCACGTGGTGAAGTGGCAGGGCGACCTGTATCTGGAGGACGGCCTCCACCGAGCCGTACGAGCCGCACTACAGCAACGCCAGGTCCTCCACGCCCGCGTCCTCGAACTGGACTGAGCGCGGACGACCGCACCGTAACCGTAGAGGGCCGGGCACCGAACACCCCCGCCCCCCACCCTCCCGCCGACCGTTCACCGGTTGGCCCTTTCGGGTTGGTCCGCAGCGCGGTGAATGATCATCTAGTAGGCATCGCCGCCCCACCGCACTAGGCTGCGCCCATGAGCATGCTGACTCCTCCCGGCATGGGCGGCCAGTACCGGATCACGGGGGACAAGTACCCGAGGCTGCGCCGACCGAAGAGGCGCCGCAGGCTCGTGCTCGCGGTCGTGGCGTCCGCGACCGCGCTGGGCCTGGCCGGCTGGGGAACACTGCAGCTCATCGATGTCTTCACCGGCGGCGACGACAAGGCCGCCGCAGCCGGCCCCAAGGCGGACTGCGCGACCCGGGTGAGCGCTTCCCCGACGCCGGCCAAGGCGTCCGGCACCACCTACCCGGCCCCCGCGAAGATCACCGTCAACGTCCTCAACGCCACGCCCCGCGCCGGGCTCGCCAAGGACACCGCCGACGAGCTGAAGAAGCGCGGCTTCCGCATCGGGAACGTGGGCAACGCGACCCCGGAGTACGACAAGAAGGTCAAGGCCCCCGCGCTGCTGCTCGGCGCGAAGACCGCCGAGAAGACGGCCCTGGCGGTCCTCGCCACCCAGATCACCGGCGCCCAGCTGAAGACCGATACCCGCACCAAGCCCGCCGAGGTCGACTTCGTCATCGGCACCGGCTTCAAGTCCCTCAGCTCCGCCAAGGAAGCCGAGAACGCCCTGGACGCTCTGACCAGCCCGGACCCGACCCCGAAGCCGACGAAGACCTGCTGACCGGCCGAGGGTGTTCGGGTCTGTCGCGGTAACCGGGGGGCGTGCGGGCTGTCGCGGTAGCCGAGATCTTCGCGGTAACCAGAGGCTGTGCGGCGCTGTTGCGGTGAGAGGCGGCAGTGGCGTCACACGGGCACCAGCGCGGGTGAGCATGGTGAGCACCGGCGCGGGAACGGGGCCGGGCTGAGGGCCGTCGCGGCAGCAGGCGTGCGGGGGCTCGGGCGGCCGTAACCGCCGACGACCCCCACCCGGCGACCTCGCCCACGCAACACCCCCCGGTGGGCATCCACCCGCCGACTCTCGTCAACGACCCGCCGGCATCCCTCAACCCTCGGTGCTGCTCAGCCGCGCCGTACTCGGCCGTGGTGCTACTCGGCCGCGCCGTACAGACGGTCGCCCGCGTCTCCCAGACCCGGGACGATGTAGCCGTGCTCGTTGAGCCGCTCGTCGATGGCGGCGGTCACGACGGTCACCGGGGTGCCCGCCAGTTCGCGCTCCATGACCTCGACGCCCTCGGGAGCGGCGAGGAGGACCACGGCGGTCACGTCGTCGGCGCCACGGGCAATCAGCTCACGGATCGCGGCGACCAGGGTGCCGCCCGTGGCCAGCATCGGGTCGAGGACGTACACCTGGCGCCCGGAGAGGTCCTCGGGCATACGCGTGGCGTACGTGGAGGCCTCCAGCGTCTCCTCGTTGCGGATCATGCCCAGGAAGCCCACCTCGGCGGTCGGCAGCAGCCGGACCATGCCGTCCAGCATGCCGAGACCGGCCCGCAGGATCGGCACGACCAGCGGGCGCGGGTGGGAGAGCTTGACGCCGGTGGTACGGGCGACCGGCGTCTCGATGTCGACCTGCTCGGTGCGCACGTCACGGGTGGCCTCGTAGGCGAGCAGGGTGACCAGCTCGTCGGCGAGACGGCGGAAGGTCGGGGAGTCGGTGCGCTGGTCGCGCAGCGTGGTGAGCTTGTGGGCGACCAGAGGGTGGTCGACGACGTGGAGACGCATGACCCCAACAGTAACCGGGGCCACACCCGCCCCCTCCGCCCCCGCCCCCTCTGCTCCCGCCTCTCCGCACCCGCCCCGCCGGGCCGGGAACCCCCGTGCCCGCCCCTCCGTGCCCGGACCCCCTCTTGACCCGCCCGATGGCATCAAACGCCCCACCGGAGGGAAAGTGGGAATGACGTACCGGGGGTGAAGCCGATGGCAGACACGACGGACAGCTCTTCCCGCACGCCGGGGGAGCGCGGACCGGATCAGGAGCCGGCGGACGACCAGAGCGACGCCGCCGCCCGCCGACGCCGCCGGGCCCAGTTCCTCCGCGAACTGACCGAGGCCCGCGAACTCCGCGCCCGAGTCCAGCCCCGCCGAGCCAAGGCAGCCCGCCTGCGCCACGCCATGCGCATGCGCACGTTCCGCTGGTAACCACCGGGTGCGCGGCGCGCCCCTGAAGGGGCGCGGGGCTGTATCGATCTGCGGCTCCGCCGCGCGGGCGCGACAAGCCACGACGACACCGAACCCGAACGCCAACACACCGGAACCGCCCGGGCTCATAGGCGAACAACCCGAGCCGGAACACAGAAAACCCTCTTCACCCCGGCCCCCATGGCGCATTCCCGGCGGCCCAGCGCACCGTTCGCGGGGTGGTCGTGCGTACCCCGTCAGAAACTCCGCGTACGATCCGCTCGTGGCGGCAACAGGTGCGCAGGTGAACGGCGGACCGACCGGCGATCAAAACAGCCGGACACAGGGAGCGGAAGACGTCCCCTGAGCGCTTTGTTTCTGCCACGATTCCGAGTGGGTGGGGCTCGGAGCGCAAGCCGCCCCACCCATCAGCCTCCGCCGGGGGGACCCCCAACCGGCACGCCTATGACCAGTGGGAGAGTCACGGTGTACTTCGCCGCACTGCTCGCGCGCACCGAAGACGGGTGGGAAGCGAGCGACACAGAGCTCGACGATGTGGAGACCCTGTCGGATCTGGCCGACCTGGCCCGTGAAGCCTCGCCCGACGACGACACGGTGCTGGTGCTCATCGAGCAGGAGGACGCCTGGTTCGGCGTCGTCCGCATCGATGGCGAGGACGACCCGCGTATCTACGTCTCGGACGCCGCCGCAGCCGCCCGCAGCAGCTACGGCGAGATCCTGCTCACCGACGAGCTGCTCGGAAGGGAGCCCGGGGACGACGACACGGACCTGGACGCCCTCGACCTCGACGGCACCGAGGACGGTGAGCCCGAGGACGACGATGGCGTTGACGACGACACGGCCGCCGAAGCCGTACCGCACAGCCCCGTCGGCGACAGCGAGATCCTCGACGACCTGGGCGTCAGCGAAAAGGAACTACGCGCCCTGGACGCCGATGACGCCCTCAGCTCCATCGCCGAGGCCCTAGGAGCGTCGGAGGTCCTGGAAACGGTCCGCTAGGACCAACCTGGCCCCGGGCCCGTCCGGGCGAGGACAACCCCGGTCGCCCAGGGCCGCCGGGGCCGTCCGGGTCCCACGCGCACCGCCGCGTACGAACCAGGACCGGCGAGGACCGCCATGCCCAGGCGAGGACCAGCCTGGTGCGGTCAAGGAGCGCCGGTCCTGCGGGCCTGGGTCCGGCCAGGCCCGACAAGGCCCCCCGGTCGGCCGAGACCGCCGGGCCCGCCCGGTAGGTCAAGGCCGCCAGGCCCGCCCGGTTGTCCAGGCCCGGCAAGGACCATCGGCGTCCAGGCGAAGACAACCCGGCCCGACCAGGGACCGCCGAGTGCGGCCGGCCACCGGTTCCAGCCGGGTCCGGCGAGGACCACCACGTCCGGACCAGGACCCGGCGAGGACCGCCCCCAGCGAGGCGAGGACCGGCCTGGTCCGCCCAGGACGGTCCTGCGCCGCCCAGGACAACCGGGTCCGAGCACCGGACCCGCCCGGGCGTCCGGGCTCAGCGAGGACCTGCCGCGTCCGGGCCGGGCCCGGCGAGGACCACCACGTCCGGACCA
Organism: Streptomyces sp. NPDC002643; assembly: GCF_053592555.1. Classification (NCBI taxonomy): domain Bacteria; kingdom Bacillati; phylum Actinomycetota; class Actinomycetes; order Kitasatosporales; family Streptomycetaceae; genus Streptomyces; species Streptomyces sp. NPDC002643. Next base: position 42,134 of record NZ_JBSFVY010000006.1, read on the forward strand.
GAACCCGGCGAGGACCGCCCCCGCCGGGCGAGGACAACCCCGGTCCGCCCAGAGCCGCCGGGCTTGCCCGGGTGTCCGGTCGGGCCGTCCGTCAGGGCATCCGCTAGGTTCCCCGGCGTGACCGACGCAATCGACGCAGAGGCAGCGGGCCCCGATCCGGTACGTGACCGTTGGCGGGACGCGATGCGGCTCGCTCTGGACGAGGCCGGGAGGGCCGCCGAGGGCGGTGACGTTCCGGTCGGTGCCGTCGTCCTCGCCCCGGACGGCCGTACCGTCCTGGCCACCGGCCACAACGAGCGCGAGGCCACCGGCGATCCGACCGCCCACGCGGAGGTGCTGGCCATCCGCCGGGCGGCGGCCGAGCGCGGGGAGTGGCGGCTGACCGACTGCACCCTGGTCGTCACCCTCGAACCCTGCACGATGTGCGCGGGCGCCCTCGTGCAGTCCCGCGTCGACCGGGTCGTCTACGGCGCCCGCGACGAGAAGGCCGGAGCGGCCGGCTCCCTCTGGGACGTCGTACGCGACCGGCGACTCAACCACCGCCCCGAGGTCATCGAGGGCGTCCTCGCCGACGACTGCGCCCGTATCCTGACGGACTTCTTCCGCCACCGCTGACACCACGCCGGCACCCCCCGGTGCGAGCCCAACCCCCTCGGCGCCGCCCCCGCACGTCCCGACTTCCCCGCCGTTCTCCCTCCCCCATCGCCCGGCGAATACCGATTTCAAAGCTCGCCCCACCTTGCTGTAAGGTCTCCCTCGGTAGCGTGTCCGAGCGGCCGAAGGAGCTCGCCTCGAAAGCGAGTGTGGCGCAAGTCACCGAGGGTTCAAATCCCTCCGCTACCGCTGAAGAAGGGCCCCGTCGAAAAGACGGGGCCCTTCGTGCTGTCGCCCGTGCCCTTTCCGTCCTCGCGAGAGGCACCCATCGCCCTCGGGAACAGCACGCACCGCCCCCGGAAATGGCACGCGCCCCCGCCATCTCCTCCATTCCTGCGAACGCATGATCGGGTTACACTCGCCGCCGACAAAGAGGGACCGACGGGGCCCACGGGACGCAAGCGACGGGGGAGGCCCTGGTGGCGGTGCAGGGGAAGAAGATCGCGGTGTACGTCCTCGTGGTCTTCGTGCTGTACGTGATCATCACCGACCCGGCCAAGGCCGCCGACTACGTCCAGATAGGGTTCGAGGGCGTCTCGAACGCCGCCCAGGCCATCGGCGACTTCTTCACCTGGCTCGCCAACGGGGCGGACTGACCGGCGCCCACGCGGTACGAACCTCCGTACCGGCCGGTACAGACCTCCGTACCGGCCCGTCGTACGACCTTCCCGGAGCCCCCATGATCCGCCACCTGGTCCTCTTCAAGCTCAACGAGGGCGTCGAGCGCGACGACCCCAGGGTCGTACGGGGCGAGGCCGCGTTCCGCGAGCTCGACGCCAAGATCCCCGAGATCCGCCACTGGGAGCTGGGCTGGAACTTCTCCGACCGCCCCATCGCGTACGACTTCGCGATCAACTCCGCCTTCGAGGACACCGCGTCCCTGCGTACCTACGTCGAACACCCCGAACACCAGGCGGGCGTCGCCCTGTGGCGGGAGTTCGCCACGTGGGTGATCGCCGACTACGAGTACTGAGCGGTCCCCTTCTCCGGCCGCTCACCGAAGGCTCCGCCGGCCGCTCACCCGAAGGCTTCTCCGGCCCCGCACTCGAACAGTGCGGGGCTCTTCCGTGTTCTCCCCGTCCCTCAACACGGCGATATGCGGTGCTTGATCACAGTGCACATGTCTTGTGATGCTATGACCGCTTTTGACGGTTGAGTTGATGGATGAAGAGGTGGCGTTGCCCGTGTCGGCCAGTACTGCGCCACCCCAGGAAGAGATCCCGGTCCCCGAGCCCGCTCAGCCCTCCGCTCAGCCCTCCGTCCAGCCCCCTGCGCAGACCGCCGAACAGGCCCCTGAGCAGGCACCCGTTCCGGCCCCCGGGCCGGAGAAGCGGCGGGGCGCGGACACCCGGGCACTCACCCAGGTGCTCTTCGGGGAGCTCAAGCACCTGGAGCCGGGCACCCCGGAGCACAACCGCGTACGCGGGGCGCTCATCGAGGCGAATCTCCCGCTCGTGCGCTACGCGGCCGCCCGTTTCCGCTCCCGCAACGAGCCCATGGAGGATGTGATCCAGGTCGGGACGATCGGGCTCATCAACGCCATCGACCGATTCGACCCGGACCGCGGCGTGCAGTTCCCGACCTTCGCGATGCCGACCGTCGTCGGCGAGATCAAGCGGTACTTCCGCGACAACGTCCGCACGGTCCACGTCCCGCGCCGGCTGCACGAGTTGTGGGTCCAGGTGAACAGCGCGACCGAGGACCTCACCACCGCCTTCGGACGGGCCCCCTCCACCGCCGAGATCGCCGAGCGGCTGCGCATCACCGAGGACGAGGTCCTCTCCTGCATCGAGGCCGGCCGCTCGTACCACGCGACCTCCCTGGAGGCCGCCCAGGAGGGCGACGGACTGCCGGGGCTGCTCGACCGGCTCGGCTACGAGGACCCGGAACTCGACGGCGTCGAACACCGCGACCTCGTACGGCACCTCCTCGTCCAACTCCCCGAACGCGAACAGCGAATCCTGCTCCTGCGCTACTACAGCAACCTCACCCAGTCGCAGATCAGCGCAGAACTCGGCGTCTCCCAGATGCATGTCTCCCGACTGCTGGCCCGCAGCTTCGCCCGCCTCCGCTCCGCGAACCGCATCGAGGTCTAGACGGTCTGGACGGTCTGGACGGTCCGGACACCCCCGGAAGCTCCGGGAAGGCCCCGGACAACCCCCTCCTGGTGGGGTGACCAGCGGTAACCAATTCCCCTCCCCCACACCCCGGATGGACCGTGGGGCACACGGGGCGCACGAAGGCAGACGGGGCGCACAGAATCGGCCGCGGACGCGCGTTCCCAGGCCATGGCCGTGCCCGAACGCGCTGTCGGGACATCACCGCTGAGAGCGAATCGCTCAGCGCCGCCCTTACCGACGACTCTCATCCGAAACACCGTCATACCGTCTGTTTCCAGGGCTTATTCACCCTCTCCATGTCGACATGTCACTACATCGCGTTGCCGACGTGTGACATTCTTCCCCCAGCGCGTTTGCCGTGGCCTCGCCGCCGGTATTCAGGTGGAGGCTGCGTTCCCTACGACGGAGCGTCCGCCGCGACCGTCCGCGACCCAAAGGGGGTGGCATGTCCGCAGACCAGGGCAGCTCGAAGGTGCTCACGCTCGCCAAGAGCGAGTCCGCGCCCGACGCTCTCCAGGCCCCTCAGGACCTTCCGGAGCTCGTCGACCTCTCCGGTCCCGAGGCTCCGCCGGCCACTGACTTCCCGGCCTTGTCGGCCTCGGCGAACATCGACACCCGCACCCTGTCCCGCTCCCTGTTCCTGCGGCTGGCCGCACTCGACGAGAACAGCCCCGAGCGTGCGTATGTCCGGGACACCCTGATCGAGCTCAACCTCCCGCTGGTGCGCTACGCCGCCGCGCGCTTCCGCTCCCGCAACGAGCCGATGGAGGACATCGTCCAGGTCGGAACGATCGGCCTGATCAAGGCGATCGACCGCTTCGACTGCGAACGGGGCGTGGAATTCCCGACGTTCGCGATGCCGACGGTCGTGGGCGAGATCAAGCGCTTCTTCCGCGACACCTCATGGTCGGTCCGAGTCCCGCGCCGCCTCCAGGAGTTGCGGCTGGCCCTCACCAAGGCCAGCGACGAACTCTCGCAGAAGCTGGACCGCTCCCCGACGGTCACCGAACTCGCCGCGGTCCTCGGCGTATCGGAGGAGGACGTGGTCGACGGCCTCGCCGTCGGCAATGCCTACACCGCCTCCTCGCTCGACTCCCCGGCCCCCGAGGACGACGGCGGCGAGGGCTCTCTGGCCGACCGCCTCGGCTACGAGGACACCGCCCTCGAAGGCGTCGAGTACCGCGAGTCGTTGAAGCCGCTGCTCGCCAAACTCCCGCCCCGCGAGCGCCGGATCATCATGCTCCGCTTCTTCGCCAACATGACCCAGTCCCAGATCGGCGAGGAGGTCGGCATCTCCCAGATGCATGTCTCCCGCCTCCTCACCCGGACCCTGGCCCAGCTCCGCGAGGGCCTGATCTCGGACTGAGCCCGGACATTCACCATTCACGTCGACACGTGACCGCCGGGGTGCCGATTCATGGCACCCCGGCGGTAGTCGTACGCATGGGTAGGTGGGGCGAGTGGGCGGGTGCGGGTCGTTTGTGGCTGGTCGCGCAGTTCCCCGCGCCCCTTAAAAGCGCCGGGCGCGCCCCAATGCTTTTAGGGGCGCGGGGCGTTGTCCATGTGCGGCTCCGCCGCGTGGGCGCGAGCAACCACGACGCACCCGCACCCGCAAGATCACAAGAACCCGGCAGATGAGTAGGCACCCAACAGCCGGGCGCCGCGCTCACACCAGCGCGAGCCACACAACGGCGGCCACCACAGCCACCGCCACGACCACACCCACGATCACACCAACGCGCGGCCCCGAAGCCCCGGCGGCAGCCACCCCCTGCCGACCCCCCGGAGGGGTCTCGTCGACGAAGGCACGGAACATCTGTGTGCTGCCCGCGGGGTCGTAGTTGCCCTGGGGTCCCTGGTTGTCAGCCATGCCCCGGACCCTAGCGAATCGCGGACGGCCCGCCCAAGCCGGGTGCGAGGGGTCGGCGTACCGGCGCCCGACGCACCCACACGCGCCCCCTTCCCTTTTGCCAAGACTTGGCCCACCCTTTCCCCGATTCATTTGCCTGCAGCAACCAACCAGTCCTATGGTTGCCCTAAGCAACGAACCGGGAGGGTCGTCATGGCGAGGCAGGCGCACTACGAGGAGCTGGCCCGTCAGCTCAGCGCCGTCGGGGCCGTGAAGCGGGAACTCGCCCGAACGCTGCCGCACGACTGCGCGGGCGGCTCGGCGGGCGTGCTCACGCTCCTCGACCGCCACGGCGAGATGCGCATGAGCAAACTCGCCGAACTCCTCGCGGTGGACATGTCCGTCACCAGCCGCCATGTGGCCCACGTGGCCGCCCGTGGCTGGATCGAACGCCTCCCCGACCCGGCGGACAAACGCTCCCGCATCCTCCGCCTCACCCCCGACGGCCGGACCATGCTCGCCGAACTCCACCGCCGCAGCACCCAGCTGATGGCCGAGCGCCTCAGCCACTGGTCCGACGACGACGTGGGCCACCTGGTCCACCTCCTCGGCCGACTCCGCGACAGCTTCGACGACTGCCGCCACCGGGCGCCGACCGAAGCGACCCCCTCGTACGACTCCTCGTACGCCCCCTCGACCGACGCCACCCCTTCGGACGACCCCGCAACCCCCACCCGTACACCCGCGTAGATCACACAGATCGCTCAGGAAAAGGAAGCTCATGGCAACGACCACACCAGCCGGTGTGCGGGCGCACGCCAAGCACGGTGCCAGTCAGAGTGCCGCCCACGGCGGCGGCCACAGCGGCAGCCCCGACGCCCCGATGACGCACCGGCAGATCATGGAAGCCCTGACCGGCCTGCTGCTCGGCATGTTCGTGGCGATCCTGTCGTCCACGATCGTCTCGAACGCGCTCCCGGACATCATCAAGGACCTCGGTGGCGGCCAGAGCGCGTACACCTGGGTCGTCACCGCGTCCCTCCTCGCGATGACCGCGTCCACCCCGCTGTGGGGCAAGCTCGCCGACCTGTTCTCCAAGAAGCTGCTGATCCAGCTGGCGCTGATCATCTTCGTGGTTGGATCGGCGGCGGCCGGCCTCTCCCAGAACGCCGGCACGCTGATCGCCTTCCGCGCGGTCCAGGGCATCGGCATGGGCGGTCTCTCCTCACTCGCCCAGATCATCCTCGCGGCGATGATCTCCCCCCGCGAACGCGGCCGCTACAACGGCTACCTCGGCGCCACCTTCGCGACCGCGATGGTCGGCGGCCCGCTGGTCGGCGGTGTCATCACCGACACCGACTGGCTCGGCTGGCGCTGGTGCTTCTACGTCGGCGTGCCCTTCGCGATCGTCGCCCTGATCGTGCTGCAGCGGACACTCCACCTCCCGGTGGTCAAGCGCAAGGTCAAGGTCGACTGGGCGGGCGCCTTCCTCATCACGGCCGCCGTCTGCCTGCTGCTGATCTGGGTGACCTTCGCCGGTGACAAGTACGACTGGGTCTCCTGGCAGACGTACGCGATGGTCGGCGGCACCGTGGCCCTGCTGGGCCTGTTCCTCCTCGTGGAGGCGAAGGCGAGCGAGCCGATCATCCCGCTGCGGCTGTTCCGCAACCGCACGATCGCGCTGGCCTCGCTCGCCTCGCTCTTCGTCGGTGTCGCGATGTTCGCGGGCACGATCTTCTTCAGCCAGTACTTCCAGCTCGCCCGTGACAAGTCCCCGACGATGTCCGGGGTCATGACCATCCCGATGATCGCCGGACTGTTCGTCTCGTCGACCGTCTCCGGCCAGGTCATCACCCGTACCGGCCGCTGGAAGGCATGGCTGATCGCGGGCGGCGTACTGGTCACCGCCGGCCTCGGCCTCCTCGGCACCCTCCGCCACGACACCGAGTACTGGCATGTGGCGGTCTTCATGGCGATGCTCGGGCTCGGCGTCGGCATGATGATGCAGAACCTGGTCCTCTGCACCCAGAACCAGGTGGCCCCCACCGATCTGGGCGCCGCCAGCTCGACCGTCACCTTCTTCCGCTCCCTCGGCGGCGCCATCGGCGTCTCGGCGCTGGGCGCGGTCCTCAGCCACCGCATCACCCACTACGCCGAGGAGGGCCTCGCCAAGCTGGGCGTCTCCGGCTCGTCGATGGGCCACGGCGAGATCCCCGACCTGGACTCGCTGCCCACCCCGATCCGCACGGTCATCGAGAGCGCGTACGGCCACGGCATCGGCGACGTCTTCCTCTACGCCGCCCCCTTCGCCGTCCTCGCCCTCCTCTTCTCGGTCTTCATCAAGGAGGTCCCGCTGAGGACGAGCGGGGCACTGGCCCAGGCGGTGGAGGCCAAGGCTCCGGCTCCGGGTACGACTTCCGAGACCCCGGCGGCGACGTCCGGGCCCGCCCCGGCCGCCGAGAAGGTGCCCAGCTGGGCGGCGCTCGCCGAGACGGCCCAGTCCGACGAGACCGGCGGGGCGGGAGCACCCCTTCCTCCCACCCCCTCCGGCATCCCCGTACGGGGTCATGTGCGCGGCACCGAGAACGTGCCCGTCCCCCGGGCCGCCGTCACCCTCATCTCGCTCGGGGGCCGACAGCTCGGCCGTTCGGTCGCGGGGGAGGACGGGTCCTACGCGGTGGACGCGCCCGGCGCCGGTTCCTACGTCCTGATCGCCGCGGCCGACGGCTTCCAGCCGCAGGCGTCCACGATCGTGGTGAACGGCGAGCCGGTCTCGTACGACGTGCTGCTGAGCGGTACCAGCGGGCTGACCGGGGTCGTGCGGGCGGCCGGGGCCGCGCTGCCGGTGAAGAACGCCATGGTCGTGGTGACCGATGTGCGCGGGGAGGTGCTGGCCACCGGGATGACCGGTGAGCAGGGCGAGTTCGGCTTCGGGGAGTTGGTGCCGGGGGTCGTGACCGTCGCGGTGAACGCCGACGGGTTCCGGCCGCGCGCCCTCCCGGTCGAGATCGGCGGCACTGGGATCACCCGGATCGAGGTCGAACTGGCCGCCGGGGCCCGGCTCCAGGGCGTCGTACGGGCGGCGGGCGGGCCCCTGGCCGACGCCCGGGTGACCCTCGTCGACGCGGCGGGCAACTTGGTCGGCACCGCCACCACCGGGTCGGACGGCGCGTACGCCTTCACCGACCTGGACACCGGCGAGTACTCGGTGGTCGCGACCGGCTACCCGCCGCTGGCCACGGCGTTGACGGTCACCGGCCAGGGCGTCGACGGCCACGACATCGAACTCGCCCACCCCGGCGAGTAGTTCGCGGAGCACAACGGTGAGGAGTGGGCCGATGGCGGCGACGACGGGGCCGACGGGGCTGAGCGCGAGGGTCCGTACGCGGGACGGGTGGGCCGTGTCGCACGCGGTGGTCACCGTGACCGACATGGCCGGTACGCAGGTGCTACGGGCGGAGGCGGACGCCGAGGGGGTGGTGCGCGACCCCGAGGCGCTCGCGCCCGGCGCGTACACGGTGATCGTCACGGCGGTCGGTTACGCGCCGTTCGCGGCCGGCGCCCTGGTGACGGCGAGCGGCCGGGCCGAGGTCGGCACGGTGACCCTGGCCCGGCTGGGCGGCACCGAACTGCCGCCGCCCGGCCCCTGGACCATCGACCCGGCCCACTCCTCCGTGGCGGCCGTGGCCCGGCACCTGGGCATCTCCAGCGTGCACGGCCGCTTCACCGACTTCACGGGCACGATCGAGATCGCCCCGACGCCGGACGAGGGCACGAAATCCCGGGTGACGGCGGCGATCCGAGCGGCGTCGATCGACACGGGCAACACCATGCGGGACGACCACCTCCGCTCACCGGACTTCCTGGACGCGGACAACCACCCCGAGATCACCTACATCTCGACCGGCCTGACCCCGGCCACCGGCGAGGACCACTGGACGGTCCACGGCGAACTGACCATGCACGGAGTGGTACGCCCCGTCGACCTCGACCTCACCTACCTGGGCACCGGCCCAGACCCCTGGGGCGGCACAAGGGCCGCGTTCCGCGCGACAACCGAACTCCACCGCGAGGACTTCGCGATGAACTACAACCAGGTGCTGCAGGCGGGGATAGCGGCGATCGGTACGACGTTGCGGGTGGAGCTGAACATCCAGGCGGTGCGGGAGGAGTGACTGTCAACTGCCGGCCAACGCTGGAAGGGGCGCGGGGAACTGCGCGAACAACCACGACGCACCGTCAGCCGCAAACGCACCCGAACCCCCGAGCTACTAGGCGCCCCCTGGCTACGCTGAGCGCCATGGCACCGTACATCGCGACCAACACCAAGGTCTCCCAAGACGAACTCCTCGACTTCGTCCGCCCCCGTCACCGCGCGATCCTCCTCACCCACCGCCGCGACGGCGGCAACCAGGCCTCCCCGGTGACCTGCGGCGTGGACGACTCGGGCCGCATCGTGGTCTCCACCTACCCCGAGCGGGCCAAGACACGGAACGCCAAGCGGGACGAGCGGGTGACGGTCGTCGTGCTGAGCGACGACTGGAACGGCCCGTGGGTCCAGGTCGACGGCACGGCGGAGGTCATCGACTCCCCGGACTCGGTCGAGCCCCTGGTGGAGTACTTCCGGAACATCTCCGGCGAGCACCCCGACTGGGACGAGTACCGCGCGGCCATGGTCAAGCAGGGCAAGTCGATCATCCGGATCACCCCGGAGAGGTGGAGCCCGGTGGCCACCGGCGGCTTCCCGGCACGGCTGGCGGAGGGCGAGGACAAGGCCTGAGCCACCCGGCGGGGATCAGCGGGGCTGCGCAGGGCTCACCCCCGTTCGACCATCGCCTCGATGCCGGTGATGAGGGTGTCCAGGGCGTAGCCGAAGTCCCGTTCGCGCATCTCCTCGATGGTGTCGCCGCCCCGGGCCTCCATGAGGTCCGCGGACCGCTTGACCAGCTCGCCGAGTTGGGGCGCGTCGGCGACCGCGCTCATGGCGTGCCGGAAGTACTCCTCCTGGGTCATCCCGGCACTGGCGGACCGCTGGACGAAGTGTCCCTCGATGGTGCCGAAGCCGTACACGAACTGGAAGACCGCCGCGATCGCCCCGGTCTGGCCGTGCGCGGGCAGACCGGTACGGCGGATCACGCGCTGGACGGCGAGCGAGAAGTCGAGGGAGTGCGGCCCGATGTTGAGGAAGGTCCCGGCGAGCGGCGAGACCCAGGGATGCCGGACGAGGAGCGCCCGATACTCCTTGGCGAGCCCGCGCAACTGCTCCCGCCAGTCCCCGTCACCGCCCCCGACCCCCTCCTCATGGGAGTCGTCCCCGGGCAGCACCACCTCGCCGAACACACGGTCGAGGGCGAGTTCCAGCAGGTCGTCCTTGGTGTCGACGTACCAGTAGACGGACATGGCGGTGACGTCCAGTTCCCCCGCCAGCCGCCGCATGGAGAACTTGGCCAGCCCTTCGGCATCCAACAACCGCACGGCGGCACCGACAATCCGCTCCCGATCCAGCCCACTGGGCTGCCCACCCCGCCGCCGCCCCTTCCCCTCCTCCAACCACACACTGGCCCGAACAACCTCACCACCCCGCCCGGCCGCACCGGCCATGACACCGCACCTTCCCAACACGATCACGTACATGCACTGGTGACGATGCTAGGTGCGCAGCGATGAAAGGCGTCGCGCAGCGAGCCTTTCAGGGGCGCGGGGAACTGCGCGAGAAACCACGACGCACCGTCAGCCGCAAACACACCAGAACCCCCGAGCTATTAGGCGCCCACCCGCTCAGCCCTGCGCAGCAGACCCGCCGCCACCAACCCCCCAAGCAACACAGCCAACGCCCCCACCAACAAACTGCTCTCCAACCCGGAGGCAAACGCCTCCACCACCAACGCCCTCTCCTCCGAAGACCCCGCCTCGGCCAACGCCCCCGGCAGGGAAACCGCCGCCACAGAAATCAGCGCCGCGAACCGCGAGTTGAGCACCGCCCCCAACACGGCCACCCCCAACCCGTTCCCGAACTCGGCGAGGGTGCCGTTGATCCCGGCCCCCACCCCCGCCTTGGCCGGCGGAATCGCACTCATGATCGCGTGAGCCATCGCCGGATTGGCGACCGCGCACCCCACCCCGATCAGCACCAGCCCGAGCAGCGTCCCGCCGTACCCCCCGGACGAGAACATCGCGATGGACACCAGCCCCGCCGACATCATCACCATCCCGAGCGCGATGGACACCGGCATCCCCAGCTTGACCGTCCACTTCGCCGACAGCCCCGAGAAGTTGAGCACGACCACGGTCAGCGCGAGGGGCGCCGTCCGCAGCCCCGCCTCCAGCGCGTCGTAACCGAGCACGAACTGCAGATGCTGGGTCAGCAGGAAGAGCGCCCCGCCCATCCCGAAGGTGATGAGCACGGCCCCGGCGACGGCACCCGTGAACCGGCGGTCACGGAAGAAGTGCGGATCGAGCATGGGGTACGGAATCCCGCTCTCCCAGTACGCGAACCCCGCGAGCACGACGACGGCGACGGCGGCCGTGACGACCACCAAACCGGACGTCCACCCATGCTCGGGCCCGGAGATGATCGCGTAGACCAACGACGTCATACCGACCGTGGACAGCAGCGCACCCACCAGATCGGGCCGATCCCCCTGCGGATTCTTTGACTCCGGCACCAGCGCCACCACCGCCACCAGCCCCAACGCAGCGACCGGCAGATTGATCAGAAAGATCGCCCCCCACCAGAAGTGCCCCAGCATGAACCCGCCGAGCAATGGCCCCGCCGCGAACCCAAGGGCATTGACGGCACTCCAGATCCCGATCGCCTTCGGCTGCTCCTCGGGCGCGAAGATCTGCATGGCGACGGCGAGCGTCGTGGTGAGCAGCAGCGCGCCGCCGACCCCCATCCCGGCCCGCGCGGCGATCAACTGCCCCGTGGACTGGGCGAGTCCGGCGACCAGTGAGCCGATCCCGAAGAGCGCGAGCCCCGCGATCAGCATCTTCTTACGGCCGTAACGATCGGCCGCGCTGCCGGCGGTGAGCAACAACCCCGACTGCACCAGCGAGTACGCGTTGATCATCCACTGGATGTCGGCGGTGCCCGCGCCCAACTCCTCGGTGAGCGACGGGATCGCCACGTTCAGCACGGTGTTGTCCAGCAGCACGGTGAGCTGCGCGAGGCAGATGACACCGAGGATGAGCCACCGCTGGGGATGGCCTTGGGTCCCGGGGAGAGCGGTGCTCTCGGGCGTGGCGGAGGTCGACATGCTGTACACCGTAGAACAGCTCCTGTACGGCGTACAACGCGCATTCCGACGCCGTACGACAGGGGCTCTTCCGAACGGCGTTCGAGCGGCGTACGAAAGGGGCCGTGACAAAAAAGGGCGGTGCCCCGGGGGTTCGTCCTCACCCCGGGGCACCGCCCCGACCAGTCGCCGTCGGCTGCCGTCAGCTGTCGCTCGTCGGCTGCGTCAGGTCGTAGAAGGTCGTCCCGTCCACGGTCACCGTCTCGAAGTTCTCCTGGACCCAGGAGCTGATCTGCGAGGAGGTGCCGTCGCTGCTGCCGCCCATGCCACCGCCGGTGCCGCTGGAGATGAAGTAGTGGATCTTGCCTTCCTCCACGTACTTCTTGAACTCCGCGAGGGTCGGGGACGGGTCGGTGCCGTTGAAGCCACCGATGGCCATGACCGGTTCGCCGGTGGAGAGCTGGTAGCTCGCCGCGTTCTGGGCGCCGATGGCGGCGGCGACCCAGGTGTAGTCCGAGGCGTTCTTCTCCAGCAGTTCCTTGGCCTCGTCGCTGACGTCGGCGCCGTTGAGCAGACCGCCCATACCGCCGCCACCGCCGCCGCCCATGCCGCCGCCGTCGCCGTTCTGGGTCTGGCCGTTGCCCTGGCCCTGCTGCTGGTTCTGGGTGGAGCCGTTGCCGTTCTGCTGGTTCTGCTGGCCCTGGCCCTGCTGGCTGTTCTGGCCGCCGCCGAAGCCGCCGGTCGGGGGCTGGCCCATCTGACCGTTGCCGTTCTGGCCGCCCTGGCCGTTCTGCTGGCCCTGCTGGCCGCCCTGCTGGTTCTGGCCCGGCATACCGCCGCCACCAGGACCGCCGCCCATGCCACCGCCACCGCCGCCGGGGCCGCCACCTCGGCCGCCCTGCACGGACGGACCGGCCGTGACGATCGAACCGGTGTGCCCCTCGTTCAGGGTGGTGAGCGTGTACGCGGTCGGACCGGCCAGCGCGGCGACGGCGCTGAGGCCCACGACCGCCATGGCCAGCTGCTTGCCGAGCTTGCCCACGAAGATCAGGCCGAGCGCGGCGACCAGACCGCCGACCAGCACGACCCACTTCAGCCAGGGCAGATAGTCGGAGGAACGGTTGAGGAGGACATAACCCCAGACCGCGGTCGCCGTCATGGCGGCGGCCAGCGTGATCGAGGCCCAGTACTTGTCGCGCTGCTCCCACAGCAGTGCCGCGCCCATACCGATCACCGGCGCGATGTAGGGGGCGAGGGCGACGGTGTAGTACTCGTGGAAAATGCCCTGCATAAAGCTGAAGATCACCATGGTGATCAGCAGCGAGCCGCCCCAGAGGAGGAACGCGGCGCGGGTGGTGTCGGTGCGCTTCAGCTTCCGCGTGGCCCAGATCGCGGCGCCCAGCAGGATCAGCGCGGCCGGGATCAGCCAGGAGATCTGGCCGCCGATGCTGGAGCTGAACATCCGGTCCCAGCCGGTCTCGCCCCAGTTGCCGCCGCCGTTGCCGCCACCGCCGCCGACGCTGCCGGTCTCCTCGCCGTTGATACGGCCGAGTCCGTTGTAACCGAAGGTCAGTTCAAGGAAGGAGTTGTTCTGCGAGCCGCCGATGTACGGGCGGGAGGAGGCCGGCCACAGCTCGACGATCGCGACCCACCAGCCGCCGGAGACGATCATCGCGAGCCCGGCGAGCAGCACCTGGCCGACCCGCTTCTTCCAACTGGCCGGCGCGAAGGCGACGTACACGATCGCGAGGACCGGCAGGATCAGGAAGGCCTGCAGCGTCTTGACCAGGAAGGCGAGCCCGATGGCGACACCGGCCCACACCAGCCACTTCGTCTGCGCCTTCTCCATCGCGCGCAGGGTGCAGTAGACCGCGGCGGCCATCAGCAGCGCGAGCGCCGCGTCCGGGTTGTTGAAGCGGAACATCAGCGCGGCGACGGGCGTGAGCGCGAACACCGCCATGGTGATGAAGCCGGCCGTGGCGTTGAAGCGACGGCGTACGGCCGCCCACAGCACCCCGGCGGTGGCGACGGCCATCAGGACCTGCGGGAACAGGATCGCGAAGGAGTTCAGCCCGAACAGCCGTACGGACAGGGCCATCGGCCAGAGCGAGGCCGGGGGCTTGTCGACGGTGATGGCGTTGGCCGAGTCCAGCGAGCCGAAGAAGAATGCCTTCCAGGACTGGCTGCCCGCCTGAACGGCCGCCGAGTAGAAGGAGTTGGCGTACCCGGAGGCCGTGAGGTTCCAGGTGTAGAGGCCGCCGATGAGGAGGAGGGTGAGCAGGAAGCCGGGGCGAATCCAGCGGTTGTCCTCCGGGCGCCCCCGCCACAGTCGCCGGGCGAAGGGCTGCTTGGGCTCACCGGAGCCGGGGGCGGTGTCGGGGGTGCCGGGGGTGCCGGGGGTGCCGGGGGTGCCGGGGGTGCCGTAACCGTCGAGGGTCTCCTGAACGACCGGCTCCTGAACGGCGGTTCTGTTGCTCGCGGGCGATCCCCCACTGGGACCCGTGGGGCTCGCACCCCCCTGATAGCTGGTCGTCTCGAACTGCGTGGTCATCGTGCGTTCCTCGAATCCTGATCGTGCGGGCGCACCGGCCGCATCCGCATGGTCGGCTCCCCCCAGGTGCGGTCCGCGACTTCACCGGCGCGGAACTGGGTCGTGGTGGCCGAAGTGGCCGTGGTGGCCGTGGTGGAGTACGGGCCCGTCGGCTGGAACCGGTCCTGGTGTCCGTACGGCCCCGGCTGTCCCGGCCGTACCGCCGCCGCGGTCGTGTAGACGGGCGAGGCGGGGTGGTGGGACGTGGGGTGGTGCGGGGCGGGGTGGTGCGAGGCGACGACGGTCGACCCCTCGGCGGGGGAGCCGTCACGCCGGTCGGGGAACACCCACGCCCGGAAGAGCAGGAACCGCAGCACCGTCGCCGCGAGGTTGGCGGCGATGAGTACCGCCAGTTCCGTGGAGTGCGCGGGGTCGGTGGTCGCCGCGTTGAGGGCGGCCAGCGAACCGCTGGTGAGGGCGAGGCCGATGCCGAACACCACCAGGCCCTGCGCCTGATGCTTGACGACTCCGCCCCGGCCCCGGACCCCGAAGGTCAGCCTCCGGTTGGCGGCCGTGTTGGCGATCGCCGAGACCAGCAGGGCGAGCGCGTTGGCGATCTGCGACCCGGCGAACGTACGGAAGCCGCTGTACAGAAGCAGGTAGAACAGCGTGGACAGGCCACCCACCACACAGAACCCGAGAAGCTGTCGGGCGAGCCCGCGCGGTACGTCCTGGATCTCGCGGTCCCTCGGATCGTCCCCGAACGGCCGTGCGAGCCGGTCGAGTGTGATCGATCCCGTGGCCAGCGCCTTCCCGACCCGCCAGACGCCCTTGAGGTCGTCCGTCGCCGTCTTCACGATGTGCACGGTCGAGTTGGGGTCGTCGACCCAGTCCACCGGCACCTCGTGAATCCTGAGCCCGGCCCGCTCGGCCAGCACCAGCATCTCGGTGTCGAAGAACCACCCGGTGTCCTCGACCAGCGGCAGCAGCACCTGGGCCACATCCCGGCGTATCGCCTTGAACCCGCACTGCGCGTCCGAGAACCGGGCCTGCAGCGAGCCCCGCAGAATCAGGTTGTAGGCCCGGCTGATGAACTCGCGCTTGGGGCCGCGCACCACCCGGGAGGACCGGGCCAGCCGGGAGCCGATCGCGAGGTCGGAGTGGCCGGAGATCAGCGGGGCCACCAGCGGCAGCAGGGCGTTCAGGTCGGTGGAGAGGTCCACGTCCATATAGGCGAGGACCGGCGCGTCGGACGCGGACCACACGGTCCTGAGCGCCCGACCGCGCCCCTTCTGCTCCAGCCGGAAGGACCTGACCTCGGGGAGTTCCGTCTCCAGCCGCCGCGCCACCTGCGGGGTGGTGTCCGTGGACGCGTTGTCCGCGATCGTGATGCGGAACGCGTACGGGAACGTGCGCGCGAGGTGCTCGTGCAGTCTGAGCACGCACGGCTGGAGGTCCTTCTCCTCGTTGTAGACGGGGATCACTACGTCCAGGACAGGCGTACCGGCGTTTCCGGCCGGGAGGTGCTCCCGCGCCGGCAGGGTGCCGGGAGAAGAGTCGGTTCGCATGACAACTACATTCGCGAGCCGCTCTGTTATGCCCGTGTGCTCACACTGTGCTGTGCCTGTGAGTCCGATTGCCAGTTTGTTGCGTCGGTTACGTCCTGGTCGACGCCGTAGTCCATGTCGTCGAGCTGCCAGTTGGCGGCGTCGTCGAGCAGGGGCACGACTCCGCCCAGAGCGGGCAGATGCACGGTGAAGACGGTCCTGCCGGGCACGCTGTCGACGGTCACGGCACCGCCGTGCGCGTCGGCGACGGCCTGCACGATGGCGAGCCCGAGCCCGGTGGACCCGGAGGCCCTGGACCGGGACGAGTCCCCTCGCGCGAACCGCTCGAACACATGCGGCAGCAACTCCGGAGGAATCCCCTGCCCGTCGTCCTCGACGTCCACACACATCCAGGCCCCGCGCCGCTGCACCCGCGCGGTGACCGTGGTCCCCGGCGGTGTGTGGGTACGGGCGTTGGCCAGCAGATTGACGAGCACCTGCTGCAGCCGCGCCGCGTCGGCCGACACCAGCGCCGGCATGTCCGGCAGATCGAGCCGCCACTGATGGTTCCGCCCGGCGGCGCGGGCGTCGCTGACGGTGTCCACGACGAGAGGGATGAGATCGGTCTGCTCGAACTGAAGCGGCCGCCCGGCATCGAGCCTCGCCAGCAGCAGCAGATCCTCGACGAGTAGCGTCATCCGCCCGGACTCGGACTCGATCCGACCCAGCGCGTGCCGCGTATCGGGCCCGATCTCCTCCCGCCCTCGACGGGTCAGCTCCGCATACCCCCTGATGGAGGCCAGCGGCGTACGCAGCTCATGACTGGCGTCCGCCACGAACTGCCGTACCCGCATCTCGCTCTCCTGCCGCGAGTGCAGGGCGCTGTGAATGTGGTCGAGCATCCGGTTGAGCGCGGCCCCGACCTGCCCCACCTCGGTGTGCTGATCGGTCTCGGCCGCGGGCACCCGCTCGTTGAGCGTCACCTCACCGGTGTGCAAGGGCAGCTCGGAGACCCGGGTGGCGGTGGCCGCCACCTTCCGCAGCGGGCGCAGGGCGACACCGACGAGCACGGACCCGGCGATCCCGGCGGCGATGAGGCCGGCGCCGGTGACGCTGAGTTCCACGACGATGAGGGTGTTGAGGGTGTTGGTGACATCGGTGGTCGGCAGGGCGACGTAGTAGTCGCCGTTGTCACCGCTGCGGTACTCCACGCGGTACTCGCCGAGCCCGGTGATGGTGATGGTGTGCGCCTTGTCGTCCCTGGGGACGTCGTTGATCTCGGCGAGCTGGGTCTTGTCGAGCGCGTAGGCGGTGGCACCGGTGACGCCGTTGTCGGACGTCGACTTCTTGCCGACCATGCCCTCGGCGGCCGTGCCGTTCTCGACCTTGGCCGCGATGGTGCCGATCATCTGCTGCGGGCCCCTGGTGACGAAGTCCTCCAGGTCCGGCGGGCCGGTGACCTTCTTGTTGGGGTCCTCCTCGCCGGGCTGGCCCTCGCCGGGCTTCGCGGTCGCCGGGGGCGCGTCGTTGGGACCCTTGCCCGCGGCACGCCCCAGCACCTCGCTCACCGAGTCGTCGAGCTGCTCATACAGATGCGAGCGCAGCGCGACCGTCGTCACCGTCCCGATGACGGCACACACCACCGCGATCAACGCCACCGCGGAGACGACGAGCCGCGTACGCAGCGTGCGCGGCTGCCGCTTTCCTCGCCTCAGCTTCAGCTGGGGCTGCCTCTGCGTACGCGTCCGTCGTCGTCCGCTCATGACGCGGCGGGCTTGATCAGGTAACCGGCGCCACGCCGGGTGTGGATCATCGGCTCCCGCCCGGCGTCGATCTTCCGCCGCAGATAGGAGATGTACAGCTCGACCACGTTCGCCTGCCCACCGAAGTCGTACGACCAAACACGGTCAAGTATCTGCGCTTTGCTGAGCACCCGTCGGGGGTTTCGCATCAGAAACCGCAGCAGTTCGAACTCGGTGGCGGTGAGGTGGATGTTGTCCCCGCCCCGCGAGACCTCGTGGCTGTCCTCGTCGAGCATGAGGTCACCCACGACCAGCACGGAATCCGACCGCCGATCGGCGGCACCGGACCGTCGGATCAGCCCGCGCAGCCGCGCGACGACCTCTTCGAGGCTGAACGGCTTGGTGACGTAGTCGTCACCGCCGGCGGTGAGCCCGGCGATACGGTCCTCCACCGCGTCCTTCGCGGTCAGGAAGAGAACCGGCACATCCGGCAGCTCACGCCGCAGCCGCCCGAGGACGGTGAGGCCGTCCATGTCCGGGAGCATCATGTCCAGGACGACGGCGTCAGGGCGGAAGTCGCGGGCGGTCTGGATGGCACCCGTGCCATCGCCCGCACTCCGGATCTGCCATCCCTCATAGCGCAGGGCCATGGACAGCAGTTCGGTGATCGACAGCTCGTCGTCCACCACAAGCACTCGGACGGGGCTCCCGTCCGGCCTCAGCAGTTCGGTGCGCCCCTGGGGCGAGGTCGTGGTCATGCTGGACACCTTGTCGGGACGCCCTGAGAACACCCTTTCGGGAACCTGTGATTTTTCTAAGAAACGCACAGGCGCCTCTCAGGCAACCCCTGGGAACATCCCCGACTTCTCGGACACCAGCCTGGCTGACCAGCCCTTTTCCACGGACTTCGCCGAGGCACCGCATGGCGGGCTCACAGCTTGTGGATCACAGAAAACCCTGCCCGGCCCTCACCCTGACCCCACCCTTATACGACCCCCGTCATGATTCGCACCCCGCCGCCCACTCCCCCTGCCCCTACTCCCGCCCGCCCCTTCCCTCCTCCTCCGCCCGCCGCTCCTCCCCCTCCCGTACGAAGTCATAACTCCGCTCGACCTTGGCGACATGCAGGCTGTAGCTCTCGTACCACTCGGCCCGCCCCCGCTTCTGCGCGGCCTGATGCTCGACGTCGCTCCGCCACCGCTCGATGGCGTCGGCGTCCCGGAAGTAGGACACGGTGATGGAGAGCCCACCCGGCGTGTGTGCCTGATCCATCCCCAGATACCCCGGCACCTCCTTCACCATCGCCTCCATCCGCTCGGCGGTCTCCGCGTACCCGCTCTGATCGGCGGTCCGCAGGGCGGTGAACACCACGGCGTAGTACGGAGGTTCATATCCGGCAACAGGCGCTATCGGCTGATCACTCATGTCACCACTCTGCCGTAGGTCGCCCCCTCAGAACAGCCCGTCCTGCACACCCCGCCCTCCTTCCAACTCCCTTACGGGAACCGTCACTTCATCCCACGCATCCCCCGCCACCAGCCCGGTGAGCTCCCACCCGGCCATGAGCCGCGTATCGAGTACGACGACCCCACGCCCCGTGGCGAGATGGACATCGGGCCCGGCGACGGCGATCACCTCACCCCCCACGCCCCCACCCGCGACCAGCTCACTCACGACACCGTCGGCGACGGGCAGCCCCTCAAGCCCGAACACCCCGGCGTGGTCGACCGCCCGAAACGCCACGGCCTCAAGCGACTCGGGCCACCCGTACACCCCGAGAGCCCTCCGATGCAGCTCCTCCAACTCCCCGGCACGCTCCCCCTTCTCGGGCAGCGCGGCCCTCACCGCCCGCTTCTCGGCATACGGAATCCGATCCGGCACTTTCAGCCCGGCCCGCGCCATCTCCTCCGCCCGCCGCGCCGCCATGAGCGGCCCCCGCCCGAGCCAGGCGAAGCACACGGCCCCCTGCTCCAGCAGCCGAGCCGTCCCCCGCTCGACCGCCGTGATCCCGACCTTCACCATTCCCGGCCCGAACCAGGCGAGATACACGTGATATGCCCGCGGATCATCGGCGACCCCATCGGCGGCCACGGAGTGCGCCCGGTCCAGCCGAGCGCACTCCTCACACCGCGCCCCCGTACTCCGCCCCGACACCTCGGCCCGCACAGCACACGCGTTCCCCCGAGCCCCCACACAGACCCGCCGCGTACCGCCCACCACCCCAAAGGCAACCGCCTTCCCCCTGCTCAACGGACTCCGCCGCCCGCCCTCCCACCCCAGCGAGGCCCCGTCCACACCCCACCGCAGCCCCGTACATCTCCATGCCCGTGCCATCCCTCACGACATTAGAGGACCCCACTGACAACGGCGCTGACCTGCGAAAACAGGAAGGACGGCAGAAGCCACCACCACGCAAGCGATTTGAACCCGTTCAATTCCATGCCAAGATGTCTCACGCCGTTGCCACTGCCTGCCGTTGCCGTTCGATCCAACAGGTGCCGAAGGAGCGGAAGATGGCCCTCATTCCGGTGGCGTTCGCCCTCTACGCCGCCCTGATGGCACCCCTGTGCGTAAAAGCCGGCGACGCCTCGTCCTGGAAGGTCGGCTGGGCACTGGCCACGGCGTTGATCTTCATGCCCCTGACCTTGATGATGGCCGCCTTCATCCCCTGACCCTTCCAGCGACAGTCCCCACGGGACCCCCTCCTCTCCCCCTCCCACGCCTCCCCACCTGTGACGTTCGAACACCCTGATGCGCTGAACACTGCGAGCAGCCTGTGTGAAGGCTGTGCCCGAGTCATCGCAATGTGAGCCGGGGGACGAGAACCGGGGGACGAGAGTGGCACCGAGCACGGCATGCCGGGGCAGCGGCCACCACCACCGGAACCTCATCGCCCGGCGAAGGAGATCCATGCGCAAGCGCGCCGCCTCTGCCGTGTTCATCGCCGTGGCCACACTGGCCGGCCTCGCCGCCCCCGGCGCCCAGGCGGACGAGACCGTGGGCGACATCCAGATCACGAGCCTCAAGGTCAACGGGGGCAAGAGCATCGTGATCGACACGACCGACAAGACGATCACGGTCGCGGTGACGGCCACGGACCCGTCGGGCATCTGGGACGCGGACTTCTACCTCTGGCGAGGCCCGGACGGCTCGGACCCGTACTACAGCGCCACCGACTACATCGTGCCCAACGAGGACACGACCCCGGCGGACTGCGTGGCTTCGAGCCCGACGACCTCCACCTGCTCGAAGACGTTCACCTTCGAACCGGACTGGTGGCTCACGAACGCCGACGCCGGCACCTGGAAGGTCGGATTCTGGGTGTCGGCCAATGACGACAGTTGGACGGAGCGGTGGGCCCACACCACGACCCGCCTCCAGCGGCACTCCAAGCTCACCGTCAACGCGAGCCCCGAGCCGATCGCCAAGGGCAAGACGCTGACGATCACCGGCAAGCTCACCCGGGCCAACTGGGACACCCTCGACTACCGGGGCTACACCAACCAGCCCGCGAAACTCCAGTTCCGCAAGGCCGGCACCACGACCTACACCACCATCAAGACGGTGAACACCTCCAGCACCGGCACCCTGACCACCACGGCCCCCGCCTCCACGGACGGCTACTGGCGCTGGAACTTCACCGGCACATCCACGACCCCACCCGCGAAGGCGACCGGCGACTTCGTGGACGTGCAGTAACCCGGATCAAGTCGGCGACGGAGGGGCGCCGTCAGGCAACAAACGCGAGAGGCCCCGGATCTCTCCGGGGCCTCTCGCCTGCGTGCACTCGGCAGGATTCGAACCTGCAACCTTCTGATCCGTAGTCAGATGCTCTATCCGTTAAGCTACGAGTGCTTGTTCTGCTTTGTGCTGGTCCCGGTCCTTTCGGCCCGCTCCCGGCGACAGGAAGAACATTACATGACTGCCGTCGTCATGTGAAATCCGTTTGCCGCACCCCTTGTGACCTGGGGGAATGGCTTGAGAGGCGGTCCGTGGTGGCGGGAACGACGAAGCCCCGGTCCAGTGGACCGGGGCTTCGGTGATCATGCGCGGAGGCGGAGGGATTTGAACCCTCGATGGGCTTTAAGGCCCAAACCGCATTAGCAGTGCGGCGCCATAGACCGGACTAGGCGACGCCTCCAGCACAACCTCCCGCGCGCGAGCGCGAGTGGTGCGTGCAGATGATGACACAGCCTTGCGGGCCGTCACCAATCGGCTCCCACGGTACTAGGCGGAGAGGCCGCAGGGCAAAGCCGTATCGCGCGTCCGGAGTGGTCGGCGGGCGGAGGGCCCCGCCGCGCAACCGTGTGGCCCCCGTGACGTTAGTCAGGTCATGTTGCAGAGCCCTCCCCGCACCCGCCCCGCCCTCCGCCGGCTCCTCCTCGGCGTCGCCTCCCTCACCGCCGCCACCGTCGGCAGCCTCGCCCCCGCGCTCCCCGGTGCCGCGTACGCCGCCGAAGGCGGTGATCGGCTGGTCCTCACCGTGCGAGGGGCCGGGGGCGGCGCCGACGGGACGTTCGAATTGCGGTGCCATCCCGAGGGGGGCAGTCATCCGCGCGTCCAGGACGCCTGCGCGCGGCTGGATCGGCGTACCACCTGGGGCAAGGACCCCTTCGCCCCGGTCCCTTCCGGCACCGTCTGCACGATGCAGTACGGGGGGCCGGCCACCGCGCACGTCACCGGCACCTGGGCCGGCCGCCGCGTCGACGCCCGTTTCGACCGCGGCAACGGCTGCGAGATCGCCCGCTGGGACGACCTCGTACCCCTCCTCCCCTCCCTCAGCGCATAGCCGCCGGCCAGTCTCCTCTTCTTGATACGTCGGCCCGTTTCCTCTTCCGATACGTATCGGCGCCGTCTCCGGCTGGACATCACGACCCGTTCCGTACAGTCACCGGAGCGACCTGCGCGGCGACCGATAAGAACGATCAGGAGGCCTCGGCGGCCGTACATATGTCCCGGTGGCCCTCGGTCATATGGCCCGCCACAGCCGTCGTTCGGCAAAACGCACGGTCACGGCGTCACCCTCCTCGCGGTCGCCGGTTCTCCGCATGATCGGTGTGCGACCTCCCTCTCATCCGGCGTCGCGAGCGCAACCTCTGCCCGTAGACTCCCTCGCGTGACACGTTGCGGGGCGGTTGGCAAGATGGCCTCGGCGGTCGGCAAGGTGCGGTAACAGGGAGGAAGCGTCTCGTGAGCAGCAGGCCATCCCGAGGCGCTGCTCGCCTCGCAGCGATACTGGACGCGCTGCCCGATGCGTTGGTGCTGGTCAACGCCAACGGCACCGTCGTCAACGCCAACACCATCGCCCTTGAGGCCTTCGAGACCCCGGGGACCGCTCTCGTCGGGCGCGGACTGCTCGATCTGCTGCCCGAGTTCGACTCCCGGCTCATCCCCGGGTCCATGCGGCGGCCCGACAGCATCGACCCGACCGGGCGGACCAAGCCGACCCGTATGACCGCCCGCCGCACCGACGGCAGTGAGTTCCCCGTCGAAGTCACAAGCGCGAATCTGGAGAACGGGCAGCAGGCGTACGACGGTTACGGGTACGCCAATGACGAGCTGCTGATGCTGGTCGTGCGTGACTTGTCGGGGACCGTCGACACCGAGGCCGAACTCGCGCGTTCGCAACGGCAGACGGAGATGATTCTGCGGGCCGCCGCCGAGGGCGTGGTGGGGACCGATACGGACGGGCGGATCGTGCTCGTCAATCCGGCCGCCGCTCAGATACTGGGGTATCGGGCCAGTGATCTCGGCGGGCGTGAACTGCACACGCTCGTGCTGCACTCGCGTGAGGACGGCTCGCCCTTCCCGTACGCCGAGTCGCCGCTCGCCGATACGTTGAAGTCGGGGCGCAAGCACCGGGTGCGCGGGCAGGTGCTGTGGTCGAAGGCCGGCGAGAAGGTGTCGGTCGATCTGACGACCGCGCCGGTGCGTGACGGGGAGCAGCTCGTCGGCGCCGTGATGACGTTCACCGACCGGCGGCCGTACGACAAGCTCGCCGAGGAGAAGGACGCCGAGGCCGAGGCGCACGCGGAGGAGCTGGAGCGGCTCGCCGAGGAACACGCGGAGAAGATCGAGAAGATCCGCGAGGAGCACACCGCCGAGCTGACCGAGCTGGCAGAGGCGCACGCCGAGGAACTCGCCGCCGGTGACGAGCGGTACGCGGCGCTCGGGGAGCGGGAGAAGGACCGGTACGAGGCGTTGGCCGCCCGGCATGAGCAGTTGCTCGCCGTGCTGGGCACCTCCCTGCGCGGTCCGCTGGAGCAGTTGCGCGGTGAGCTGGGCACCCTCGCGGCCGACGACGCCGGGCAGCTGTGGCCCGAGGCCAACCAGGTGCTGCACCACCTCACCGCCGGGTACTCGCGGATCACCACGCTCATCGACAACGTGCTCGGCTATCAGCGGATCGACGCCGGTGAGGACGATCTGGTCCGTACGGCCGTCATGCTCGACGCGGTCGTCGCGGCCGGTGTCGACGGGGCCGTGGAGCTGATCGGGCCGGGGCGGGTGCAGTTCGCGGTGCACGCGCCGCCCATCGAGGCCGAGGTGGACCAGGTCCGGCTCGCCACCGCGCTGGCCCATCTCATCGCGGACGTCGCCGGCGTCGACGCCACGGGCAACGCGCCCATGTCCGCCGGTGGCTACATGGACAACACCGTCGTCGTGGCGGCCGCCCAGCGCAGCGAGGTCGTACGCATCGAGGTGCGCGGGCCGTACGCCGGGGGAGACCCGGTGCATCAGCCGATCGTCCAGGGGATCGTGCGGGCGCACGGCGGTGTGCTCCAGACGCACGAGGTGCCGGGGATGAGCGGCAGCGCGTATGTGCTGGAGGTGCCGCTGGGCGGTGGCGCGGGGGCCGTTCCGGTCCAGGCCGCGCCCGCCGCCGGCGTCGAGGTGGATGACGGGGCCGACCATACGGCGGCGGGGGCCGAGGGCGCGCTGCCCGAGCAGGCTTCCGCTTCCGGGAGTGGGCGTCGTCGGGGGCGGCGGTCTTCCGTGGACGCGTTCCTGGAGAGCGAGGACGCGCCCGAGGCGGAGGCCGCGCCGGCCGCCGCCCCGACCGGGCGGCGTCGGCGGCGGGCCGAGGAACCGGCCGCGAGCGGCGCCCCCGTCGGCGAGGGCGCCGCGGCCGATGAGGTCGAGGGTGCCGGTGGGAGCGGGCGGCGCCGTGGGCGGACCGCCAGGGCGGAGGGTGCCGAGGGCACGGGCGAAGCGGTGGCCGCCGAGGGTGCCGTGGTGACCGCCGCCGAGCACGCGGCCGGGGCCGCTGCCGCCGCCAACGGGCTGGGCGGGACCGTACCGCCGCAGGGTGTGCCCGCGCCGAGCGGACGGCGTGCGCGGCGGGAGGCCGCGCCGCAGAACGCGTTGCCGCCCGCGCTGCCCGCCGGTCCGGCCGGGGGCCCGGGTTCGGGTTCCCATGCGGGCTCTTCTTCGGGGTCTGCCGATACGACGGCGAACGGTGCCGACGGTGGCTCCCAGGACGGTGAGGGCTCCCGGCCCACCGGGCGGCGTCGGCGGGCTCTGGCCAACGCCGAGGAGCGTGCCGCCGCGCCCGAGACCGGTGGGCGGGCGGTTTTCGCGCTGCCGCCTGCTGAGGCGGACCGCGGGCCCGAGTACGAGCAGGGCCCTGCGGCGCTGGGGCCGGTACCGGTGCCTGCGGCGGCCCAGGGCGCGGTCGGGGGGCCGGGCGCGGCTGGAGGGCAAGGCGCGGGAGGGCAAGGGGCCGTCGTAGGGCAAGGGACGGCCGTGGGGCACGGTGCGGTCGTGGGGCAGAGTGCGGTCGGTGCGCCAGGTACGGCTGGTACGCCTGCTGCGGCCGGTGCGGTCGGTGCGGTCGGTACGCCCGCTGCGGCCGGTCTGCCCGCGCTGCCCGGCGGTCCGATGCCCGCCGGGCAACCTGTGCCCGGCGCGAACCCGGTGCCTGCCGAGGGGCTCGTGCCCGCCGTCGGTGTCGCACAGCCGCAGGTCGCCCAGGGCCAGGGGGCCGCTGCCGGACAGGCCCTCGCCGCGAACCAGGCCGGTGTGGGGCAGGCTCTGCCGCCGGGCCATGCGGCCGCTGCCGGACAGGCCCTCGCCGCAGGGCAGGTGCCGGGTGCCCCCGCCGGTGGTGTGGACGACGGTCGCCATGACGCCGCGCTGCACGACCCCTCCGACGACCACACCCCGCCACAACCGCACCCGGTGGCCGCGCCTACCGGCCGCCGTCGGGCGGTACGGCCCGCCCCGCAGCAGGGTGACGCCGGGGCGACGGGTGCGCCCACGCAGGCCGGTCCGGCGCAGATTCCGCCTGGGCAGGGGATTCCGCCCGGCCAGGGGATTCCGCCGCAGGGTGGGCCGGGGCAACCGGTGCCCGCACAAGGGGTTCCCGGCCAGCTGGGGTCCGTACAGGCGCAGGGAGCACAGGGGCAGCCCGTTCCCGCGCAGGGAGTTCCCGGCCAGCCTGTTCCCGCACAGGGTCTGCCGGGGCAGCCGGTGCCCGCGCAGGGCGTACCCGGACAGCCGGTGCCCGCGCAGGGAGTTCCGGGGGCCGCCGCTCAGCCCGTTCCCGTAGGTGCGGCTCAGCCCGTGTCTGCCCAAGGGGCCGGGCAGCCGGTGCCTGCCCAGGGCGTCGGCCAGCCCGTGCCCGCGCAAGGTGTTCCGGGCGCCCCGCAGCCGGTGGCAGCGCAGGGGCTCGGGGGTGGGCCTCAGGCCCTGGGCGCGCAAGCCGCCGTCCCTGGCCGGCACCCGGTGGCAACGCAGGCCGCAGCGCCCGGTCAGCAGCCGGTAGCCGCGCAGGCCGCAGTTCCCGGTCAGCAGCCGGCGGCCCCGCAAGCCGCAGTCCCCGGTCAGCAACCCGTCGCCGCCGCGGTCGCGGGTCCTCAGCCCGGCGCCGCGCAAGGCGGTGCCGTACCGCCGCAGGGCGCCCCCCAGCCGACGCCCGCGCAGGGCGCCGCCCCCCAGCCCGTGCCTCCGCAGGGATCGGTCCCGGGTGGGCCCCAGCCCGGCCCGGCCCAAGGTGTGCCCGGGGCCGCGCGACCGCAGCCGCAGGCCTGGCCGGACCCCCGCCAGGACACCTCCGGCTTGGGTGTCCCCGTGGCAGCCCAGGCCGCGCAGGCCCCGCTGCCTCCGCAGTCCACTCCCTCCTCGGGCACCCCTCTCCCGCCCGAGCGTGCCGTGCGGCAACAGCCGCGTGCCGCACAGCCGTTGCCCGCCGAAGCCGTACCGGCCACACCCACGGCACCCACGGCACCCACCGCAGCCACAGCCGCAGCAGCCACCCCGGCCGCTTCCGGTGGCACCCCTTCCGCCCCCCTCGACCCCAACTCGACCCAGGGGCGGGCGTTCAGCGTGCGCACGCTCGGACAGGGCGTCCCGTTCACGCGTCAGGGTGCCCTCCAGGGGCAGCCCGGGGCGCAGAAGCAGGCCCCGGCTCAGCCGCAGCCGCAGCCCGGTTCGACCCCCGCCCCGAACCAGCCCGGTGGCTCCGGGCGGCGCCGCAAGCTGGGCACACCGCCCGAGCCGGCCGCCGAGCGCTCGGAGTCGGGCGCCCGGCCGCATCCTCAGCCCGGCCAGGCCACCGGGGGCGCCACAGGTCAGACCCCGCTCCCGGCCCAGGCGGGACAACAGCCGGGCCGACCCCAGCAGACGGCGCAGTCCTCCCTCGCTGGACAGTCCTCCCTCGCGGGGCAGGCGCCGCTCCCGGCCCAGCCCTCGCTCGCAGGCCAAGTGCCCCTCCCCGCTCAGCCGTCCCTCGCCGGGCAGGTCCCACTTCCGCCGCAACCCTCCCTCGCCGGGCAGTCCCGGCTGCTCGGGCGGACCGACGGGGCCGGGCGGTCGTACGCCATAGGGGCACCCGACGAGGACGCGGACGAGGGGCCGGAGCCGCTCGACGGTCCCGGTGGCGCGGTGGAGGTCCCCGACCGGCCTCATCCGCAGCCGATGGACGACGAGTTGCCGCCGGAGCCGCTGGACAATCCGCGTCGGCTGCTGGTGTGGCCCGCGCCGGACGTGTCGACGCAGCAGGCGCTCACCGATCGCGGCTACCGTCCCGTCATCGTGAACTCCCGCGAGGAGGTCGACGCCCAGATCGCCGCCTTCCCGGCCGCGCTGTTCGTCGATCCGCTGACCGGGCCCATCACCCGCACCGCGCTCCAGTCACTGCGTCAGGCCGCCGTGGCCGCCGAGGTCCCCGTGCTCGTCACGGCGGGGCTCGGGCAGGCGACGCGTGAGGCGGCGTACGGGGCCGACCCGGCGATCCTGCTCAAGGCGCTCGCACCGCGTGACTCCGAGCAGCACCCGCCGCGTGTGCTGCTGATCGAGGAGCACGCGGAGATCGCGCTCGCCCTGACCGCGACGCTGGAACGGCGGGGCATGCAGGTCGCCCGGGCCGCGTCCGACACCGACGCCGTCACCCTCGCCGCGCAGATGCGGCCCAACCTGGTGGTGATGGATCTGCTCCAGGTGCACCGCCGCCAGGCCGGGATCGTCGACTGGCTGCGGACGAACGGCCAGTTGAACCGCACCCCGCTCGTCGTCTACACCGCCGCCGTCGACCAGTCCGAACTGCCACGCCTGGCCTCGGGTGAGACGGTCCTGTTCCTCGCCGAGCGCTCGACCAGCGCCGAGGTCCAGACCCGGATCGTGGACCTCTTGGCACGAGTCGGTACGAACTGAGCCACCGGCCCTACCGATCCAACGCCGAGCCAAGCTCCCCTCACAACACTTGGGGCACTGTTTCACGTGAAACAGTGCCCCAAGCCGACTCTGGTGAGGTCCTACCTTCGCCAGACGGACGTCAGACGGACGTCAGACGGACGTCAGACGGACGTCAGATCTTCGTGACGTCCAGCCCGCCCTCCGCGTGCTGCTTGCGCAGCAGCTTCTTGTCCCACTTGCCGACCGTGGTCTTCGGCACCGACTCGACCAGCGTCCAGCGCTCCGGCAGCTGCCACTTGGCGATCTTGCCGTCCTCGGCGAGGAAGGAGCGGAGGGCCTCGAAGTCGGTCGTGGAGCCCTCCTTCAACACCACGATGGCGAGCGGGCGTTCGCCCCACTTCTCGTCCGGCACGGCGACGACGGCGGCCTCGACGACCTCCGGGTGGGCGATGAGGGCGTTCTCCAGCTCCACCGAGGAGATCCACTCGCCGCCGGACTTGATGACGTCCTTGGCGCGGTCGGTGAGGGTGAGGAAGCCGTCGGGGGTGATGGTGCCGACGTCGCCGGTCTTCAGCCAGCCGTCCTCGCTGAACTTGTCGTCGGGGCGGAGCGGGTCGGCGCCCGGGCCGCCGTAGTACGCACCCGCGATCCACGGTCCGCGCACCTCCAGCTCACCGGCCGACTTGCCGTCCCACGGCAGACGCTCGCCGCCCGGGCCGGTGAGGCGGGCCTCGACGGAGGCGGGGAAGCGGCCCTGGGTGAGCCGGTACGCGAACTCCTCCTCCGAGTCCGGCTCCACATGGGCCGGCGGCCGGGAGACCGTACCGAGCGGGGAGGTCTCCGTCATGCCCCAGGCGTGGCAGACGCGCATGCCCAGCTTGTCGAAGGCCGCCATGAGGGAGGCCGGACAGGCGGAGCCGCCGATGGTGACCTGGGTGAGGGAAGCGACGTCGCGCGGACGGGCGTTCAGCTCGGCGAGCAGTCCCTGCCAGATGGTGGGGACGGCGGCGGCGTACGTCGGCTTCAGCGACTCGATCATCTCGGCGAGGGGGGCGGGCTGCAGGAACCGGTCGGGCATCAGCATGTTGACGCCGGACATGAACGTGCCGTGGGGGAGGCCCCAGGCGTTCACATGGAACTGCGGGACGACCAGGAGCGCGAGGTCCGAGGCGGTCAGGGCCATGGACTCGGCCATGTTGACCTGCATGGAGTGCAGATAGATCGAGCGATGGGAGTAGACGACGCCCTTGGGGTCGCCGGTGGTGCCGGAGGTGTAGCACATGGCTGCGGCCGAGCGCTCGTCCAGCTCGGGCCAGTCGTACGTGGTCGGCTTCCCGGCGAGCAGGTCCTCGTACTCGTGCACCTGGACCCCGGTCGCGCCGGCGAGCGCCGAGCGGTCGCCCGGACCGGAGACGATGACGTGCTCCACGGTCTTGAGGTACGGCAGGAGCGGCGCGAGGAGGGGGAGCAGCGAGCCGTTGGCGATGACCACGCGGTCGGCGGCGTGGTTGGCGATCCAGGCGAGCTGCTCGGGAGGCAGACGCAGGTTCAGGGTGTGCAGGACGGCGCCCATGGAGGGGACCGCGAAGTAGGTCTCGACGTGCTCGGCGTTGTTCCACATCAGCGTCGCGACCCGCTGGCCGTTCTCGACCGCGAGGTCGTCGCGCAGCGCGTGCGCCAGCTGGGCGGCGCGGGCGCCGATCTCGGCGTAGGAACGGCGGTGGGGCTCGCCCTCGCCGGTCCAGGTGATCACCTGCGACGTCCCGTGGACCCTCGACCCATGGGTCAGAATCCTGGAGATCAACAGCGGTACGTCCTGCATGGTGCTCAGCACGGCGTCCTCCCGGGGCGGCTCTGCCTACGCGGTGGTAACGGTTGTGCTGATTCTGCGCACATACCGGGCGGTATGTCACTAGGGATCGGGATGATCGATCAGTGAGAACCCTGATCAAAACCCTAGTGGGCCCCCGGTAGATCCCCCATAAAGGTCATGCGTGGCCCCGGAGTTGATCCTCCGGGAGAACCCCGTGAGGAACGGGCGGAGTCACCTCACGGGCTCCAGCTCGGGGTCCTCGCGGAGCTTGCCGAGCGCCCGGGACACCGCCGACTTGACCGTACCCACCGAGACCCCGAGGACCTCGGCGGTCTGCACCTCGCTGAGGTCCTCGTAGTACCTGAGGACTACCATCGCCCGCTGCCGCGCCGGCAGCTTCATGATCGCCCGCCACATCGCGTCGTGCAGCGCCTGCTGCTCGGCCGGGTCGGCACTCTGCACGGCCTCCGGCTCCGGCAGTTCGTCGCACGCGAACTCGTCCACCTTGCGCTTGCGCCACTGCGACGTACGCGTGTTCAGCAGCGCGCGGCGTACATAGCCGTCGAGTGCCCGGTGGTCCTCGATGCGCTCCCAGGCGACGTACGTCTTGGCGAGCGCGGTCTGCAGCAGGTCCTCGGCGTCGTTCGGATTCGTGGTCAGCGACCGGGCGGTCCGCAGCAGCACCGGCTGGCGGGCCTTCACATACGCCGAGAACGACGGGTACGACAGGGCCGCCATGTTCGCAAGGCCCGACAGGGGCAGGGTCGGCTTGGTCCGCGTCGCCGGTGCAGCTGCGGTCGAAGCGCTGGTGCAGACGGGTGTGGTCATGGCTCCACGCTAGGAGTGAGCCCCACATCGGCGGATCGGCCGCAGGTCCCGAAGACGGCTCCCCCTCAGGTTGTAGGAGTAGGGCGAACCCCACCTACTGAAGGTGGAGGAGCGGCCCCCAGGTACTGAGGGTGAGTCCCTGAGACACCTGCCCTGGGTGTACGGGGGCCACGCGCCACCCCCGGCGGGGCCGGGCCACCCTCACCCATCCACCCCCAGCACCAACCCCGACGTAGGCACCCCCGTCCCCGCCGTGACGAGCACCCGCTCGGCCCCGGCCACCTGATTGACGGACGTCCCCCGCACCTGCCGTACCGCCTCCGCGATCCCGTTCATGCCGTGCAGATACGCCTCCCCGAGCTGCCCCCCGTGCGTATTGATCGGCAGCCGTTCCTCCGCCACGAAGTCCGCCGCCTCCCCGGCCCCGCAGAAGCCGAACTCCTCCAGCTGCATCAGCACGAACGGCGTGAAGTGGTCATACAGGATGCCCACATCGATGCCGTCCGGCCCGAGCCCCGAGGTCCGCCACAGCTGCCGGGCGACCACGCCCATCTCCGGCAGTTCCGCCAGATCCCGCGCGTAGAAACTCGTCATCTGCTCCTGCGCCCGCCCGGCCCCCTGGGCCGCCGCCACGACCACCGCCGGCGGCTTCGGCAGATCCCGCGCCCGCTCCACCGAGGTCACGACGAGCGCCTGCCCGCCGTCCGTCTCCTGGCAGCAGTCCAGCAGCCGCAGCGGCTCGACGATCCACCGCGAGGCCGCGTGCTCGGCGAGCGTGATGGGACGGCCGTGGAAGTACGCCGCCGGGTTCGTGGCCGCGTACTTGCGGTCGACCACGGCCACCTGCCCGAACGCCTCCGGGGTCAGCCCGTACGTGTGGAGGTACCGCTGGGCCGCCATCGCCACCCAGGACGCGGGCGTGAGCAGCCCGAACGGCATCACCCACCCAAGCGCCGCACCCTCCGCCGTCGGCTCCCGATGCCGTACCCCGGCCCCGAACCGCCGCCCCGACCGCTCGTTGAACGCCCGGTAGCAGACCACGACCTCCGCGACCCCGGTCGCCACGGCCAGCGCCGCCTGCTGCACGGTCGCACACGCCGCCCCGCCGCCGTAATGCACCCGCGAGAAGAACGACAACTCCCCGATCCCGGCCGCCTGCGCCACCGTGATCTCCGGGCTGGTGTCCATCGTGAACGTCACCATCCCGTCCACGTCCCCCGGCGCAAGCCCCGCGTCGTCGAGTGCCGACCGCACCGCCTCCACGGCCAGCCGCAGCTCACTGCGCCCCGAGTCCTTGGAGAACTCGGTGGCCCCGATCCCGACCACGGCCGCACGCCCACCCAGGCTGTCTTTCGAACGGACGCTCACCGGTGGCTCCCTTCGGACGAGGTGACGGGGCCGGGCGCGACTGTCTGTCGGCCGGCGGCCAAGGTCGGAGATGGCGGTGGCTGTGGCGGTGGCCCGGGCAGGGTGACG
This sequence comes from Streptomyces sp. NPDC002643, assembly GCF_053592555.1. Lineage (NCBI taxonomy): Bacteria > Bacillati > Actinomycetota > Actinomycetes > Kitasatosporales > Streptomycetaceae > Streptomyces > Streptomyces sp. NPDC002643. The sequence continues at coordinate 74,563 of NZ_JBSFVY010000006.1, forward strand.
GTGACCGTTCCTGTCACATGCCGGCCGATGCCGTTCTCCCCGACGACTTTCACGGTGACCGTGTCCCCGTCGGCCTCCTCGACCGCGCCGGTCAACACCATCGTGTCCCCCGGGTAGTTGGGGGCGCCGAGCCGGATGGCGACCTTGCGGAGCACGGCACCCGGCCCGAAGTGATCGGTGATGTACCGCCCCACCAGCCCGTTCGTGGTCAGGATGTTCATGAAGACATCGGGCGACCCGCGCCGCCGGGCCAACTCCGGATCATGATGCACGTCCTGGAAGTCACGCGAAGCGATAGCCCCGGCGACAACGAGCGTGCGCGTGACCGGAATCCGCAACGGAGCGAGCCGCCCCCCGGCCGCCCCACCCTCGTCCGCCCGGAAGACCGGCAGCTCCAACTCCTCGTCGTACCGCGCGAACTCAAGCCGTACGCCCATCCCGATCCGCACCTTGTCATACGGCACCCCGATGACATTGCTGACGATCCGGACGCCCTCCACGAGTTCGATCAACGCGACGGCGTACGGCCCCGCCCGACCGGAGCCGACTCCCGCTCCGGTTCCGGCTCCGGTTCCCGTGCCGGCGCCGACTCCGGAGCCGGCTGCACCGCCGGAACCGCCACCGCCCCCGTCACCGGCGCGCTCGGGCGCGGTGAACGCGGGAAAGGGCGGGTGATGCATCACGACATACGAGTGGACCACTCCTTCGCCGCTCGCCCGCACGGTGTCCCAGTCGAGTGAGCCGCACGCGTTGCACCCCGGCAGCCAGGGAAAACGGAGGGCGGCGCAGTCGGCACACCGCTGGATGAGGAGCTGATGGCGCGCGACACCGTCCCAGAACCCGGCGTTGTCGCGGTTGACGACGGGCCGGGGCCGAAGGGGCCTCGGCTCCCCACCACCGGAAGCGACGCCCTTGCTCGTCTCCCTCCCCTTCCCCTTGCCCGGCGCGTACTTGAAGATCCGGAAGCGATGGGTGCCGACGAGCGCATCCCCAACTCGCACATCCATGCGGGTCGTCACGAAGTACCCGATCCCGAGCTTGGTGGTCTTCCGCCCCGACACCGACTCCACGACCGAGTCGAACACGATCTCGTCCCCCGGCCGCAGCGGCCGTAGGTACTCCTGCTCGCAGTCGGTGGCGACAACCGAGGTGCAGCCGACATCGTCGAGCAGCGCGAGCAACTCCTCGTACGCCGCCGAGCGCCCCGAAGCGCCCCTGTCATGCCCGCTGAGGCCGCCCATCGTCCACACCTGGAGCATGGTGGGCGGAGCGACGGCGTCCGGTCCGGCGTACGCGGGGTCGGTGTCGCCCATGGCCTCGCACCAGTGCCGGATCATGGGCAGGTTGACGGGGTCCTTGCCCACCCCGCCGCCCACGGCGACGCACCCTTCGAACGCCTTGAGCCGCACGGACAGTTCACCGGGATCACTCGGCTCGCCCTCGGTCACGATGCCCCCAACTCACCATTTCTGACTATCCGTCAGATTGAAGGAACCGTCACGGGAACTGTCAAGGCCATGGACCGGCACGAAAACACCTGCGCGGCGGCACCGAAGTACCGCCGCGCAGGCGCTGTCACACCCCACTGCATGTCCCACACCCGGGGGTTCGGGGCCGTACGGGAGTGTCCTCATCCCCATCCCGGCCGGCCCCGGCCCCGGCTCGACTCACCAGATGTTGACGAAGGTGAGGTCCGTGTTGTCGTTGTCCTGGTCGATGGCCGTGAAGCCGGAGCCGTTGACCTGGGCGGTGTTGTTCTGGTTCGAGGCGCCGGAACCGACCGCCTGCTGCTGCGTGGTCGACGAGTTGCCGTTGTTGTCGCCGCCGACGCCGCTGCCGTTGATGTTGGCGTTGGCCGCGTTCGATCCGTTGTCCGCGAAGGAGCCGTTGTCGGCTGCGGCAACGCCGGTGAACAGGGCGGCGGCGAGCGGCAGGGCCGAGACGGCGGCCAGAACGCGGGCAGTACGGATGCTTGCCATGTGTGTTTCCTCCAGAGCCTTTCCCACAAGTACGAAGTGCGCCGGGGTGGTTGGCCGACCGCCTCGGTGCTGGTCATCGACGTCGCGAGATCAGAGTTGCCCACCGAATCCCCGGCGAACCACCCCGGAAGCCCCGATTCCCCCTGAAGCGTGATGACATGTCGATAAACCCCCTGCGATCAATCAATGGATCAAGGGACGCCCAGCTCAGACAGGACGGACACTTCAAGCCGCCCAAGATCAAGCAGGACAAGGGCTGAAGCGTTACGGCACATTTCCAGCCAATCTCCGACACGCCGCTCCGCCACCCGAAACCCCGCCCGAACCCTCTTCCCTTTATCGAACATGTGTACGAACATGGAAGCATGGCCACCTTGGACCGGCAGGCCAGCACCCTGGCCCTGGCACACGCCCTCTCCGCCGCCGAACGCGGGCTGGCGGTGATCCCCCTCTCCCGCCACAAACTCCCGGCCCTACGCTCCCCCCACCGCGACGCCCCGCCCCCGCCGTCCGCCACCGCGCGCCCCTCTCCCGGCGCCGCCCCGTCACCCGTCCCGTCCCCCGTCCCGCCCTGCCACGGCGAGTGCGGCCGCTTCGGCCACGGCGTGTACGACGCCTCCTCGGACCCCGCGCGCGTCCGCGAACTCTTCGCCGCCGCACCCTGGGCCACCGGTTACGGCATCGCCTGTGGCCGCCACCCCCACCATCTGATCGGCGTCGACCTCGACACCAAGTCCGGCACGGACTCCTCGACGGCCCTGCGCGAACTGGCCCTGCGCCACCTCTTCACGATCCCCGACACGGTCGTGGTGCTGACCCCCAGCGGAGGCCGCCACCTCTGGCTCACCGGCCCGCCCGACGTCGTCGTCCCCAACTCCGCGAGCCGCCTCGCCCCCGGCATAGACATCCGAGGCGCCGGCGGCTACCTGGTCGGCCCCGGCTCCCGCACGGACCACGGCGTCTACGCCACGGCCCCCGGCACCGCACACCTCCCGCCGGCCCCCTGCCCACCGGAACTCCTCCGCCTGCTGCTCCCGCCACCACCGCGCACCCCCCACACTTCGGGTGGCACCGGCAACGGCCACGGCCTGATCAACTTCGTCCTCACCGCCCATGAGGGCCAACGCAACACCCGCCTCTTCTGGGCGGCCTGCCGCGCCTACGAGAACGGTCTCGGCCCGGAACTCACCCACGCCCTGATCCAAGCCGCCGTCCACACGGGCCTCACGGAACGGGAGGCGAGATCGACGATCGCGTCGGCGGCCCGCATGTCGGGCGGCCGACGCCGGTGAAGGCCGGGGCGGGGCGGATGGTTGCCGACAGGAGGAAGGGGTGTGCGCCCGCCTCACTCACGACTGCGGCGGCGGACCTTCCCGCCCTTGCTCGCCCTCACCCGGCTGGTCCGCGCCCAGCTGCTGCCTGAGCCTCTCCTGAGCGGTGTCGACCTGGCCGCTGTACTTCCCCTGCGTCCTGTCGTCGACATAGTCACCGGACTTGTCCACACCCTTGCCGGCCTGCTCCTCGTGCCCCTTCAGCATCTGCTTGAGCTTGTCCATCACAGACATCGCGACTCCTTCCACTGGTCACCATCCCCTCCAGAATCAGCTCCGCCACCGCACCCCGCATCCCGAGCGACAGCCTCAAGTCACTGGCTCGGCGGGGCGAGGTACGCCCTTGAGGGATCGGAGTCCCTCCGGCGACCGCCACCGCGTAGACCTCGTCAACCAGCAACACGAAGTGGCCGGTAAGAAGCCCCCGGAGCGAGACGCGCGGCTCCGGCCGGGGAACGGAGGCCCTGGCCGGGACGGAGGCTCCCTCCATGTGCATGCGGCTCCTAGGCTCACCTCATGCCGTCCCCGCTGACCTCGAATCAGTTCATCCCCGACCACGAGGCGTTCGCCCAGTTCCTTGCGCGGCTCGCCGAGGAGTGCCGTCAGCATGGAGAGGAGTGGGAGAACGCGACCCTGCCACGGTTCCTCGAAGCGCTCACGGCTTGGGTGGAGTCCGGGCCCGTCTGGTACGAACGACACCGGGGCGAGCCCATGCCGACCGAAGGCAACTGGACGTACTTCGCGCACGCGCTGAGAGCCGCCACGATGTACGAGTGACGAGGGCCACCAAGGACCGGCCGAAAGCCGCGCCCCACCCGTGCCCCATCCGCGCCCGATCGCGCGGAAGGTCGCGGGGAGGGCGGCGGGGAACCACGGTCACCACCGGGTACCGCGCAACGCAACGGCCCCCGACCAATTCTCCTGGTCAGGGGCCGCTCGGCCATGCGGTGGGTGTGGGATTTGAACCCACGGTGACATCGCTGCCACGACGGTTTTCAAGACCGTTCCCTTAGGCCGCTCGGGCAACCCACCTGTGCCCCGGTCCACCTGGGACGGAGCGGCTACAGCCTACCGGCCGCGCGGGGCGGGCGGAGGACGTGGGCCGTACGGGGGATCGGGCGATCCCGGGTCGGGCGATGGGCTCAGCTGTCGCCCTGGCGTTCGCCCAGGGTGACCTCCGCCGTGTTGGTCTTGCCGTCGCGCGTGTACGTGAGGGTGACCTTGTCGCCGGGGAGGTGGGTCCAGATCTCGCCGATCAGGGTGGGGCCGCTGTCGATGACGTGGTCGTCGAGCTTGGTGATGACGTCCCCGGGCTTCAGACCGGCCTTGTCGGCGGGGCCGTTCGGTGTGATCGACGCCGCGCCGCCCTCGCCCGACTCCGTGATCTTCGCGCCGCCCGTGCCCTCCTCCAGGGAGACCGACGCCCCGATCACCGGGTAGACCGGCTCGCCGGTCTTGATCAGCTGCTGGGCCACGTTCTTCGCCTGGTTGATCGGGATCGCGAAGCCCAGGCCGATCGAACCCGCCTGGCCGGTGGTGAGACCGCCGTTGCTGGCGGACTGGATCGCCGAGTTGATGCCGATGACATTGCCCTGCGCGTCCAGCAGCGGACCACCGGAGTTGCCCGGGTTGATCGACGCGTCCGTCTGCAGGGCGCTCATGTACGACGCCTTGCTGCTCGCCGAGCCGTCGCTGGAGGCCACCGGACGGTTCTTGGCGCTGATGATGCCGGTCGTCACCGTGTTCGAGAGGCCGAAGGGGGCGCCGATCGCGATCGTCGAGTCGCCCACCGCCACCTTGTCGGAGTCGCCCAGGGTCAGCGGGTTCAGATCCGACGGCGCGTTCTTCAGCTTGATGACCGCCACGTCGTAGCCCTGCGCGTGGCCGACGACCTCGGCGTCGTACTTCTTGCCGTTCGGGAAGGTGGCCGTCACCTTGCCGCCGTCGACCGCCTCCGCGACCACGTGGTTGTTGGTGACGATATGACCTTCCTTGTCGAACACGAAGCCGGTACCCGTGCCGCCCTCGCCGTCGCTGTTCGACGCCTCGATGGTGACCGTGCTCGGCAGCGCCGCGGCGGCCACGGCGGCGACCGTACCGTCGGCGCGCTTGACCGACCCACCGCTCTGCGAGGCGGAAACCGTCGTGGAACCCGTCGAGTTGTCGTTCCGGTCGGCCAGCGAGTAGCCGATGCCACCGCCGACGCCGCCCGCCACCAGCGCGGCCACCAGGATCGCCGCGATCAGACCGCCACGCCTGCCGCCCGCCGGCTTGGGCGCGGGCTGCGCCCCCTGCTGCCACGACGAGCCCCAGCCGCCACCGGCACCACCAGGGCCACCGGGCATGGCAGGACCACCGGGAACATCGGCGGCGCCCGCACCACCACCGCCGTCCGCGTAGGCACCACCCTGCGCGCCGTGCACGCCCTGCCCGCCCTGCCCGCCCTGAGCGCTCTGGGCGTACGCGCCACCGTCCGCGTACGACGGAACCGCGGGCGGAGCCGGAGGCGGCCACGAGGCATCGGGCGCGGAGGACCCGCCGCCCATCCCGCCCGGCGCCTGCCCATAGCCGCCCGGACCGCCGACGCCAGGACCACCCGCCGCCGGAGGCTGACCATGTCCCTGCCCGGCCGCTGCCGCCGCGTACCCGGGCGCCCCGGAGCTCACCAGCTCCGGCTGCGGCTCCGCGGCGACCGGCTGCACCGCGGTCGGCCGCTCGGAGGCCATCGGCTGTGCGGCCGCACCCGGCTGTCCCGCCGCCGGCCCGTCCGCGACCGTCGGCTGCACCGCCGTGGGCGCCTCCGGCGCGACCGTCGGGACCGGTGGGATCTGCGGGATCGGTGCCGTGGGCGCGTGGTCGGCGGTATCGCCCGCCCCAACGTCACGGACCCCCACGTCGCGCACCCCCACCTCACCCGCCGCCGTGCCGTCGGCCGCCTTGTCGCCGGCCGGAGTCTCCGCAGGAGTGCCTTCCGAGGCCGTGGCCGGCGCGGAAGCAGCGGGAGTTTCCACCGGCACGGGAGGCGCGGACGGGGCGGGAGGTACCTCGTTGCCCTCGTTCTCGGTGCTCACAGCTCTTCTCCTCGGTCCACGGCGGTCACCTGTCGACGGTCGACTGTTCTTGATCGCACACAAACCTGTGCGCGAGTTTTGTATGTGGTCAGCTTTTCCCACGGGCCGTCAGGGCACCATAAGCGGTCTCTGTGGGTCCGGGACCATCCTTTATAAGGGAGAGAACGGGATCAATCCGACCAATAATTCATATTGCCAGGCCGCACACATCCCCGCTCCAGCCCCACCACGGTCGTACGACGGCACCGCCCCCACGCCTACCCCGCCGCAGTGGCACCATGACGCGGTGACCCACGCACGACAGCTCCCGATCCAGGTCGTCGCCCATCGCGGAGCATCCGAGGACGCCCCCGAGCACACCCTGGCCGCGTACAAGAAGGCGATCGAGGACGGTGCGGACGCCCTCGAATGCGATGTCCGGCTGACCGCGGACGGCCATCTGGTCTGTGTCCACGACCGGCGCGTCAACCGTACGTCCAACGGTCGCGGCGCGGTCTCCGCCCTGGAGCTCGCCGACCTCGCCGCACTGGACTTCGGCTCGTGGAAGAACGGCGACGAGGCCCCGGACTGGGAGGTCACCCCGGAGGACCGCGCGGACACCTCCGTCCTCACTCTCGAACGCCTCCTCGAACTCGTCGCCGACGCCGGCCGCCGGGTGGAGCTGGCCATCGAGACCAAGCACCCCACGCGCTGGGCGGGGCAGGTCGAGGAGCGGCTGCTGGTCCTGCTGAAGCGGTTCGGGCTGGACGCCCCCGCCTCGGCCGCCGACTCGCCGGTACGGATCATGAGCTTCTCGGCGCGCTCGCTGCAGCGCGTACGGGCCGCCGCCCCGACGCTGCCGACCGTCTATCTGCTGCAGTTCCTCTCGCCCCGGCTGCGCGACGGGCGGCTGCCCTCCGGTGTCCGGATCGCGGGGCCCTCCATCAGGATCGTGCGCAACCATCCCCTCTACATCGAGCGCCTGAAGCGGGCCGGTCACCAGGTCCACGTCTGGACCGTCAACGAGCTTGAGGACGTCGACCTCTGCGTCGACCTCGGCATCGACGCGATCATCACCAACCGCCCCCGAGCGGTCCTCGACCACCTCGGCCGCTGACAGCGACCCGCCACCGAGCCCTGTCCGCCCCCTCCGGGACCGCCCCGAACCTCTCCGGGAGCGCTTCGAACACGCCGCTGTTCACATCTGCGAGCACTTCGGCAAGTCCGCACCCGGCCTTGTCGTCCCGGTCACACGATCGAACCCGGAGGTAAGAATTCCCCCAAGGGGCCCGAACCGGACCGGGGTTCAAGTCGCCACATTAGGGACGAATTCCAGCCATGCGCTCACAGGGAGTGCACCGGCGCGTTCGGACCGTATTCGACTGTCAAGAGTGCGTCAGGGCACTTGTGTTGGCCGGTTTCCAGTCCAGTCCAATGGGGCATTCACACCGTGGCGTGGGGCGAAGGAGGTCTCGGGGGTGGCGTTGGTGGTGGCACAGGAGGTGCCCACGTCGTCGAGCATGGCCGTACCCCATGGCCCTGCGGGCGTGGGGGAAGCAAGGCACCGTATGCGCGATCAGTTGCGCGACGGCGGCGTGACGGAATCGGTCATCGACGATGCACTACTGATCCTTTCCGAACTACTGAGCAACGCCTGCAAACACGGCAGGCCCCTCGGCGACGCCCTCGCCGGTGACGGCGATGTGCGATGTTCCTGGCGCATGGACCCCTCGGGACGACTCACGGTCGAGGTGACGGACGGCGGTGGTCCGACCCGCCCGGTCCCGTCCACGCCCTCGGTCACCGCACACGGCGGCCGCGGGCTGAACATCGTCACGGCCCTGGCCCACGACTGGGGCGTACGGGACGACGCCCACGGCGAGGTCACGGTCTGGGTAGTGGTCCAGGACGACATACGCCACACCCACCGCCGCGAAGACTTCGCCACCCGCATCACGGCCCCGTCGGTCTCCACGATCCCCGACCTGGACTTCGCGGACGCCTTCGAGGACATGGACTGAGCGACCGCTTCCGAGCACCCTGGGCTACCCGCGCCTCTTCAGCGGGCGTTCGTTCACTACGCCGCAGGGCTGGCGCCCCGATCATTGGGGCGCCAGCCCCAAAAGGGGCGCGGGGCTGCATTGAATTTGCGGCTCCGCCGCGTGGGCGCGACCGGCCACAACGAACCCGCAGCCGCCAAAATCCGCGCACCCCCGAGCCATGAGGCGCTCCCGGCCAAGCCAGCGCAGCGACTAGGCTCGCGCCCCTGAGTACGAGACCAGCCGTGATCGGGAGACACCCACAATGGCCAAGAAGCGACCCCAGACGAAGGCCAAGCGCCCGCAGAGCACCGGCGGAGGCGGTGCCGTCGGCACCGATGGGCAGATTCCGGTCGTCGGCGCGCGCGAGCAGTGCCCCTGCGGCAGCGGCCGCCGGTACAAGGCCTGCCACGGCCGGGCCGCCGCCCAGGCGGTGACCGAGCTGGTGCAGCGGCCCTTCGAGGGGCTGCCCGGCGAGTGCGACTGGATCGCGCTGCGCGAGCTGGTGCCCGCCGCCACCGTCGAGCTGAAGCTGAAGGACGCGCTCCCCGAGGGCGTTCCCTCGGTCACGCTCGCCACCGTGCTGCCGATGGCGTGGCCCGCGCTGCGCCGCGACGACGGCTCGGTCCTGCTCGGCCTGCAGAACGACACGTCGTCCGGCGACATCAGCCGCGACCTCGCCGACACCCTCCAGCGCGCCCTGGTCGCCGAACCGGGCACCCCGGTGCAGGGCCGGCGTGTCCCGGCCGACGGTCCGCGACTGCAGGATCTGCTCGATTCCGAAGGCGCGTTCGAGCCAGTTGTCCACTCGGGCTTCGAGTTCTGGGTTCCGGACACGGAGAACGCCACTCCGGATGTGACGGCGTCCCTGGAGCGGGCCAACTCCGCGGCCATTCCGACCGTGAAGCTGTCGGGCGTCGACGCGGCGTACTGGTGCGAGACCCCGGAGAAGAACCATCTGCGGTGGGTCATGCCGCACCCGGAGGAGCGGCTTCTGGACGCTCTCGCCCGGCTGCACGCGGCGGGCGGCTCCAGCCTCGGTGAGGGCACGCGTCTGGTGGGCTCCTTCCGTGCTCACGGGCTCACCGTGCCCGTCTGGGACCTCCCGAGCGGGGTCGGCGCGGACGACATCGAGAAGCCGGCCGCCGAGTTCGCCGAGCGGCTCGCCGCGGCCCTCGCCGACGACGCTCCGCTCACCGCGGACGAGCGCCGGGCGCGCGGCGGACTCACCAACCGCCAGGTCACGTTGAGCTGAGACGGGGTCCCGAGACGGTCGAGCGGCGGGTCGATCAGGACCCGCCGCCGGTCGATCAAGACCTTGCGTTTGTGGTGACTCCTGTCACAACTTCCCTACGTGACAAGCAAATCCGTGTCCGAATAGCCGAGATGGAATTTGCGAAGAGCCGATCTCTTGTTACGGTTCCATTAGCCCGGTTGCTGGTGCATCCCCCGTCGCCAGCAACCGGGTCTTTTCATGCCCGCGTTCGGGGACGGCCCGGCTGGACGGAACAGCTTTCGGCGTCAACGCCCTTACGAGCGTGCGGAGTTGCTCCCGGAGCGCAGCAGCAGCGGCCCGCTCCCGTCGGGCGCCGCGAACTCCGCGACGGCGCTGTACGCCCCCATCTCGCCCCGCGTGCGCTCCCTGGGGGTCTCGCACGCCCCCGGCTCGTCCTCCGCGCCCACGGAGCAGTGCATGCGTACGGTCCGCCCACCGGGCGCCATCATGCTGAGGACCGAGCGCAACTTCCGCCCGGTGGCGTTGCGGTAGTACGTACGGGCCCAGGTCTCCTCGCCCTGGGAGAGGACACACGTCTGCGCCTCGATGCCGTCGGGGGAGGTGAGTTCGGGCCCGCACTGGGCGGCGGTGGCGAGGCCGAGGCCCAGCACGCGGCCCGCGCCCGCGTAGTCGTCCGTACCGCCGGTGCCGTCCGTGTCGCGCCCGTCCAGGCCGCCGGGCTTCGGATCGAGGAGCCCGAGAGCGCCCTCGGCGGCCCCGCCCGCTCGGGTGTCGCCGCCGCGCCCGTCGGCGTCGTCGGCGCGCGCGGCGCCGCGCGCCGGGTCGGAAGAGGGAGCGTTTTCGGCCGTACCGGATCGCTCCGCGAGGTGTGCGTCGTCCACCGGGCCGGCGGATGCCACCAGGGGTACGGCGAGGGCGAAGGCCACGGCGACGCACAGGCCGACGAGCCGGAGTCGGGGAGACGAAGGGGGAGCGCTGTGGCGGCCGCGCGACGACGGGGCCCCGCGGCCCCCGGGAAGACGCTGCATGAGCGGAAGATAACGACCGACCGGGGGCGCCCGGCCCCGCGCGCGCCGGGCGCGCTCAGAACTCGGGCGCGCTCACACCCGTACGAGTGAGGGCGTCGACGACCGCGTCCACCACGGCCTCGACGTCGGGGACCCAGGGCGCGGCCGAGCCGGGCAGCGGTGCGCGCTCCCAGCGGATGAGGCCGTGGCCGGTCTCGGAGGGGGGCAGGGCGAGATAGCCGCCCTCGCCGTGGAAGCGGAGGGAGCCGGGGACGAAGTCCTTGGCGTAGAGCAGTTCGCCCAGCTGTTCCATGGAGTACGGCGCGACGAGGATGGCCCAGCGGTGTGGGGCGGCCACGACGGGGCCGAGGCGCATTCCGGTGCGGTCGAGCGCGGCGAGGGCGCGGGAGGCGGCGAGCGCCGGCAGGCTCACCGCGCAGGGGGCGCCGCCTCCGGTGGCCAGCACGATCGGGGCCGTCGGCCGGTTGGTCCACCACCAGCGGACCATGCGCTCGTCCGTGGTCGCGGCGAGCAGCGGGGGGTCGAAGGGGTGAGCGCCGGGCACCACGCACTCGGGGTCCGGGCAGCCGCAGCGAGCGCGCCCCTGCGGGTCCGGGGCCACACCCGGGAGTACGGGCCACTGCCATTCCGTAGCGAACGTCAGGGCCTGCTCAAGAAGCTCGGGCCTCCCGCCGCCCAGCTTGGACAGGAGCCTGCGCCGCCTTCCGGGAATCTCGCGCATGAGCGCTCGTCCTTTCCGTTGCACGCATGGCAACACCGTGGGTCACATCACAACATGTGTCGTTCACTTCACTGTGCGTACCTGCAGGCGCATCACACCCCTGTCGCGGACAAGGGGAACCCCAGTGGTTCTGACTCGGTTACGTCCGCGTCCACCGCTTGCGTCGACTTGCGTCTGTCAAAAGCATGGGCATGGCGTAGGGGTGGCGGCGCCTGGCGTTTTGCCGTCCCTCATGTGCACGCCGCCTCCGCCACGGGAGGATGGGGCTCGGTCGTCGGTGGATAGGACGCCCGGTTCCGGCGCCAGGTTCCGGGTGGCTGCTACCGCCCCTGGCCTTCACCGAGTACGTACCCATCACGACCGCTGTGACGCTCTGTTGAACAAGGCCAGTCGACCTCAATACACCGCTTCCCACAACACTTTTAAGCCAACTTCTCTTTTTCCAAAGGACTGGACAAGAACCCAACAGGGGTCCAACACAATCCCACGGACACCAGATATCCCCGCAGGACAATGCTGGACATCTCCTTACGAGTGCGTGTACATGTGGAGACATTGCCAGCGGCGCAGAATGACATGGGGGTTTTGCGATGCTTTTGAGCAATACGCACCGGTCGGAAAGCCGGACACCATGAACGCCCCTCACCTTCCGAAAGTGGCTGGAATCGATTCAACGGTTCCCTCCCCCGCACACACTGTCGCGCCGACGCCTGCCGCCCCGGGCGCCTCCTCGACCACATCCCCCACTCCCGCCACAGCGGCGAGCACATCGGATACGCCCTCCGCCCCCGGCGCCGTGCTCCAGGACCGTCTCGCGGGCTGGGTCTCCGATCTCACGACGCTGCACGAACTCACCGAGCGTCTGACCCGCACGGACTCACTCGACAGCGCACTGGAGGAAGTGCTGAGCGCCGGAGCCGCCCTCGTCGGCGCCCGGCGCGGACTCCTCGTCCTGGAGCCCGTCGACGGACTCGGCCCGGACACCACCGTCGGCCTCGGCCTCTGCCGCGCCGACCTCGGCCATATCGAGACCGTGCCGCGCAGCTCACTGGCGTACGGCCGCATCCTCGACGGACTGCCCGGCGGCGACCGCGAGATCGCCCAGCCCGATCTGCTCTCCGAGGACGAACTCGACCCCCGGCACCGCGAGGTCGCCGCCCGGCTGGGATTCGCCGCCAGTTACGCGCTCCCCCTCGCCGGCGAGCGCGCGGGCCGACTCGGCGCCGCCGTCTGGCTCTACGACGAGCCGGCCGAGCCGGTCGAACGTCAGCGCCACCTGGTCGGGCTCTACGCGCGCCACGCCGCCGAGCACCTGGCTCTGCTCGTCGAGGTGCAGCGCACGCGCGCGTGCATGGCGACCGTCTCCGAGGAACTGCTCCCGTCCCGGCTGCCCCGGGTCGCGGGTGTCCAGCTCGCCGCCCGGCATCGCACCGGGCCGCGCGGCGGCGGCGACTGGTACGACGCGCTGCCGCTGCCCGATGCCGCTCTCGGCCTCGCGGTCGGCTCGGTGACCGGGTCCGGGCCCAGCGCGATCGCCGCGATGGGCCGGCTGAGGGCCTCACTGCGGGCGTACGCGGTGATGGAAGGGGAGGACCCCGTCGCCGTCCTCTCCGACCTTGAGCTGCTGCTGCGGCTGACCGAGCCCGCCCGCTCGGCCACCGCGCTCTTCGCCCATGTCGAGCCCGCGCTGCGCAAGCTCACACTGGCCGGGGCCGGGCACAGTCCGCCGCTGGTGATCGGGGAGCGGCGCACGGAGTTCGTGGAGACCTCGCTGTCGGCGCCGCTCGGCATGCTGGCGTGCTGGGAGGCACCGAGCGTGGAGCTGACCGCAGAGCCAGGAGAAACCGTCCTGCTGTACACCGACGGCCTCCTCCAGCGCACCGGCGACACCACGGACCGGGCGTTCGCCCGACTCCACGCGGCCGCCGCGGGCGTCCCCCGGCCCCTGCGCACCGACCCCGCCGCCATCGCCGACCATGTGCTGCGCACGATGCTGCCGGACGACCTGGACGAGTCCGGCGGCACGGAGGACGTGGTGCTGCTGGCGGCGCGCTTCGAGTGACCTCCGGACCACCGGAGAGTGGTCCGCCCAGTGGTCCACAGCCCGTTGTCCACAGCCCGTGGAGCCCCTTGTCCACAGGCCCCTGGGCCCCGCCCCGTACGACCGTACGATGGACGGGGTCCAGTGCCGTATCAAGGAGGATGACCGTGGCGGACGAGCTCCCGGAGACCCCGGAGAACGAGACCACCGAAGCCGAGGAGCCGATCAAGCAGCGCAAGAACGGGCTGTACCCGGAGGTCTCCGACGAACTGGCCGAGAGCATGAAGTCGGGCTGGGCGGACACCGAGTTGCACGGTCTGGAGCCGATCCCCCAGGCCGCCCAGACGGCCGCGCGGCGCTCCGCGCTCTCGGCACGCTTCCCCGGCGACCGCCTGGTGATCCCCTCCGGGAAGCTGAAGACCCGCTCGAACGACACGGAGTACCCCTTCCGGGCCTCGGTCGAGTACGCGTACCTCACCGGCAACCAGACAGAGGACGGCGTGCTGGTCCTGGAGCCGACGGCCGACGGCCACGAGGCGACCGTCTATCTGCTGCCGCGCTCGGACCGTGAGAACGGTGAGTTCTGGCTGTCGGGTCAGGGCGAACTGTGGGTGGGGCGGCGGCATTCGCTCGCCGAGTCCGAGCAGCTGTACGGGCTGCCGGCCGCCGATGTGCGGGAGCTGGCCGACAAGCTGCGCGCGGCCACCGGCCCGGTGCGTGTCGTGCGTGGTTACGACACGGACGTCGAGGCGGCGCTGACCGACAAGGTCACCGGCGAGCGCGACGAGGAACTGCGGGTCTTCCTCTCCGAGATGCGGCTGGTCAAGGACGCGTTCGAGATCGGCGAGCTGCAGAAGGCGGTCGACTCGACGGTCCGCGGCTTCGAGGACGTCGTACGGGTGCTGGACAAGGCCGAGGCGACGTCGGAGCGGTACATCGAGGGCACGTTCTTCCTGCGCGCCCGCATCGAGGGGAACGACGTCGGCTACGGCTCCATCTGCGCCGCCGGACCGCACGCCTGCACGCTGCACTGGGTCCGCAACGACGGTCCGGTGCGCTCGGGGGACCTGCTCCTGCTGGACGCGGGCGTGGAGACGCACACGTACTACACCGCCGACGTCACGCGCACCCTGCCGATCAGCGGCACGTACAGCGAGATCCAGCGGAAGATCTACGACGCCGTGTACGACGCCCAGGAGGCCGGGATCGCGGCGGTCAAGCCCGGCGGCAAGTACCGGGACTTCCACGACGCCGCGCAGCGGGTGCTGGCCGAGCGGCTGGTGGAGTGGGGGCTGGTGGACGGGCCGGTCGAGCGGGTGCTGGAGCTGGGGCTGCAGCGGCGGTGGACGCTGCACGGGACCGGGCACATGCTCGGGATGGACGTCCACGACTGCGCTGCCGCGCGGACCGAGACGTATGTGGACGGTGTGCTGGAGCCGGGGATGGTGCTGACCGTGGAGCCCGGGTTGTACTTCCAGGCCGATGATCTGACCGTGCCGGAGGAGTACCGGGGGATCGGCGTGCGGATCGAGGACGACATCCTCGTGACGGAGTCCGGGAACCGGAACCTGAGCGCGGGGTTGCCTCGTCGGGCCGACGAGGTGGAGGGGTGGATGGCTTCGCTGCGAGGTTGAGGGGCGGGGCGGGTTGGGCGCCTCATAGCTCGGGGGGTGGGGGTTTGTGGGCGACTGCGGGTCCGTCGTGGCCGTTTCGGGCGGTTCCCCGCGCCCCTAAAAGACAAAGGCCCGGCCCTGCGGACCGAAAAGCAAGGGGCGCAGCCCCTGCTTTTCAGGGGCGCGGGGAACCGCGCGAGTAACCCCCACCCACCCACACACGCCCCACAACCCCGCCCCCGAGCTCTCCGGCGCAGGGGGTCGAAGGGGCGCAGCCCTTGGGGATGGGACGGGTAGGGGCGGCGGGGGCGAGGATCTGATCGTCAGACGGGCAGCGCGTCCACGAAGAGCGCCCCCGCCAGCAGGGAGCCGCTCCCTCGCGGGCTCCAGCCACGGCTCTGGAGGTCCGCGTCGAAGGCGGCGAGGGCCTCGCGGCCGGCGGCGGTGGCCGTACCCCCCGCTTCCAGGACGCCTCGGGCGGTGGCCTGGACATGGCGGAGGCCGTGGGGACCGGCGGTGTAGAGGAGTTCGGTGTCCTGGAGGGTCGACATGACCGTCAGGAGGGCGTCGAGGCGGGCGTCCGGCTCGGGGACACCGGCCTTGCGGGCCTTGGCCAGGGCGTCGAGTGCCCGGCGTACATGGGGGAACCCTGCGCGGGCCTCGCCCCGGGCGCCCGCCGCACCGTACTTGGCGGATACCGACGAACCCCGGGAGGGCCGCCGGGGCGCCCGGCGGTCGGGGTGGGCGGCGATCTTCTTGGCGGTGGCGGCCAGTTCGCGCCCCCGGGCGCCGGGCTCCAGGGCCGCTGCGGCGACCAGGAGCCCGAGCACCCAGGTGGCGCCGCGATGACCGCCGCCGGCGAGCTGCACCGAGTGCTCGGTGCAGCGGCCTATCGCGCCGAGTTCCGCCCGGAGTTCGGGCGTGGCGGCGCCGTTGCGGCGGGCGCAGGCCGCCATGGCCGCGAGGCCGGGCGTCAGTGCCTTGGCCGACCAGCGCAGGGCACGGTGGTCCTGCCGGGTCACCCGGGCGTCGAGATCGCGCGGGTCGGGCAGTCCGGGCTTGGGGGCTAGCTCCAACTGCCGTGTCAGCGCGGCCACCGCGGCCCGCGCGAGCGTCTCGTCCTCGCGGCTGCTCATGGGCGTACCTTACGAAGCCGTCGCGGAGTCGGAGGTACTTTCGGTCGCGGAGTCCGTCGGGGCGTCCGTGGGGGCGTCCGCCGGGGGCTCACCGGACGGGGGCGTGCCGCCCTCGCCGCCACCGCCGCTGCCGGCGCCGGTGTTCTCGGCGTCGGGGTCGATGCCGAGGGTGAGGAAGCCCTTGTAGCCGCGGGCGGGGTTGTTCTTCTTCACGGCCTTGAGGGTGAGCAGACCGCTGGAGGCGCCGCCGCCGTCGTACACCATGTCGTTGTCGAGGGTGGTGTAGCTGCCGGAGTGCTGGGAGTAGGGCTCCAGGGTGAAGATCTCCTGGGCGATCTCGTCATCGAAGAAGAACTGGCCGGTGTAGTTGACCTTGCCGCCCTCGTAGGTGCCGTCCTCCTTCTCACCGCCGGTGTGGACCTTGACGTGGATGTGGCAGGTGCGCGGGGTGTACCAACCGGGGAAGATCGTCTCGAACTTGACGACCCCGTTCGCGTTCGCGATCTGGTAACCGCGGAGGTAGGTGTTGTCGTTGGCGGTCGAGCCGTCCTCGCTCTCGGCGGGCGCCGAGCCGCCGGGGTTCGCGGTCGTGTAGCCGGAGTAGTAGCCCCAGGCGTCGCAGTGCCAGATCTCCACGGCCGCGCCGGGGACCGGGGTGCAGCCGTCGGTGGCGTCCACGACGGTCAGGCGAAGGGTGAGGGGGACACCGCTCTTGCCTTCGGTGATGTCCTTGCGGACCAGCGCGCCGTCGAGGTAGTACGGCCCCTCGGTGACGCTGGACATCAGGGTCATGCACTCGCTGGAGCCGGTGCTGGTCGCCGACGCCGTGGCCGTCGCCTCGGTGGTGGTGGTCGTCTCGTCCGCGAACGCCGACTGATAACCCGCGACCGCCAGGCCACCGGCCGCGACCGTTCCTCCGGTCACCGCGAGAGCGCGGCGCCGCGTGATCGTTTTGCTTTTGTGGTTTCCCGTCATGGCAGTGAAGTTATGGACGCAGTCCGTCAGAGGGCTGGGGTGCGGCTGTGAGAGGGCTGAGAGTGCTGAGAAGACTGAAACCTCCCCAAAAGGGCGTCAGAGCTACGCACGGTGACCTGCCGACGCGGCGTCACCCGTGAGGACGCATCGGCGCGTATCGCCCGAAGTCGAGGTGATGGGGCGGGCTTGGGCCATAGCAGACGTGGGGGGGCGGGGCGACGTTCTTGGCGGGAGCCCAGGGCTCCACTGGACCCCGGGCCTGGCGGGGGCTGACTGCGGCGGAGGCCGACCCTTGCAGGAACCGCGGGCTTCACCACACCCCAGCCCTGGCGGGGCCCGACCCTGACGGCTCCTGAGGCCGCCGAGGCGATCGGGATCGGCGCCCCAACCGCCATCAAACCTGGTTGACCGCCCAGCTCATGACGCGGGCCAGCACCCGCAGTGCACCGAAGTGGACGGCACCCTGCTCCACCTCGACCTCCACGTCCAGGATGTTCCGGCCAAGCCAACGGATGTGCCCACAGGGGCGAAGATGTCGTCCTCGCCGTGCCAGAGCTTCACCGGCGTGGTGATCCGGCCCAGGTCGTACCCACCCCATGCTGAACACCATCACGCCGTCCACCCAGCCGTCGGCCGAACTACGCGGCTTTTCCGCGAAGTTGCGGTCCAGCATGGCCTGAATACCGGCGTCCGCCACGATCCACCGGTCGGACTCCGGAAGCCCACCCTCCATCCCGGCGACGGAACCGGCCGGGTCGGCCAGGATCGACCCGGCCCGCCGGTTAAAACCGCCGACGCCAAATCGCGCGGAGGGCCGCGAGCGACGGCCAAGGGTCGCGGTCACCCGGTTCCGCCCATGTCGACGTTGACGTACTCGCGCACATCAACTCGATCACGCCTTCGATCCAGTCCAGCCCGAGCCCGCCCCGCAGCGCGAGGCTGACAAGCGCCGCCACCCGCGTCGTACGGTCCGGCAGCAGCGCGGCACAGGCCAGCGCGTGCGGGGCACCACCAGAGCGGCCGACCACGGCGAAGCGGCCGATTCCCAGGGCGTCGGCGATCTGCGCCACGTCGGCCGCGGCCGCGTTCACCTCCGGCCCTGCACCCGGTCCGAGTCTCCTTATCCCGACCGGTCGAAGGTGATCAGACGGATACGCATGCGGCACAGCAACTGCTCACGCGGCGCGGGGCCAAGACGGTGCCGGGAATGCCGTGCAGCAGGAACACCGGTCGCCCGTCCGGATCTCCGCTCTGGCTCACCGCCAGCCGCCGCCCGTCCTACGTACGCACCATCAACTGCATCGCCATCCCTTGTCGTCCCGTCCCGCCCATGTGCCCCGCCCGACCCCGCCCCCACCAATGGCCAAAGGCCAGGCCGGACATGGGCTTCGGGCTGCGCCCGGCTACGGCACGGAGCACAAGGGGAGACCACACCCAGGAGCACCGGGCACGCACCGAACGCGTCGGCCGGCCGCAACTCGGGGCGGGGTGGCATACGCCGCCACGACCATACGGCCGGGACGCCGTCGCCGTGGGGCCCGGCATCGCCCTGCGGCCCACCATGACCGTGCGGCCCTCCGTGACCGTTCAGTCGCCATCACCGTCCGGTCGCCATCGCCGTACGACGGACCGGCGGCCTTGTCATACGGCACGACAGCGCCGACCTCGTAGCGACGCCAAGTCGCTGTCGTAGCGCGCCCGCAAGGCCCGTCCACAGCCGGTCTTCACTGTGGATGCGCGGGGCCCACGCACATGCTCGCGGGGGCGTGGCCGTCGGCAGAACCAGCCGACGTGCTACACCGCCACCAGAGGTGCGTCCTCGCGCCACTTGAGGATCTTGTCGAAGCTGACGACCGCGCCGGAGCGGCCCGGCTTGTTGCCGATGTGAACGTGGTCGGCGAGTTCGCGGATGAGGCAGAGGCCGCGGCCGTTCTCGGCGTCGGAGGGGGCCGGGCGGACGGGCTGGCGGTGCGGGAACCCGGGGCCCGAGTCGGCGACCTCGATACGGCACTTCTCGCCGTCCAGATAAGCCGTGACCCGGTACGCCTCACTGGTGCCGTCCGTGGCACGGGCACCGTGTTCGACCGCGTTCGCACAGGCCTCGCTGAGCGCGACGGAGAGGTCGTAGGAGACGTCCGGGTCGACACCCGCGGTCTCCATCGTGCCGAGCAGCAGGCGCCGGGCGAGCGGCACGCTCGCAGCCTCACGCCGCAAATGGAGGGACCACCAGATGCTCATGCTCCAGCCTCCTGGCCGCGGCTCGACATACCGTTACGTATTGCCACCCGAGCCGTCCCGCAATCGCCCGGAACGGCCCCCACCGCTCGAACGGCGGATGCGAACGGATCATGATCGGTGTATGCGGGGCAGCCCTGCGGTTTGGTTTCACGTGAAACCCCCGGCTCATTGACGGAGCGCGGGGTGTGACATACGCGGCTCCGCCGCGTGGGCGCGACCGGCCACAGCGAACTCACACCCGCCAAACGTGAGAAATCCCCCACCCGGTAGGCGCACCTCCTTCGCCCGAACGCACGCCCCTCGTCCCCCATGGCCCCACCTGAACACTGCCTCCCTCCCATCCGTATCTCCCCAACAAGAAACCGGCGCCCCAGCGGGGCCCCGGCCCACAGGAACCCGACGAACCCAGCGGAGCGCCCTGGTGCGATGATGAGCCAGCCATGACTGCCCCCCACCCACGCCGATCGAGCGCCCCGCGCCGGTCGCGCGCCGGAGGCGACCGTGATCTCCGGGTACTGCGGGCCGCGGTGTTCGCCGCGGCCTGTGTCGTGCTGGCCGGGGCCGGTCACGCGCTCGCGTCGTGCGCGACGATCCCGCTGTGGAGCCTGGGCGCCGGATTCGTCGGCGTCTTCGCCGTGGCGGCCGTGCTGGCCGGCCGGGAACGCTCGCTCCTGAGCATCGCCGCACTGCTGGCGGTGGGTCAGACCGTGCTGCACACCCTCTTCGGGCTGGGCCAGCACGGTACGGGTACGGGGGTGACCGGGTCGTCGAAGGCCGCCGCGCTCATGGACGCGGCCGTCGTCGAACACGCCGCCCGGTTCGTGTGCGGTACGACCGCCGCCGCTCTGAGCCCCGATCAGGCCCGGCGAATCCTCGTCGAGGCAGGGCTCGGCACCCATGTCACACATCACCCGGCGGACGCCCTGACGACCGCCGCGGACTCCTCGACGTCGGTACTGCCGTCCCTGCCCATGCTGCTCGGCCATGTGCTCGCGGCCGTCGCCACCGGTTGGGTGCTCCGCCACGGCGACCTTGCCTTGCTGCGCCTGGTCCGGCTGTCGGAGGAGCAGCAGGGCCACGAACCGCTCGTACGGTGCCTGCGCGGGGCGCTCGCGCTGGCGAGGGCGCTGTTGTCCGGGCTCCTCGACACCCCGGACGCCGTGTCGCGCGTACCTCGCACCACGTACGCGGCGCCACCCGCGCCGCGTACGACCGCGCTCCAGCACACCGTGATCCGGCGCGGGCCGCCCGCCGAACTCTCCCTCGCCGCCTGACACGACGCGCCACTCACTCCACGTACACCCGGGGGGACGGTCGCCGTCATGCGGCGTCGGCACGCGCGTACCCGTTCGTCGCCGCCATCGGTCCGATCTCCGGTCCCGGCTCGGGCTCAGCCCCGGCCCCCGGGCGGTTCCGATCCCGGCTCCGTACACCGCGTGCGCCGGTTTCCCTCTCGTCCTCTCTCCCTCACTCACTCACCGTGGAGTGTCACCAGTCATGAAGGCTTCTCGTATCGCCGCCGTCGGCGCCCTCGCCGGTTCGGCCGTCCTCGTTCTGTCCGGTCCCGCGTTCGCGCACGTCAGCGTCGTGGCGGAGGGCACCGCGGCCAAGGGCGGATACGCGGTCGTCGACTTCAAGGTCCCCAACGAGCGCGACGACGCCTCGACCACCAAGCTGGAGGTCAACTTCCCGACCGACCACCCGCTGGCGTCGGCCCAGCCCGAGGCCATCCCCGGCTGGAAGATCGAGGTCACCAAGGCCAAGCTCGACAAGCCGGTCGAGATGCATGGCGAGCAGATCGACGAGGCGGTCTCCAAGATCACCTGGACCGCCACCGGGGACGGCATCGAAGCCGGCTTCTTCCAGAAGTTCCCGGTCTCCATCGGCCAGCTCCCCGAGGACACCGACGAACTGGTCTTCAAGGCCCTCCAGACGTACTCCAACAAGGAGGTCGTCCGCTGGATCGAGGTCCCGCAGGACGGCCAGGAGGAGCCCGACAACCCGGCACCGGTACTCGCGCTGTCCGCCGCGACCGACGACCACCACGGCTCGTCCGGGTCCTCCGACTCGACCACCGCGTCCGACACGTCGGAGGACTCCGGCGAGGACACCGAGGCCGCCTCGAACGAGACCGCCGCCGAGCCCGCCGACAGCAGCGACACCACCGCCCGTGTGCTCGGCGTCGTCGGCATCGTGGTCGGCGCCGCGGGCGTCGCGTACGGCGTCATGGCCGGCCGTCGGCGTACGGACGCCCCGGGCACCGACGCCTGACGCCGGGCTCCTCCTCCCCTGAACTCCCTCCTCGGCGCGCGCGGGCGTCGTACGACACCGTCATCGTCAGACGTCGACGTCGTACGACACCGACACCGTCATCGGACCGGACCGGACCGGCCGTGACGGCGTACGACCCCGTGCGCGCCGGGGCTCGAACATCTGGGACATTTCCTTATGCGCACCAACACGAAGAAGAGGGCGTACGCGGTAGGCGCCCTGCTCGCCGCGGCCGTCCTCACCCTCTCCGCCTGCGGCAGCGGCGAAGAGTCCACGGCGTCGGTCACCGAGGTCTCCGACACCGGGCCACGGAAGGCGGGCACGGTCCTCGACCAGCCGTTCACCAAGCCGGACCTGGTCCTCACCGACACCCAGGGCAAGTCGTACGACCTCCGCGAGGAGACCAAGGGCAAGCCGACGCTGATCTACTTCGGCTACACCAACTGCCCCGACGTCTGCCCGCTGACCATGAACAACCTCGCGGTCGCGAAGAAGGAGGTGTCGAAGAAGCTGTCGAAGTCGGAGATGGCGAACCTCCGGCTGGTCTTCGTCACCACCGACCCGGAGCGGGACACCCCGACCGAGCTCGGCAAGTGGCTCAAGGGCATCGACCCCGAGATCGTCGGCCTCACCGGCGACTTCGACAAGATCCAGGCCGGCGCCCGCACCCTCGGCATCTCCATCAACCCGCCGACCAAGGACAAGAACGGCAAGACCATCTCCGAGCACGGCACCCAGGTCATCGCGTTCTCGCCGAAGACCGACGGGGGCTATGTGCTGTACGGCGAGGACGCGACCGTCCAGGACTACGAGAAGGACCTGCCGAAGCTGCTCAAGGGGCAGAACCCGTGAGGCTCGCCCCGGCCCGGCCCGGTCTGGTCGGCGTCACCGGCGCCATCACCGTCGCCGCGCTCGTCGTGAGCGGGTGCGGTGCCTCGGGGTCGTCCGATTCCTCCGCCGCCGAGCTGTCCGTGAAATCCGCGTATATGCCGCAGCCGGTCACGGACTCGCTGGCGGCCGGTTATCTCGTCATCGAGAACAAGGGCGGTACGGCGGACGAGCTGACCTCCGTGACCAGCGATGTCGCCCAGGACGTCACCGTCCACAAGACCACCGGGCAGTCGATGCGGGAGGTATCGGCCCTGAAGGTCCCCGCCGGCGGTGAACTCGTGCTCGCCAGCGGCGGAAACCATCTGATGTTCGAGAACCTGAAGCGCAAGCCGAAGGAAGGCGAGACCGTGTCCCTGCGGTTGAACTTCACCAAGTCCAAGGCCATCACGGTCGAGATGCCCGTGAAGTCGGCGACGTACCAGCCGACGACCGGGCGCTGAGGGAGGGACCCCTGTTGACCCCGTTGAGGCCCTTGAGCGGGACGAGAGCGGTGAGCCGGTCGAGGCCGTCGACACGGCGGACGCCGTCGATACGGCTGCGGCCGTTGCTGTTGTTGCTGCTCGCCACCTTCGGCACGCTGCTCGCCGGAGCCGTGCCGGTCTCCGCGCACGCCGCGCTGACCGGCAGCGATCCACAGCAGGGAGCGGTGGTCGAGGAGGCGCCGTCCCAGGTGGCGCTCACGTTCTCCGAGAAGGTCGCGATGTCCGACGGCTCGGTGCGCGTGTACGACCCCAAGGGCAAGCAGGTCGACACCGGTGACGTCACCGACCTCGGCGGCAACAGCTATGGCGTCGGCCTGCACTCCGGCCTGCCCGACGGCACGTTCACCGTCACCTACCAGGTGGTCTCGGCGGACAGCCACCCCGTCTCCGGGGCCTTCACCTTCTCTGTGGGGGCACCTTCCAAGACGGCGGCCATCGTGCCCGAGCAGACCGCCGGCGGCGGGGTCGTCGGGGGCCTCTACGGGTTCGCCCGCTACATGTCGTACGCCGGTTTCATCCTGCTGGTCGGCGGCGCGGCCTTCGTCCTGGCCTGCTGGCAGCGCGGCGCCGGGGTCCGTCCCGTGCAGCGCCTGGTGGTCACCGGCTGGCTCACGCTGACCTCCGCCACCCTCGCGATGCTGCTGCTGCGCGGCTCGTACGCCGGCTCCGGCAAGCTCGGCGACGTCTTCGATCTGGACCTCCTCGGCCAGGTCCTCCAGACGAAGACGGGCGCGGCCCTGGTCTCCCGCCTCCTCCTGCTCGCCGCGGCGGCCCTGTTCATCGCGGTGCTGTTCGGGGCGTACGCGCGGCGGGACGAGGAGCCCGAGGGGTCTGAGAGCGTCGAGGGGGCCGAAGGGTCCGAGGGCGAGGCGGGCACCGACGAGGCCTCGGAAACGTCGGGCGCCGAGGCTGCCGAGGGTGGCCGGAAGGCATCTCGCGAGGACACCGCCGAGGACGAGAACGAGAACGACGAAGACGACTACGAGGACACCTTCCGGCGGGATCTCACCTTCGGGCTGGCCATCGGCGGTGGTGTGGTCGCGATCGGCCTCGCGGCGAGCTGGGCGATGTCCGAGCACGCCTCGACCGGTATCCAGGCGGGCCTCGCCATGCCCCTCGACATCGTGCACCTGCTGGCGGTCGCCGTCTGGCTGGGCGGTCTGGCGACCCTGCTCGTGGCACTCTTCCGGGCACCGGCCGACGCCCAGATCGAGACCACGGCTGTACGACGGTTCTCGCGCGTGGCGTTCGGCAGCGTCATCGTGTTGGCCGCGACCGGGATCTACCAGTCGTGGCGGCAGGTCGGCACGTGGTCGGCGCTGACCGACACGTCGTACGGGCAACTGCTGCTGGTGAAGATCGGTCTGGTCGCCGTACTGATCGGGATCGCGTGGATCTCACGGCGGTGGACGGGCCAGTTGGCGGATGCCCCCGCCGTGGCGGACACCGAGCAGAAGATCGCGGCGCCTGTCCGGGAGAAGGAACCGGCCGCCGCCGTCGCGGAGAAGAAGTCCGGGGCCCCCGCCGAGAAGCAGGCGGCGGAGTCGGGCGGCTCCGCCGTGGGTGCGCCGGTCGCGGGTACGCCGGCCGTGCGGGATTCATCCCCGGTTGCTTCGGCCGTGGGCGATTCCGAGCGGGCCGCGCAGCTCGCGCGGCAGCGGGCCGCGATGGCGAGCGCTCGGGAGAAGCGGATACGGAACGCCGATCCGGGCCGTACGGGACTGCGCAGGTCGGTGCTGGCGGAGGCGGGCGTCGCCGTCGTCCTGCTGGCCGTGACGACAGCTCTGACGTCCGCCGAGCCGGGGCGCACGGTGGAGGAGGCCAAGGCGGCCAAGGCAGCCGTGACGCAGGAGGCGGAGCAGACCGGGGCACTGGCGCTGGACATCCCCTTCGACACCGGGGGCAAGGACGGCCAGGGCGTCGCCCGGCTGGAGATCGACCCCGCGCGAGTGGGCGCCAACGAGATGCACCTCTACGTCCAGCGCACCGACGGCAAGGCGTACGACGTCCCTGAGGTGAAGGTCTCCTTCACCCTGGAGGCCAAGGACATCGGCCCCCTGCCCGTCGTCCCCGATCACATCGCCACCGGGCACTGGACGGCCGACGGCGTGCAGATCCCCATGGCGGGCGACTGGAAGATCGAGATCACCGTGCGGACATCCGACATCGATCAGGTGACCGTAGGCAAGAACGCGAAGATCGGCTGAACCACACCATGTCTGACCTGCCCACGACGAGCCCTTCCGGCAGAGAGAACGGTGCCCCCGCAGGAGCGCGGGGCTCCGCCATGAGCGGCTCCGCCGCGAAGGCGCGAGCAACCGGTGACACCCCTCAGCCGTCGACGGACACCGCACAGTCGCCGACGGGATCATCGGCGCCACAGCGAGAAGGCGACGCCCCGTCCCCCGGCGGAACGATCTCCCGGCGCCGGCTGCTGGGCACCGCCGGGGCGACAGGGCTGGCCTTGGGTGCGGCCGGGGCCGCCACGGGCTACGCGGCGGCGTCGTCCTCCGACTCGTCCTCGAAGGTCACCCCGCTGTCCTCCCTGGGCGCGGGGGAGGTCGTGTTTCACGTGAAACATCAGCCCGGCATCACGACACCTCTCCAGGCCCGTGGCCACCTCATCGCGTTCGATCTGGCCGCCGGGGCCGGTCGCAAGGAGGCGGCGGCCCTGATGCGCCGCTGGTCCGACACGGCCCGGCGGCTGATGGCCGGGGAGCCGTCCGCCCAGGACGACACGGGTATCGCCCTCGACGCCGGGCCGTCGTCGCTGACGATCACCTTCGGCTTCGGGCACAGCTTCTTCACCCGGACCGGCCTGGAGAAACAGCGCCCGGACTCCCTGGACCCGCTGCCGGAGTTCTCCTCGGACCAGATCGACAAGGCGCGCAGCAACGGTGACCTGTGGGTCCAGATCGGCGCCGACGACGCGCTCGTCGCGTTCCACGCCCTGCGCGCGATCCATAAGGACGCGGGCAGCGCGGCCCGGGTGCGCTGGCAGATGAACGGCTTCAACCGTTCACCGGGCGCCACCTCCCACGCCATGACCGCGCGCAATCTGATGGGCCAGATCGACGGCACACGCAATCCCAAGCCGACGGAATCCGACTTCGACGAGCGGATCTTCGTACCCGCGAACGTCGGCGGGTCGGGCGAGGGCGCGTCGGACGACCCGGCGTGGAT
Organism: Streptomyces sp. NPDC002643; assembly: GCF_053592555.1. Taxonomy (NCBI): domain Bacteria; kingdom Bacillati; phylum Actinomycetota; class Actinomycetes; order Kitasatosporales; family Streptomycetaceae; genus Streptomyces; species Streptomyces sp. NPDC002643. Next base: position 100,778 of record NZ_JBSFVY010000006.1, read on the forward strand.
GGCGAACGGTTCGTACGCGGTCGTGCGCCGTATCCGGATGCTCCTCGACGACTGGGACGGGCTCTCGCTGAAGGAGCAGGAGGACGTCATCGGCCGCAGGAAGTCGGACGGCGCCGCGCTGAGCGGGGGCGAGAAGGCGACCGAGACGACCGAGATGGACCTGGAGAAGACGGACTCCCAGGGCAATCTGCTGGTCCCCATCAACGCACACGCGCGTATCACCCGCCCCGACCAGAACGGCGGCGCGGCCATGCTCCGCCGCCCGTTCTCCTTCCACGACGGCATCGACACGAAGGGCGTCCCGGACGCCGGTCTCCTCTTCGTCTGCTGGCAGGCCGACCCCCTCCGGGGCTTCATCCCCGTCCAGCGGAAGCTCGACCGGGGCGACGCCCTCTCCAAGTTCATCCGCCACGAGTCCAGCGGCCTCTTCGCGGTGCCCGGGGGAGCGGCCGAGGGGGAGTACGTGGGCCAGCGACTGCTGGAGAGCTAGGCGGTTTCGTTCGGGATGCGCGGGCGGACCGCCCTGACCGTGGCGGAGCAGGACATGGCGTGACGAGGCGGGTGGGGCGGAGCGGGTGAACCGTCGCATACCGGAGCGGCGGGGGCGTGGCGTGGCGAGCGTCCTGCCACGGGGCGGCGGCCGCGAGACACGTGCGCGGCCCTCGCCACAGGCCCATTAGGGTGAGGGCATGCCAGCCAGCTACGTGTACCTCGGCCCCGAGGGCACCTTCACCGAGGTCGCCCTGCGCACGCTGCCGGAGTCCGCGACCCGCGAGCTCATCCCGATGGTCTCCGTCCCCGCCGCCCTCGACGCCGTGCGGAACGGCGAAGCGGAGGCCGCCTTCGTCCCGATCGAGAACTCGGTGGAGGGCGGCATCACCACCACCCTCGACGAACTGGTCGCCGGCGCCCCGCTGATGATCTACCGCGAGGTACTCCTCTCGATCACCTTCGCGCTGCTGGTCCGCCCGGGCACGAAGCTCTCCGAGATCAAGACGGTCACCGCCCACCCGGCCGCCCAGACCCAGGTCCGCAACTGGATGAAGGCCAACCTCTCCCCGGACGTCGTCTGGGAGTCCGCCGCCTCGAACGCCGACGGCGCCCGCCTCGTCCAGGAGGGCCGCTACGATGCCGCCTTCGCCGGGGAGTTCGCGGCCTCCCGGTACGGGCTGGAGGCCCTGGAGACCGAGATCCACGACGCGGAGAACGCCCAGACCCGGTTCGTCCTGGTCGGCCGCCCCGCCCGCCCGGCCGCCCCGACCGGCGCCGACAAGACCTCCGTCGTGATCTGGCAGCGCGACGACCACCCCGGCGCCCTGCGCGACCTGCTGGGCGAGTTCGCCGCCCGTGGCGTCAACCTGATGCTGCTCCAGTCCCGTCCGACCGGCGAGGGCATCGGCAACTACTGCTTCGCCCTCGACGCCGAGGGCCATATCTCCGACCGCCGGGTCGCCGAGACACTGATGGGCCTCAAGCGGGTCTGCCTCCAGGTGCGTTTCCTCGGCTCGTACCCGCGTGCGGATGCCGCCACCGCCGAGGTCCGGCCCGCTCTGCCGGGCACCTCGGACGCCGAGTTCGTCGCGGCGTCGGACTGGGTGGCCCGCTGCCAGGACGGCCGCTTCTAACCGGCGCCGCCCCCGGCGCCGGCCTTGGCCCGGGCCCCAGCCGGGTCTCCGGCCCGGGTCCTGTCGGCCTCGGCCGACTCCGCCCCGACCTCGGCCGGGGCCGTACGACCCCGGCCACCTGACTGCGCGACCGGACGGCGGCGTCCCGGTCCAGTCCTACCTGCTTATTTTCTTTGTCCACAGAAGTTATCCACAGGTGGGCTTCTCGACCTGGGGACAAGTCGACAACATGGCGGTGCTCAGTCGACAAATCCCCTTGGTGGACCCCACTCCGTCCACACCCCCGTCGGTCACCCTTCGTCCACGCGTTTCCCTCGGTCAATCCTTTAGAGCGAGCCATTTCCGAGCGAATCCACTCGAAAGTGGGCGTGCAGGTGGTTTGAGTCGGGAATCCTCGACTCGTTGCCCGTCGCCGGAAATGATCACCGGCGAAGTCCACAGATCTTCCACACAGCCTGTGGATAACTTTTCGCGGCTGTGGATTCCTGTGGACGACTTCCCCCAAGTCCCGCACTCCACAAGGGAGTCGAGTCAACCAGAGGCCGCTTCGGTGCACCCTTCCAGGGAATCAGCACCCAATTCATTGACCCAGCCCGGTCCCGCCACAGCGGGCAGACATTTCTCTTGAACCACCACAGAACCCCCGTCCCGCAATTCCGGGTCGTGGGGCGCAACCACTCCCCGGTAGCCTTGCGGTGTGATTGACCTTCGCCTGCTCCGTGAGGACCCCGACCGTGTGCGCGCGTCCCAGCGCGCCCGTGGAGAGGACGTCGCGCTCGTCGACGCCCTCCTGTCTGCCGACGAGCGGCGCAGGTCCTCCGGCGTCCGCTTCGACGAGCTCCGCGCCGAGCAGAAGCAGCTCGGCAAGCTCATCCCCAAGGCCTCCGGCGACGAGAAGGCGGAGCTGCTGAAGCAGGCGAGCCGGCTTGCCGCCGACGTCAAGGCGGCCGACGCCGAGCGCGACGCGGCCGACAGCGAGACCCAGGAACTCCTCCTCCAACTCGGCAACCTCGTCCACCCGGACGTCCCGGTCGGCGGCGAGGAGGACTTCGTCACGCTGGAGACGCACGGCGAGATCCGCGACTTCGCGGCCGAGGGCTTCGAACCGAAGGACCACCTGGAGCTCGGCACGATCCTCGGCGCCATCGACGTCGAGCGCGGTGCCAAGGTCTCCGGCTCGCGCTTCTACTTCCTGACCGGCGTCGGCGCCCTGCTCGAACTCGCCCTGGTCAACGCGGCGATGGCCCAGGCCACCGCCGCCGGCTTCGTCCCGATGCTCACCCCGGCGCTGGTCCGCCCGCAGGCGATGGCCGGCACCGGCTTCCTCGGCCAGGCCGCCCAGGACGTCTATCACCTCGACAAGGACGACCTGTACCTGGTCGGCACCTCCGAGGTCGCGCTCGCCTCGTACCACATGGACGAGATCCTCGACGCCGACCGCCTCCCCCTGCGCTACGCGGGCTTCTCCCCGTGCTTCCGCCGCGAGGCCGGCTCGCACGGCAAGGACACCCGAGGCATCTTCCGCGTCCACCAGTTCGACAAGGTCGAGATGTTCTCGTACGTCGCCCCGGAGGACTCCCAGGCCGAGCACCAGCGTCTGCTGGAGTGGGAGAAGCAGTGGCTGACGTCGCTGGAGCTGCCGTTCCGCGTCATCGACGTCGCCTCCGCCGACCTCGGCGCCTCGGCCTCGCGCAAGTTCGACTGCGAGGCGTGGGTCCCGACCCAGGGCAAGTACCGCGAGCTGACCTCGACCTCGGACTGCACCGAGTTCCAGTCCCGGCGTCTTTCGATCCGTGTCCGTGAGAAGTCCAGCGGGAGCGAAGCGACCTCCGGCCGGGGTGGTGGTCGGGTGACGGGCGGGCAGGTCAAGCCGCTGGCCACGCTCAACGGCACGCTGTGCGCCGTCCCGCGCACCATCGTCGCCATCCTGGAGAACCACCAGCAGGCCGACGGCTCCGTCCGCGTCCCCGAGGTACTGCGTCCCTACCTGGGCGGCCGCGAGATCCTGGAGCCGGTCACCAAGTGAGCGACACGGCGAAGCCCGAGGACTCCGAGCAGCCGGGGAAGCCCTCGGGCTTCCCCTACAAGCTGATCGCGACCGACCTCGACGGAACACTTCTGCGCTCCGACGAGTCGATCTCCGAACGCACCCGTGAGGCGCTCGCGGCGGCCACCGCCGCGGGCGCCGCCCACATCGTCGTCACCGGCCGCGCCGTCCCCTGGACGCGGCACATCCTCGACGACCTCGGCTACACGGGCCTCGCGGTCTGCGGCCAGGGCGCACAGGTGTACGACGCCGGAGAGCACCGTCTGCTGACGTCGGTGACCCTGGACCGGCAGCTCGCCGCCGTGGCCCTCGCCAAGATCGAGGCGGAGGTCGGCCCGCTCTTCCTGGCCGCCAGCCGCGCGGGTCTGGAGGGCGAGATCCTGATCGGCCAGGGCTACTCCCTGCACGGCTCGCTGCCCACCACACCGCTCAAGGACGTCTCCGACCTCTGGGCGGCCCCGCTCAACAAGATCTACATCCAGCACCCCACCCTGACCGCCGACGAACTCACCGAAGCCTCCCGCCAAGCCGCCGGCGGCTTCGTCACGGTCGCCATGGCCGGCGAGGACATCGTCGAACTCCTCCCCCTCGGCCTCACCAAGGCCACCGGTCTCTCCCTCGCCGCCCGCCGCCTCGGTGCCAAGCGCGCCGACACCATCGCCTTCGGTGACATGCCGAACGACATCCTCATGCTCACCTGGTCCAGCTACGGCGTGGCCATGTCCAACGCCCACTCCACCCTCAAGGCCATCGCCGATGAGGTGACCTCCTCCAACGAGGAGGACGGCATCGCCGAGGTGCTGGAGCGTCTGCTGGGCTGAGGCCGGGGATGCGCCGCAGGGTCGGTCGGGTCCCACTGTGCCGATTCGGCCCGGCATCGGTCGGCCGCAGGTGCAGTCGACCCGGAGGGTCGGCTGCCCATCCGGCGTCAACTGTCAGGGCTGTCATGGCCTTTCGCCGATGCCGGCCAACATGGCGCGGGAGCGACGGGGTTCATCGTTCGAGCGGGTCCGAGAGCGGGGCGGCCCACGCGAATGCGATTCCGCGTGCTCGAAGCGGCCGCCCCGGACAGCCACCTTGCGGCGGCGGACTCGACGGAGGTGCGACATCTCCGGAAACCACCGCGGGCTGCCCCGTCGGGAACTCCGGTTGCCTCACCTGATGAGCGGCAGAGCCGAGTCCCTCTCCCGGAACTTGGCGCCGGTCCGACCCGGCGACCCGAACATCAACCACTCTGCCCGCAAGCCCAGTTGACCGCCACCGAATATGCCCGGCCCGGCCGCCCGGTCCCGCCCGGCCCGTAGGACGGTCACCGGCGGCTCCACCTGCGCCGCCGCGCCTTGCTGAAGAACCATCCGGCAGGCGGCTCGTCCGACCGCCACGGCTGGGGAGCCGGTGCCTGCTCCCGCCAGCGCGCCGCGAGCATCCGAGCCCGCGCCGACGGCTCGGACGACTCGGCGGACCGTATGAAGTCCTCGTCCAACACGATCTCGTCCCAACCGTCGGCATCCGGGCCCGCCTTCGCCGGGCCTCCGGTCGTCGCGCCCCGCGCCTCACCGTCGTTGGGCGATACCTCCGTCGCCATCCCCGCTCCTCCTGCCTCCTGGCCGCCTTTCATGGCCGTGTATGCCCGTTCGTTCCCTTCTCGCCCAGTGTGCCCGGACGGGCGTGAAGCCCCTGTCAAGACCGTCAGGGGCCGGTCCTCCGAGGCCGGACAGGCCCCGGAGGGTGCCGTCACTCCTCACTCCTCCCCGGCCAGCTTCAGCGTCCGGAGCTTCTGTCCGGCGTACCACGTCGCGCCCACCGTGACGGCGGTCAGCAGGATCACCGCGGCCGGCAGTCCGACGTCGGAGGTGATCAGGTCGCCGTCGGTGACCTTGCGGGCCACGGCCAGCGCCCACTGCTGCACACTGAGCGTGCGCGCCCCGTCCACCAGCGATCCGAACAGGGCCTCCCAGACGAGCGCGTAGACCAGTCCGAAGACGACCGCGTGCCGGGTCACCGTGCCGAGGAGCAGGAACATCGCCGCGTACGCGATCGAGGCGACCAGCGCCGCCACCGTGTAGGCGACCGCGATCTGCTGGCCGTTGCCGTTCAGGATCAGGCCCGCGATCAGCGTGGGTATCGCGGAGAACGCCATGGTCACCGCGATCGCCACGATCAGCTTCGTGAAGATGATCGTCGGCCGCTTCACCGGCTTGGCCAGCAGATACACCACCGAGCCGTCGTCGATCTCCGGCCCGATCGCGCCCGTTCCCGCGATGACACCGATGATCGGCACCATCGTGGCGAGCGCGAATCCGCCCAGCAGATCCGCGGCCACCTGGTCGTCGGGACCGCTCAGGGCACGCACGGCAACGGAGATCGCGATCAGCAGCAGGGGCAGCGCGCCCAGGATGAGGGCACGGCGCCGGCCGAGCAGGGCCCGGTAGGTGAGCCGGGCGACTGTGGGGTCGTACATCTTCGGCCTCCTACGCCGCGACCAGATACGAGAAGACGGACTCGAGGGACTCGTCCGACGGCGACACCGTGAGCAGACGTATGCCGTGCTCCTTGGCCATCTTCGGCAACAGCACCGTGAACCTGCCGAAGTCGACGGCCTGGATACGCAACGCGCCCTCGGCGAGGTCCACTTCGATCCCCGCGGTCGACGGGTCGGCGATCAGCGCGGCGGCCAGGGCCCGGTCGTCGCTGGAGCGCACCAGATAGCGGTGCGGGCGGTCGGTCATCAGTCGGCGGATGCGCCGGAAGTCACCGCTCGCCGCATGCCGTCCGGCGACGATCACCTCGATATGGGCGGCCAGTTGCTCCACCTCTTCGAGGATGTGGGACGAGAACAGCACCGTGCGGCCCTCGTCGCCCATGCGTCGCAGCAGATCCATGAGCTGCATGCGCTGGCGCGGGTCCATGCCGTTGAACGGCTCGTCCAGCAGGAGCAGCGACGGCTCGTGGACCAGTGCGGACGCCATTTTCACGCGCTGCCGCATGCCCTTGGAGTACGTCGAGATCTTGCGGTCCTGCGCGTACTCCATCTCCACCGTGGCGAGCGCCTTCTGGGCTGCCACCGCCCCGAGACCGTGCAACTCGGCGTTGGCGACGACGAATTCGCGGCCCGTGAGGAAGTCGTACATCGCCTCCCGCTCGGGGACGATGCCGATCTGCTTGTAGATCTGTTCGTTGCGCCAGACCGGTTGGCCGTCGAGGGTGACGGTGCCGGTGGAGGGGGCGAAGAAGCCGCCCATCATGTTGATCAGGGTGGACTTCCCGGCTCCGTTGGGGCCGAGCAGGCCGGTGACACCAGGGCCGATCGTCATCGTGATGTCGTTGACCGCCACCACGTTGCCGAACCAGCGCGAGACATGATCGATGTTGAGCGTGGTCACAGCCCGGCCTTTCGGTAGCGGCGCATCAGCAGGCCGTAGCAGCCGGCGATGAGGCCCAGAACGACGAGGAGATAGACGACGCCCTGCCCACTGGAGGGGCCGTGGCCGCCGGGGGAGGCGGAGGGGGCACCCAGGAAGGCCGTCTGCACACCGTCTATGAGCGTGATGGGCGAGAAGAGCCCGAGCCAGGGCACCGCCCCGGCGCTGGACTGCTCGTTGGCGATGGCCTGGACGACGGACACGGCGCCGTAGGAGATGGTCAGAAAGGCGATGACGGCCGCGATACCGAAACCGCGGCGGGGAGTGACCGCCGAGATCACCAGGCCGATGCCGGCGAAGAGAAGCGACAGCAGTGCGACGGACACCAGTCCCTGCCCGAACCCCTTGGTCTGGTCGGTGAAGTCGAGCTTGGCCAGCAGCGCGCCCACATAGAGCACGATCAGGGGCACGGTGGTGAGGATGAAGAGCGCCGAGGCCAGCGCCACGAACTTCGCCCGCACATAGTCGGCGGTCTCGATCGGGCGCGAGAAGTACAGCGGCACCGTCTTGAAGCGCAGATCACGCGAGACGGACTGGGGTGCCTGGGAGGCGACGTACAGGCCGATGACAGCCTGCATGATGACCGCGTACTCGGTGTACTTGATGGGCAGGTCGTTGGCCTGGGTGGCGACGGCGACCGCCACCATGATGGCCGCCGGTACGCACATCACCGCGAAGAGCAGCATCGGCAGCACCTTGGACTTGGCCGAGCGGCCGAGGCCGTAGGCGCCGCGCAGGGACTGCGAGTACAGCGAGCGGCGGGCGTAGGCGCGGCCCAGGCGGGGGCCGTCGTAGTTGCGATAGCCGATGTTGTGGATGCGGCTCTGTTCGCCCGCGTGTGTGGGCTGGTCACCGGTGTGGGCCGGGGCCTTCGCCCGGGTCTGCTCAACCGCCATGGCCGACCGCCTCCTTCCAGGCATCCTTCGTGCGGAGGGAGATCGCCTGCTCGTCGTTGTCCGTGAACACCTCGGCGATGTGGTGCCTGCGCTGCTCCATGCGGACCAGACCGAGGCCCAGATCGGCGACGACATCGCGGATCAGGTCGTAGGTCTCCTCGCCCTGGGCGGTGAGCAGCAGGATGTGCCCGGCGCCGGGGAGGCCACTGCCGTCCGAGACGGTCACCCCGCGCGCGTGGAGCGCCTCGCGCAGCGCGCGGGTGCCGTCGGGGTGCTCGTCGGAGTCCGTGACCTCGATCGCGAGGGTGGCCGTGCTCTGGGTGAAGTCCCGGGTGGAGCTGGAGCGGAGCAGCTTGCCGCCGTCGACCACGACGACGTGGTCGCAGGTCCGCTCCAACTCACCGAGCAGATGGGAGGTGACCAGGACGGAGATGCCGAAGTCCGTGTGGATGCGGCGGATCAGGCCGAGCATCTCGTCACGGCCGACCGGGTCCAGGCCGTTCGTCGGCTCGTCCAGGAAGACCAGCTGCGGGTCGTGCACCAGGGCCTGGGCGAGCTTCACTCGCTGCTTCATGCCCGTGGAGTAGCCGCCTATGGGGCGGTACCGCTCCTCGTACAGGCCGACATGGCGCAGGGTGTCCGCGGTGCGCTCGCGCGCGGCGGTCGGCGGGAGCCCCGACATACGGGCCATGTGCACGACGAACTCGGTGGCCGAGACGTCGGGCGGCAGGCAGTCGTGCTCCGGCATGTATCCCACGCGCTCCCGGATGGCTCCGCCCTTGGTCGCGACGTCGAGTCCGAGCACCTCGGCACGGCCCTCCGACGCGGGGGACAGACCCAGCAGGATCTTGATCAGCGTGGACTTGCCGGCGCCATTGGCACCGACGAGTCCCGTCACACCGGCTCCGATGTCCATGGAGAGCCGGTCAAGAGCGGTCACCCTCGGGAACCGCTTGCTCAGGCTTTCGGTCGCGATCACAGTCACGACATCGACGGTAGGGCCGCTGGACGTGGCGGTCGTCACCCCGCAGAGCTGTCTGCGTATCACTCTCGAGTCGTACGGGCCCGTAAGGGGCATCCACCCTCGGGTCCCCTAGGGGTCGCCCCTAGGTCGAACAACAGTGGGCCCGAATCGAACAACAGCGGCCGATACGGAGGGAACGATCAGCCGCGCCGTCGCGTTCCCGCGGAGTTTTCCACAGCCCGGCAGACCCTCATTGACGCAGTCCCCGATCACTGTCACATTCATGCATGTCACGTGATGAACACGGACCGTAGTCAATGGGGACAGGTGGGGGTGACGGCATGACGTCTGCGGTGTCGGGTGAACGCTCGGCGGAGCTGCGGGGGTTCCGGCGGGGGGACACATGACGGACGCGGTACGGCTCGACGGTGCGCGACGGCGGCGGGTGCGCTCGGCCGGAGTCGAGTTGGCGGTCGCCGAGCTGGGCGATCCCCGGCAGCCGACCGTGCTGCTCGTGCACGGCTATCCGGACTCCAAAGAGGTCTGGTCCGAGGTCGCCGAACGGCTCGCCGAGCGGTTCCACGTGGTGCTGTACGACGTGCGCGGCCACGGGGGTTCCACTGCCCCGACCCCACTGCGCGGCGGGTTCACCCTGGAGAAGCTGACGGACGACTTCCTCGCGGTCGCGGACGCGGTGAGCCCCGATCGGCCGGTGCATCTGGTGGGGCACGACTGGGGTTCGGTGCAGTGCTGGGAGTTCGCGACGGTCGAGCGCACCGAGGGCCGCGTCGCGTCCTTCACCTCGATGTCCGGCCCCTCCCTGGACCACCTCGGCCACTGGATCAAGCGGCGAATGCGGCGCCCGACCCCGCGCCGGATCGGTCAACTCCTCGGGCAGGGCGCCAAGTCCTGGTACATCTACGTGCTGCACACGCCCGCTCTGCCCGAACTCGCCTGGCGCGGCCCCCTAGGCAGGGTCTGGCCCCGCATGCTCCGCCGCGCCGAAAAACTGCCCCAGGGCGACTACCCCGCCTCCACCCTGCCCACGGACGCGGCGCACGGCGTCTGGCTGTACCGGGACAACATCCGGGCCCGCCTGGCCAGACCTCGTGAGGACGCGTACGCGCACGCCCCCGTGCAGCTCATCACACCCCAGGGAGACCCGTTTCTCTCCGAGCGGCTCTACGACGACCTGGACTCGTGGGCGCCGCGGCTGACCCGCCGTACGCTGCCCGACGGGCACTGGATTCCCCGCACCCGTCCCGACCAGTTGGCTTCCTGGATAACCGAGTTCGTCACCGCAGTCGAAGGCGGAGACCCCACGCCGACGCCGAGCGGGAGGTACGCGGACCGGTTCGGCGGACAGCTGGTGCTGGTCACCGGTGCGGCGTCCGGTATCGGGCGGGCCACCGCCTTCGCGTTCGCCGGGGCAGGCGCGCGGGTGATCGCCGTCGACCGGGACGCGGAGGGTGCCGCGCGCACCGCGGAGCGGTCCCGGCTGATCGGCGCCCCCGAGGCATGGGCCGAGGCGGTGGACGTCTCGGACGAGCAGGCCATGGAGAAGCTCGCCGAGCGGGTCGCCGCCGACTACGGCGTGGTGGACGTGCTGGTGAACAACGCGGGCATCGGGCTCTCCGGGTCCTTCCTCGACACCACCGCCGAGGACTGGCGGAAGGTCCTCGACGTCAACCTGTGGGGTGTCATCCACGGCTGTCGGCTCTTCGGCAGACAGATGGCGGAACGAGGGCAGGGCGGCCACATCGTCAACACGGCCTCGGCGGCGGCGTATCTGCCCTCTCGGACCCTGCCCGCGTACAGCACCTCCAAGGCGGCCGTGCTGATGCTCAGCGAGTGTCTGCGCGCGGAGTTGGCGGGTCAGGGCATCGGAGTGTCGGCGATCTGCCCCGGCATCGTCAACACCGGCATCACCTCGACCGCGCGGTTCGCCGGTGCCGACGCCGAGGAGGAGAAGCGCCGACAGCAGAAGGCCGCACGGTTGTACGGATTGCGGAACTATCCGCCGGAGAAGGTCGCCGACGCCATCCTGCGCGCGGTCGTACGCGACCAGGCGGTCGTCCCCGTCACCCCGGAGGCCCGCGGCGGCCGGCTGATGTCCCGCTTCGCCCCGAGAGCACTGCGCGCCCTCGCCCGACTGGAGCCGCCGTTGTGAGCCCCCGAGGAACACGACATATCCGGGGCCGCGCCGGTCGCCGGGGGAGGTCGACGCGGCCGAGGTGGCGGCCCTCGTACGACGACTGCGACCGCTCGCCGAGCATGTCCCGGCCTTCGAGGCGGCGGCGGCCGAACGGGAGGTACAGTCACGCTCCTCGGACACGCTCACAACAAACGGCCGTGAAGCGAAGGATGTTCGCCAACCACCCTGAACCGGCCACGGAGTTGTCCACAGAAACCCCAATTCCCCTGTGGATAACTACACTTAGTTGTGGATCAAACATCCTGAGCAAAATCAGATGCGTGACGTGTGTCTCGCCGGGCACTCTGGCCGAATGGATGAAAGACGCACCATAAGGGTGTCGAAGTACCTCTCGAAGCACCTGCGGCATCAGCCAGAGCGCATCGGACTCACGCTCGACGAGGCCGGCTGGGTCGAGATCGACACGCTCCTCGCGGCAGCCGCCGCCCATGGTTTCCGCATCACCAGGGCCGAACTCGACCACGTGGTCGAGGCCAACGACAAGCGCCGCTACGCCGTCGAAGGCAACCGCATCCGTGCCAATCAGGGCCACACCGTCGAGGTCGACCTCGGCCTGGCCCCGGCGACCCCGCCGCCGTACCTCTACCACGGGACCATCGCGGCCTACCTCGGCGCGATCCGGGCCGAGGGCCTGCGCCCCATGAGCAGGCACGACGTACATCTCTCGCCCGACCGCGAGACCGCCACCCGCGTCGGCGCGCGCCGTGGCCGCCCGGTCGTACTCTCCGTGGACTCCGGCGCCATGCACCGCGACGGCCATGTCTTCCGCGTCAGCGACAACGGAGTGTGGCTGACGGAGGCCGTACCACCGAAGTACCTGCGCTTCCCCGAGTCCCACTGAGCCCGCCCCTCGGCGGATCGTCCCGGCCCGACGCCGGCCCCGACCTGGTCATTCGGCAGGCCCCGGCGCGATGTGCTCCCTCCGGTTGCCCCCTCCCTCCCCCGTTCGGAGCAGTCACCCGTTCCGCTTACGCTCGAAACATGAGTCTGCGTCTGAGCACCGTGATCCTTCCGTACGTCCGCTGGCACGAAGGCGGTCGTGCCATGTGGCAGCGGGCCGAGCAGCTCGGGTTCCACACCGCGTTCACCTATGACCACCTGTCGTGGCGGACCTTCCGCGACGGACCGTGGTTCGGCGCCGTGCCGACCCTGACCGCGGCAGCCGCCACCACCGATCATCTGCGCCTCGGCACCCTGGTGACCTCGCCGAACTTCCGGCACCCGGTGACCCTCGCCAAGGAACTGATCTCCCTGGACGACATCTCCGGCGGCCGGATCACCCTCGGCGTCGGCGCCGGCGGCAACGGCTTCGACGCCACCGTGCTCGGCAAGGAGCCCTGGACACCCCGCGAGCGGGCCGACCGCTTCGCCGAGTTCGTCCCCCTGCTCGACCGGCTGCTCACCGAGAACTCCGTGTCCTACGAGGGCGACCACTACTCGGCCCATGAGGCCCGCAACATCCCCGGCTGCGTCCAGCGCCCGCGGCTGCCCTTCGCGGTGGCCGCCACCGGCCCGCGCGGGATGCGGCTGGCGGCACGGCACGGCCAGGCGTGGGTGACCACGGGCGACCCCAAGCTGTACGAGACCGGCACACCGGAACAGCCGATTCAGGCCTTGCGCCGGCAGATGGAGAAGCTGGCCGACGAGGCCGCCGCGATCGGCCGGGACACGGCGAAGATCGACAAGATCCTGCTCACCGGCTTCACCCCGGACCGCACCCGGCCATTGGAGTCGCTGGACGCGTTCGTGGACTTCGCGGGGCGCCACGCGGAGCTGGGATTCACCGACCTCGTGATCCACTGGCCCATCCCGGACTCCGACTTCGCGACGGACGAGAAGGTCTTCGAGCGCATCGCCATGGACGCCCCGGCCCAGCTGTCCTGACCGGACCGCCCGGCACATGTGCGCCGGCGCACCCCCGCCCCCGCACAGGAGAGGAATCACTCACCTGTGCGGACGCCCGCACAGCCGTGGGCGCATATGCGCGACAATGGGGTCCGTGACCTCAGCGACGAGACAGCCCGAGACCCCGGCCCCGACCGTCCCGCCCCGGCTGATAGCCACCGATCTCGACGGCACCCTGCTCCGAGACGACAAGTCGGTCTCCCCCCGCACCGTCGCCGCCCTCGCGGCGGCCGAGCGGGCGGGCATCGAGGTCTTCTTCGTCACCGGCCGCCCGGCTCGCTGGATGGACGTCGTCAGCGAGCACGTCCACGGTCACGGCCTCGCGATCTGCGGAAACGGCGCCGCCGTGGTCGACCTGCACGGCGGCCCGGGCGCCCACCGTTTCGTCATGGTCCGCGAGCTGGCGCGGGAGAACGCGCTGGACGCCGTACGACTGCTGCGCGACGCGGCGCCCGGCACCGTGTACGCGGTCGAGCAGACGTACGGCTTCAACCAGGAGCCCGAGTACCCCAAGCTCCACATGGAGGTCCCGGACACCCTCGCGCCGGCCGAGAAGCTGCTGGCCCCGGGCGGCGTCGCCGACAGCGAGCCGGTGCTGAAGATCCTCGCGTACCACCCCTCCCTCGACCCCGACGCCTTCCTCGCCACCGCCCGTGTCGCCGTCGGCGACCGCGCCACCATCACCCGCTCCAGCCCCAGCGCCCTGCTGGAGATCAGCGGCCCGGGCGTCTCCAAGGCCAGCACCCTCGCCCTGTGCTGCGCCGAGCGCGGCATCTCCCACGAGGAGGTCGTCGCCTTCGGTGACATGCCGAACGATGTCGAGATGCTCACCTGGGCCGGCCGGTCGTACGCCATGGGCAACGCCCACCCGGACGTCGTGGCGGCCGCCTCCGGCCACACCGTCGACAACAACGACGACGGCGTCGCGGTCGTGATCGAGCGCCTGCTTGAGGAGCGGGCGCAGCCCCACGGGCCCGCAACGTCCTAGACCCGCACCCCGCGCTCAAGGAGCCACGGAACGGGGTCGATGCCCGACCCCAGCTCCGGTGTGATCCGTACCTCGAAGTGCAGGTGCGGCCCGGTGGAGTTGCCGGTGGTGCCCGACTGGCCGATCCACTGCCCGGGCGCCACCCGATCGCCCGGGTCGACGGTGACGGCCGCGAGATGCGCGTACTGGGTGTAGTAGCCGTCCGTGTGCTGGACGACGATCTCGATGCCGAAGGCGCCCCCGCACGACACCTTCACCACCCGCCCCGCGCCCACCGCCCGCACCGGCGTACCGATCGGCACCGCGAAGTCCTGCCCGGTGTGCCGACTGGCCCACCGCTCACCACCGCTTCCGAAGCCCGCGGAAAGTTCGTACGACTCCACGGGCGCGACCCATGTGTTGCTCCGGCCGGTTTCCGGCTGATCCAGGCGGACGGCGCCCCGGCAGGAACCGGCCGCGACCGCCGCGTCGGCCTGCCCCTGCAACGTCCACTGCGCCTCCTCCAGCTTCTGCTGGATCTCCCGCTTGATCTCGGCGAGTTCGATGTTCCGCCGCTCCAGCGCCTGCCAGGCCGTGGCCGCCTTCGCCTCGTCCGCCGCGAACTTCGCCTCCGCCCGACGGCTCCTCGCCACGGCCTTCTCGACCGCCAGATCCGCCTGCCACACCGCGCGCCGCCCCCGCATCAGCTCCTCGGGGTCCTCCGCGACCAGCATCTGCGCGGTGTACGGCACCCCACCGCCCTCGCGGTACTGGGCGCGCGCGATCCGGCCGAGGTCCGCGTTCAGCCCCTCAAGACGCCGCCGCTCTTTCGCGAGCAGTGACTCCAGCCGCCGCACTTTGGCCCGCTGCCCGTCCGCCTCCCGCCGCCCTGCCTCGTACTGCAGCGTCGCCACAGCCGCTTCCTCGAACAGCCGCGCCACCTGGGCACTGGTCCCGGAGTCGCCGTCGGCGGCCGGAATCACACCAGCGTCGCTCCCGGCCGCCGTCGGCCGGGCGGCGAGAACCGCGGCGGCACACAGCAGCACAACCAGGGGCAGCCGACGTCGACGAGATGAGCGCATGCCAGCGATCGTGGCCCTCGTCGGCGTCCCGGTCCTGTCCGCGCCGTACAGCCGGGGGACAGTACACCCCGAATGGGCCCCCTAACTGGGCCGAACAGCGGCCTGCCACGGTGGTCTTCGGCGAGAAACCACGCGAACGGCACCGACTCGTACGGCAGCTGACGCGCCGTCGAGGCATCAGATGCCCACCAACACCTCACCCGCCGTCTCCCGCTCCACCATCGCCCGCAAAGGCCCGTCCACGGCGACCAGTTCCGCGTACGTCCCCCGCTGTGCGACCCGCCCCTCCGCCAGCACGACGACCTCGTCCACGTCTTCGAGCCCGGCGAGCCGATGGGTGATCAGCAGGGTCGTACGGCCCTCGGTCGCGGCCAGCAGATCGGCGGTGAGGGCGTCGGCCGTGGACAGGTCGAGGTGTTCCGCGGGCTCGTCGAGGACGAGGACCGGGAAGTCGGCCAGCAGCGCGCGGGCCAGGGCGAGCCGCTGACGCTGGCCGCCGGACAGCCGCGCCCCGTGCTCGCCGATCAACGTGTCCAGCCCCTCGGGCAGTTCGTCGGCCCAGTCCAGCAGCCGAGCCCGCGCGAGCGCGTCCCTCAACTCGGCCTCGGTGGCGCCCTTCCTGGCCAGCAGCAGGTTCTCGCGCACGGAACTGTCGAAGAGGTGCGCGTCCTGTGCGCACAGCCCGACGAACCGCCGTACGTCGTCCCCGTCGAGCGCGTACGCGTCCACACCGCCCAGCGTGTACGTCCCCTCGCGCGCGTCCAGGAACCGCAGCAGCACCTGCGCGAGGGTCGTCTTGCCCGCCCCCGAGGCTCCGACCACGGCGACCCTGCGGCCCTCTTCGAGGGTGAGGTCCAGCCCGGCGAGCGCGTCCCGCTCCTGCCCCGCGTACCGGGCGCCAAGCCCCGCGAGCCTGAGCGGGAACGGCGACACGGGCGCCTCGACCGGCGCCTCCGGTTCGCGTACGGGATCGGGGGCGTCCAGCACCTCGTACACGCGCTCCGCGCTTCTGCGGACCCGCTGGCGGAACTGGACGGCGACCGGCAGTCCCAGCACCGCCTCGAAGGCGGCCAGCGGGGTCAGGACGACCACGGCCATGGCCACACCGCTCAGCCGACCGTCGACGACCGCCTGGGCGCCCAGCAGCGCGGTGACGGCGACGGTGAGGCCGGTGGCGAGCGCGGTGAGTCCGTCGCCGAGCGCGGTGGCGGTGGCGGCGCGGGAGGCGATCCGGGTGAGCGCCCGGTCGGCCGCTCGCGCCTCGGCGGTACGGACGGGCAGGGCGCCCGCGACCGTCAACTCGGCGGTGCCGGTGAGCAGGTCGGCCACCCGGGTCGCCAGCACCCCACGGGCGGGCGCCAGCCGGTGCTCGGCCCGCCGGGCGACGGCCCCGGTCACGAGGGGTACCCCGGCCCCGGCGGCCAGCAGTCCGACGGCGAGGGCGGCCCCGGCCTCGGGCAGCAGCCACGCGGTGAACCCGACGGACGCGGCGGACACGACCACCGCGGCCCCGGCCGGCAGCAGCCACCGCACCCAGTAGTCCTGCAGGGCGTCCACATCGGCGACCAGTCGCGACAGCAGATCGCCCCGCCGGGCCGTGCGCAGCCCAGCCGGCGCCAACCGCTCCAGCCGCCGGTAGACGGCCACCCTCGTGTCGGCCAGCATGCGCAGCACCGCGTCGTGCGACACCAGCCGCTCCGCGTACCGGAACACCGCCCGACCGATGCCGAACGCCCGCGTGGCCGTCACGGCGACCATCAGATAGAGCACCGGAGGCTGCTGCGAGGCCCGCGAGATCAACCACCCGGAGGTCGCCATCAGCCCAACGGCGCTACCGAGGGCAAGGCTGCCGAGCAAGAGAGCGAGAACGAGCCGACTCCGTCGGGGGCCGGCCATACGACGGACGCGACGGAGCACACGGTGGGGGGCGTCGACCGGCGTGTGGAGTCCGCGCCTCGGACCACCGTCCTCCGCCTCGGACACAGCAGGGCCGACATCCCGCCCAGCCGCAGACTCTCCACCGGCAGCGGCCGCCGCGCCTCCATCCGCATCAGCCGCCGCAGCGCCCTTGCCTGCCTCCTCGTCGAAAGGGCCGAGAGAACCGGCGGGTTCGCTGGACATGGGCGAGCGGGTGGGGGAAGTCTCGGTGGCCCGCGCTTCCAGCCGTACCACCCGGTCCGCCACTTCCAGCAACGCCGACCGGTGCACCACCAGCAGCACGGTCCGGCCCACCGCCAGCCGCCGTACGGCCTCCACGACCTCCGCCTCGGTCTCCCCGTCCAGCGAAGCCGTCGGCTCGTCGAGGAGCAGGACCGGCCGGTCGGCGAGGAATGCCCGGGCGAGGGCGAGCCGTTGCCGCTGCCCGGCCGACAGACCGGCACCATCCTCCCCGAGGACCGTCTCGGCCCCGGCGGGCAGCGCGTCCACGAACTCCAGCGCCCCGGCGTCGTCCAGCGCCCGCCGCACCGCCGCGTCGTCGGCGTCCGGCCGGGCCAGCCGTACGTTCTCGGCGATCGACCCGGCGTACAGATGGGGCCGCTGCGGCACCCAGGCGACGCGCGAGCGCCACTCCTCGATGTCGAGCGAACCGAGATCGGCTCCCCCGACCCTCACCTGGCCCCCGGTGGGCTCCGTGAAGCCCAGCAGAACGTTCAGCAGCGTCGACTTGCCCACCCCGCTGGGCCCGACCAGGGCCACGGTCTCACCGGGCGCCACGGTGAAGGACACCTCCGAGACGGCGTCGTACGACCGCCCCGGGTACCGGACGCTCACGCCCTCGAAGCGGAGGTCGCCCGCAGCCGGTACAGCCCCGGTCCCGGACGCCGGCAAGGGCGTCTCCAGGACCTCGAAGATCTCCTCGGCCGCCGCGAGCCCCTCGGCGGCGGCGTGGAACTGTGCGCCCACCTGCCGCACCGGCAGATACGCCTCCGGCGCCAGAACGAGGATGACCAACCCGATGTACAGGTCCATCTCGCCGTGCACGAGCCGCATCCCGATGGTGACCGCGACCAGCGCGACCGAGATGGTCGCCAGCAACTCCAGCGCGAAGGACGACAGGAACGCGATCCTCAGCGTCCGCATCGTCGCCTGCCGGTACTCCCCGGTGATCCGTTTGATCGACTCGGCCTGCGCCTTGGCCCGGCCGAACACCTTGAGCGTCGGCAACCCGGCCACGACATCGAGGAAGTGCCCCGACAACCGTGACAGCAGCCGCCACTGACGGTCCATCTGCGAGCGTGTGGCCCAGCCGATGAGCACCATGAAGATCGGGATCAACGGGAGTGTGCCGACGATGATCGCCGCCGACACCCAGTCCTCGGTGACGATCCGCGCCAGCACCGCCACGGGCACCACCACGGCGAGGCCCAACTGCGGCAGATAGCGCGAGAAGTAGTCGTCGAGCGCGTCAACGCCCCTGGTCGCGAGAGCGACCAGGGAGCCCGTGCGCTGCCCGCTCAACCACCCGGGCCCCAACGCCGTGGCCCGCTCCAGCAACCGCCCCCGCAACTCCGACTTCACCGCCGCGCTGGCACGGTGAGCGGACAACTCCGTGAGCCAGGAGACCAGCGCCCGCCCCACCGCGACAGCCACCAACAGCAGCAGGGGAGTGCGGAGTTCGGCCACCGACATCCCGTGCTGGAAGGCCCCGACCACCACTTCGGCGATGAGCATCGCCTGCGCGATGACAAGAGCGGCTCCGATGGCGCCCAGGCCGACGACCGCCACCAAGAAGAGGCGGGTGGCACGGGCGTACCGCAGCAGTCGCGGGTCGATTGGTTTCACGTGAAACACCCTCTTCTCGGCAGGCATGTTTCACGTGAAACATGCCTCTTCGGCCCCAGGAGGTGTGTTTCACGTGAAACATCGTCAAACACACCTCCTGCCACGCTCAGCGCACGGGCCCGAACCCGCGCACATGAACCGCGCACGTGAAGCGGACTCAGTGCGCAACCGGCTCGGCGATGTGCTGGGTGCCGATCCGCTTACGGAACACCCAGTACGTCCATCCCTGGTAGAGCATCACGATCGGCGTGGCGATCACCGCGCACCAGGTCATGATCTTCAGGGTGTACGGACTCGACGAGGCGTTGGTGACCGTAAGGCTCCACTCCTCGTTCAGCGAGGACGGCATGACGTTCGGGAAGAGCGTCAGGAAGAGCATGGCCACGGCGGCCACGATGGTGACCCCCGACAGTGCGAACGCCCAGCCCTCGCGCCCCGCCCGTACCGCTCCCAGCGCCGCCACGAGCGCGACGACCGCCAGGACGGCCGCGACCAGCGAGGCACCGTCCCCCTTCTCGACCTGCGTCCAGAGCAGGAACAGCAGCGCGAGAGCGGCCGTCACCAGCCCCACCTTGAGCGCCACCTGCCGTGCCCGCTCCCGGATGTCGCCGACAGTCTTGAGCCCGACGAACACCGCCCCATGGAAGGTGAACAGGGTCAGGGTGACGAGACCGCCGAGCAGGGCGTAAGGATTGAGCAGGTCGCCCACGCCACCGACGTACTCGAAGTCACGGTTGATCTTGACGCCGCGCACGATGTTGGCGAAGGCCACGCCCCACAGGAAGGCGGGCAGCAGCGAGGTCCAGAAGATGGCCGTCTCCCAGTTGCGCTGCCAGTTCTCCTCGGGCCGCTTCGCCCGGTACTCGAAGGCGACACCACGGACGATCAGACAGACCAGGATGAGCAGCAGCGGCAGATAGAAGCCCGAGAAGAGCGTGGCGTACCACTCGGGGAAGGCGGCGAAAGTCGCGCCGCCCGCCGAGAGCAGCCACACCTCGTTGCCGTCCCAGACGGGCCCGATGGTGTTGATGAGGACCCGCTTCTCCGGGCGGTTCCGCGCCAGCAGCTTGGTGAGGACACCGACCCCGAAGTCGAAGCCCTCCAGGAAGAAGTAGCCGATCCACAGGACGGCGATGAGGACGAACCAGACGTCGTGAAGTTCCATGACTGTGCTCCCTTGGCCCGGTGCGGCCTAGTACGAGAAGGCCATCGGCTTGTCGGCGTCACGGGAGTCGCCGCCGATCTTCGTGGGCGGGTTGAGGTCGGCCTCGGTCAGCTCGGGCGGACCCGCCTTGACGTACTTCGCGAGCAGCTTGACCTCGACGACGGCGAGGATCGCGTAGAGCGTGGTGAAGACGATCATCGAGGTGAGGATCTCGCCCTGGGAGACACCGGGGGAGACGGCGTCCTCGGTGCGCAGCACGCCGTAGACGACCCAGGGCTGACGGCCCATCTCGGTGAAGATCCAGCCCCAGGAGTTGGCGATCAGCGGGAAGCCCAGGGTCAGGATCGCGATGCGCCAGTACCACTTGGTGAGCTTCGGGCCGAGGGCCTTGTGGGGCAGCAGGACGAGATGTGGCACCTCGTCCTCGCCGACCCGCAGATGCTGCGGCAGCAGGAACTTCTTACGGGTGAGCCAGAGCCCGATGACGCCGAGGGTGAGGGACGTCATCCCGAAGCCGATCATCCAGCGGAAGCCCCAATAGGCGACCGGGATGTTGGGCCGGTAATCGCCGGGCCCGTACTTCTCCTGCTCGGCCTTGTTGACGTCGTTGATGCCGGGGACGTACGAGTCGAAGTCGTCGTTGGCGAGAAAGGACAGCAGGCCGGGGATCTCGATCGCGACCTTGTTGTGGCCCTTGTCGACGTCGCCGTAGGCGAAGACAGAGAAGGGCGCGGGCGCCTCGCCGTCCCACAGTGCCTCGGCGGCGGCCATCTTCATGGGCTGCTGCTTGAACATGACCTTGCCGAGCAGGTCGCCGCTGATCGCGGTGAGCAGGCCGGCGACGATCACGGTGATCAGACCGAGCCGCAGCGAGGTCTTCATCACCGGGATGTGCTTCTTGCGGGCCAGATGGAAGGCGGCGACACCGACCATGAAGGCGCCGCCGGTGAGGAAGGCCGCCGAGAGGGTGTGGAAGACCTGGGTGAGCGCGGTGTTCTGGGTCAGGACGAGCCAGAAGTCGGTGAGCTCGGCGCGGCCCTTCGCCTCGTTGATCCGGTAGCCGACGGGGTGCTGCATCCACGAGTTGGCCGCGAGGATGAAGTACGCCGACAGGATCGTGCCGATGGAGACCATCCATATGCAGGCCAGATGGATCTTCTGCGGCAGCTTGTCCCAGCCGAAGATCCACAGCCCGATGAAGGTGGACTCGAAGAAGAAGGCGATCAGTGCCTCGAAGGCGAGCGGGGCCCCGAAGACATCGCCGACGAAGCGCGAGTAGTCGGACCAGTTCATACCGAACTGGAACTCCTGCACGATGCCGGTGACGACACCCATCGCGATGTTGATCAGGAAGAGCTTGCCCCAGAACTTGGTGGCCTTGAGGTACTTCTCCTTCCCCGAGCGGACCCACGCGGTCTGCAGGCCGGCGGTGAGCGCGGCCAGTGAGATGGTGAGGGGGACGAAGAGGAAGTGGTAGACGGTGGTGATGCCGAACTGCCATCGCGCCAGAGTCTCCGGCGCCAAAGCGAGGTCCACGTCTTCTCCTTACATACCGTGGCACTGCGGCAGTTTGCCCTGCTTGTCAGGCACATCACAGGACAACCGGGACACGCTTGTGAATGCGTTCACGTTCACAAGCAATTATGACGCATGGCCGTTCGAGACGTGAGAGCGGGGGTCCCCCGGAACGCAAGAGTCCGGACCGAACAACATCAGGGGGCCCGGGAAAATCACCGAACCCCCTGGTCAGAAGCTTACGCAGAGCGCCTAGAGCTCCTTGCGGAAGGCCTCCGTCACCTTGAGAAAGATGTCGTTCGCCTCGGTCTCGCCGACCGTCACCCGCACACCCTCACCCGGGAACGGCCGTACGACGACACCGGCCTGCTCGCAGACCCCCGCGAAGTCGACCGTGCGCTCCCCCAGCCGCAGCCATACGAAGTTCGCCTGTGTCTCCGGAACCGTCCAGCCCTGGGCGCGCAACGCCTCGACGACACGGTTGCGCTCACAGACCAGCGAGCCCACCCGCCCGAGGAGCTCGTCCTCGGCCCGCAAGGAGGCGACCGCCGCGTCCTGAGCGATCTGGCTGACCCCGAACGGAACGGCCGTCTTACGCAGCGCCGCCGCCACCGGCTCATGAGCGATCGCAAACCCTACCCGGAGGCCCGCGAGACCGTAAGCCTTGGAGAAGGTGCGGAGCACACAGACGTTCGGACGCTCACGGTAGAACTCGACGCCATCAGGAACCTCGACATCCCGCACGAACTCACGGTACGCCTCGTCCAGCACCACCAGAACATCGCCGGGCACCCGGTCGAGGAACCGTTCAAGCTCGGCCCGGCGGACGACCGTGCCCGTGGGGTTATTGGGGTTGCAGACGAAAATCAGCCGGGTCCGGTCGGTGATCGCGTCCGCCATCGCGTCCAGATCGTGCACATCGCCCGGCGTCAGCGGCACCTGCACGGATGTGGCCCCGCTGATCTGGGTGATGATCGGGTACGCCTCGAACGACCGCCAGGCGTAGATCACCTCGTCGCCGGGCCCCGCGGTCGACTGCAGCAACTGCTGGGCGACTCCGACCGAGCCGGTGCCCGTGGCCAGATCCGTGACCGGCACCCCGAAGCGATCCGACAACTCGTTCATCAGACCGGTGCAGGCCATGTCCGGGTACCGGTTGAAGGACGCGGCCGCCGCCGCCACACCTTCCAGCACCCCGGGCAGCGGCGGATAGGGGTTCTCGTTGGAGGAGAGCTTGTACGCCACCGGACCGCCCGCCGCGGCCGGCTTGCCGGGCTTGTAGGTGGGAATACCCTCCAGCTCGGCTCGCAGCTTGGGGCTCGTCTCGCTCACCGCAGTCCTCCTCGTCGACGTAATGCTTCTCACCCTATGAGGATTCCGCGCGCCTGCGAATGGCCTGTGGACAACCACGTCCCTGCCGGAATCAGGGGGCGCGTTGCCCCAAAGCTCACGCGCCGGTGGCTCACGCCGTAGCGCGCATCACCCGTGCAGGTGAGTTGAGACCTCTTCGAAACATGAGCTACTTGGCAGGCCCATCCGCGTCGACAAGCCACGTACTGACATGTGAGCGCTCAACTCCCTTTCATTTAAAGGAATTTGACCCTTCACGACCATGCAGAAACGTCTCTGTCAACGGCTGCATATGCGTCCGCCCTACCCCACCGCATGAGCCCTACTATCGGCTCGCCATGACAGCAGCAGGGAAGCACCAGGTGAGCCGGGCGGAGACCCCCCGCCGAGGCAGCCGGTCGGGCCGGGCGGGCATTCGGGACGTGGCCGCCGCCGCCGGGGTCTCCATCACGACCGTTTCCGACGCCCTCAACGGCAAGGGCCGGCTCCCGGACGCCACCCGACGCCATGTACGCGAGGTCGCCGACCGACTTGGCTACCGCCCCTCGGCGGCGGCCCGAACCCTCAGAACGGGCAAGTCCGGCCTCATCGGCCTGACCGTGACCACGTACGGGGATGAACCTTTCACCTTCACCGAGTTCGCGTACTTCGCGGAAATGGCGCGGGCCGCCACCTCGGCCGCGCTCGCCCGGGGCTATGCCCTGGTCATCCTTCCCGCGACCTCGCGGCACGACGTGTGGTCGAACGTGGCTCTGGACGGCACCGTGGTCATCGACCCGTCCGACCAGGACCCGGTCGTCAGCGAACTGGTCCGCCAGGGCTTACCGGTGGTCTCCGACGGCCGCCCGGCCGGCTCGCTGCCGGTCACCGCCTGGGTGGACAACGACCACGAGGCCGCGGTTCTCGACATCCTCGACCATCTCGCCGACGCGGGCGCCCGCCGCATCGGACTCCTCACGGGCACGACGACGGACACGTACACACATCTCTCCACCACCGCATATCTGCGCTGGTGCGAGCGGGTGGGCCAAGATCCGGTGTACGAGGCCTATCCCGCGCACGATCCGTGCGCCGGAGCCGTCGCCGCCGACCGACTGCTCGCCCGGCCCGACCGCCCCGACGCGGTCTACGGCCTGTTCGACCCGAACGGCACCGATCTGCTGGCCGCGGCCCGCCGCTACGGTCTGCGCGTCCCGGACGACCTGCTGCTCGTCTGCTGCAGCGAGTCCGCCGTGTACGCGACGACCGAGCCGCCCATCACGACACTCTCGCTGAAGCCGCGCCGGATCGGCACGGCGGTGGTCCAGCTTCTGATCGACGCCATCGAGGGGGTCGAATCGGACCAACCGGTCGAGCAGGTGATACCGACGGAGCTGATCGTGCGCACCTCGTCCGAGCGGCGTTCGCCGCGCACGACGGTCAGTCCGCCACGATCACCCGAAGAGGGTTGACGCCGCGACGACGATCCGACCCGGCATTGGGCGGGGAAAGCCCCGCCCAATTCGGGAGAAAACCTCGGTGAACTGGGGTCCTGCGCCATTTCACCACCCCTGGGTCATCACATGGCGCGATCCGCATTCCTATGATGGGCGGACGACACCGCGGGCCGCTGCGACCAGGCAGTCCGATGCGGTGCAGATGCGGCGCGATGGTGGTGGAGGGGTCGATGACTCAGGGGGCCGGTCAGGGACCCGAGGTGCGGACGCCGACGGTGCGTGATTTCCGCGTACCCGCGTACGTCCACGAGGCCGGTCCGTACGGACACGCCACCCACCCGGGCGATGTCCGCCCCGCCGACGAGCCGGAGGGCTACCCCGAGGGGTACACGCCCACCCAGCGGGACCTGCCGGTGATCAACCGGGGTGACACGCTCCAGGTCGTCATCGACCCCGAGGCCGCCCCGGCCGAGCGGACCGCCACCGGGCCGGGCCCGCTGTTCGTCGTCGGCGACGTCCACGGCTATCTGGACGAACTCGTCGCCGCCCTCCAGGAGAAGGGCCTCCTCGACGCGGCGGGCAACTGGTCGGCGGGCACGGCACGGCTGTGGTTCCTCGGCGACTTCACCGACCGGGGCCCGGACGGCATCGGCGTCATCGACCTCGTGATGCGGCTGTCCGCGGAGGCCGCCGCGGCCGGCGGCTACTGCAAGGCCCTCATGGGCAACCACGAACTGCTCCTGCTCGGCGCCAAGCGGTTCGGCGACACCCCCGTCAACTCCGGCGCCGGCACCGCCACCTTCCAGGCCGCCTGGCTCCTCAACGGCGGCCAGAAGACCGACATGGACCGTCTCCAGGACCACCACCTCCAGTGGATGGCCCGCCTCGACGCCATGGAGGAGGTCGACGGCCACCTCCTGGTGCACTCCGACACCACCGCCTACCGCGACTACGGCGACTCCATCGAGGCGGTCAACGACACCGTCCGCGAAACGATCACCCGCAACGACCCGGACGAGGTCTGGGACCTCTTCCGCAAGTTCACCCGGCGCTTCTCCTTCCGCGACGAGGGCGGCGCCGACGCCGTGCGCTCGCTGCTGGACATCTACGGCGGCACCCGCATCGTCCATGGCCACAGCCCCATTCCGTACCTCCTCGGCGAGGTCGGCTCGGAGGACGGCGAGGACAACTCCGGCCCCTCGGTCGAGGGACCGTACATCTATGCGGATGGTCTGGCCGTCGCCATGGACGGCGGAGTGACCATGGCCGGAAAGCTGCTGGTACAGGAACTCCCCCTCAACAACTGAGCCGTCAACGAGCGGGCGACCACGGGCGGAAGACTTCGCTGGCCAGGGGCCAATTTCTTCAAACCCCCTGTCACCGCCCTGCGTCACCGCTCTACCATCGGCTTATCCGTAGCAGGCTCCCCTCCGTTTCTGCCCGACGGCTCGTCAGCATGCCGAGCCCCAAGCCCTACGGAGCATCGGGGGATGCACATGAACAGCGTTCCGCAGCACCTGCTCAGTGAGGACCGCCAAGAGTACGAGCGGGTCCTCGGCGAGGCGCTGCGCTCCGCACCACACCGCCCGGAATTCGCCGCCGGTCTCCAGCGGCTCAACCCCGAACAGCTGCGCACCATGGCCCTCAACGCCACGGCGATCATCACGACGTCCGCGGCGGCCGAATACGAGTACTACGTCAAGGTCCGCGACGAACTGCGCAATCCACCTCCGGCCGTTCTGTCCACCCGCCCGGGCAGGGCGTCCGGTTCCACCGATCCCGACCAGGCCGAGACGGAACCCGTGCTTCTGGGCGAGAGCGTTGAGGCGTCCGGTGCCGGCGCGGGTGCCGTCGCCGCGGTCCTCGCCCCGGTTCTGGCGGGCACCGCGGCGGGGCTCTTCCTCCTCGTCGGTTATGCCATGAAGGCGATCGACCCCGACCGTGCGATCGCCAAGACCCTCCTCACCACGGGATGGGTGTTCGGCGCGGTCACGGCGGCGGCGATCCTCGTCGCAGCCGTCGGTCTTCTGCTCACCGCCCTGCGCAATGGCGCCACCGCCGTGGACAACGGGGCACGCAGCGAGTTGACCGAGGAGGTGGCCCGCGCCAAGGAGGCATGGCGTGAGGCTCTCCTGGAGCGCGGCATCCTGCCGTTCCTCCGCGACGCCCTCGCCAACCCCGGCCCAGCCACGCTGAGCGAGCCGGCCCGACCGACCCCGCCCAGCCGGATGCCGCACCTCGGCTACAACCGTCCGAGCTTCAGCAGCCCGGACAGCGGCGGTTCCCGCACCGGCTACACGAGCCCGGACTTCAGCAGCCCGGACTTCGGTGGACCGGAGCACCAGCCCGAATAGCACCCCGGGCCGAGGCCGCCGCCCCGCCCCCAGCGGGACTCGGCGGCCACCCGGGACGCTGTCCGGTCCACCCCGGACAAGGAGCACCCAGCAGCCGTGCGACATTCGCACCCGAAGGCCGTGCGCGATCCGCGTCCGGCGCGCGCTGTCCGTCCCCGGGAGCACGCGCCGCCCCTGGTGCGTCAGTCGGCGAGCGGCAGATAGACCCGGTTGCCCGCCTCCGCGAACTCCTTCGACTTCTGGGCCATGCCCACCTCGATCCCGGCCCGGGAGCCTCCGTGTTCACGACGGATGTCCTGGGAGATCTTCATCGAGGACAGCCACACCCATGAACTGACCGGCAGGGTGATGCCACCTATGACGCGTTATGGGAAGGCAGTTCAGTCGCGCTGACGATGCCACGAACTCCAAGGTCCGATCGGCAGTGGTCACTGGCCTGGTCGACGATCACGCTGCAACCGCCCCAGCGACTGCCGCACTCTTCGACCATCGACCGGACGGCTGTCGCCTGGCTGCCGGTCTCGATCCAGTCGTCGACCATCAGGACCAAGTCCGTCGGGGTGAGCGACGCTCGTTGCACGCGCAGTCCATGGCGGATGCCGCGATAGTCCGGAGCCGTCTGCCGGACGACCTTCTCCCCCGGGAACAGGCCGGCTTGCTTGCGCACCGGGACGAATCCGACTCCAAGCTCGATGGCTGCTGCCGCCCCGAGAAGGAAACCTCGGGACTCGATGCCACAGACAGCAGTGATGCCGTCGTGCTTGAACGGCTCGACCAGGCCACGGACAACTGCCACGAGTGCCTTGGGTTCGCGGAAGATCCTCCACACGTCTGCGTGGCCGTCGATCCACTGAAAGTGCTCAAGCGTAAGGATGCGCGCGGCGGTCGACATGACCGCGAGTCTCGTACCCACCTGTCACCCGGGCAACTGGATATCTGGGCAGGACCCTCCCGAAAGCGGCTACAACGAAGCGCCGCCCCGTAAGCGAAGTTTCTCGGAGCGGCGCTCGTGGGGGCGTCAGTCCGCGAGTGGGAGGTAGACCCGGTTTCCTGAGGCCGCGAACTCCTTCGACTTCTGCAGCATCCCCTCAGCGACCTCTTCAGCTGTCGCCCCCGCAGCCGCCGTACCGCCGAACTGCGCTGTGATGCTTTGGCTGATCTTCATCGAGCAGAACTTGGGACCGCACATGGAGCAGAAGTGGGCCGTCTTGGCCGGCTCCGCCGGGAGGGTCTCGTCGTGGAAGTCGCGGGCCGTGTCCGGGTCCAGGGCCAGGTTGAACTGGTCCTCCCAGCGGAACTCGAAGCGGGCGTCCGACAGAGCGTCGTCCCACTCCTGTGCGCCAGGGTGTCCCTTGGCGATGTCCGCCGCATGGGCCGCGATCTTGTAGGTGATGACGCCGGTCTTGACGTCGTCACGATTGGGCAGTCCCAAGTGCTCCTTGGGAGTGACGTAGCAGAGCATCGCCGTGCCCCACCACGCGATCATCGCGGCGCCTATGCCTGAGGTGATGTGGTCGTAAGCCGGTGCGACATCCGTGGTCAGCGGGCCGAGCGTATAGAACGGAGCTTCATCGCAGATCTCCTGCTGAAGGTCGATGTTCTCCTTGATCTTGTGCATCGGGACATGTCCCGGGCCCTCGATCATGGTCTGTACGTGGAAACGCTTCGCGATCCGGTTGAGTTCCCCGAGGGTGCGCAACTCCGCGAACTGCGCCTCGTCGTTGGCGTCCGCGATGGAGCCGGGCCGGAGGCCGTCGCCGAGCGAGTACGTGACGTCGTAGGCGGCGAGGATCTCGCAGAGTTCCTCGAAGTTCTCGTAGAGGAACGATTCCTTGTGGTGGGCCAGGCACCAGGCCGCCATGATCGAGCCACCGCGGGAGACGATGCCGGTCTTGCGGTTCGCGGTGAGCGGTACATACGCCAGGCGCACGCCCGCGTGGACGGTCATGTAGTCCACGCCCTGCTCGGCCTGCTCGATGACCGTGTCCTTGTAGATCTCCCAGGTCAGCTCCTCGGCGCGGCCGTCGACCTTCTCCAGTGCCTGGTAGAGCGGCACCGTGCCGATGGGGACGGGGGAGTTGCGCAGCACCCACTCACGCGTCGTGTGGATGTTCCGTCCGGTGGAAAGATCCATGACCGTGTCGGCGCCCCAGCGGGTCGCCCAGGTCATCTTCTCGACCTCCTCCTCGATGGAGGATGTGACCGCGGAGTTGCCGATGTTGGCGTTGACCTTCACCAGGAACCGCTTGCCGATGATCATCGGCTCGATCTCCGGGTGGTTCACATTCGCGGGCAGTACGGCCCGGCCTGCCGCGATCTCCTCGCGGACGACCTCCGGTGAGACGTTCTCCCGGACGGCCACGTACTCCATCTCGGGGGTGATCTCCCCGCGTCGCGCGTACGCGAGCTGTGTCACCGCCCGGCCGTCACGGCTCCGGCGCGGCTGGCGCGGCCGTCCCGGGAACACCGCGTCGAGGTTGCGCAGACCGCCGCGCGGCGAGGTGTGCTTGATCCCGTCGTCCTCGGGGCGCACGGGACGGCCCGTGTACTCCTCGGTGTCACCACGGGCGATGATCCAGTTCTCGCGGAGAGGAAGGAGCCCCCTCTTGACATCAGTCTCGGCGTTCGGATCGGTGTACGGGCCGGAGGTGTCGTACAGGGTGACGGACTGGCCGTTGGTGAGGTGCACTTGGCGGACCGGCACCCGCAGATCGGGACGCGAGCCCTCGATGTACGCCTTGTGCCAGCCGATGGACTTCCCGCCCTCCGAGAGCTGTTCGCCCTGGTTCCTTTCACCGCCAGGCGAGGGAAATGTCCCGTTCGTCCTGTCGGAGGCAGGCGTGCGTGTGTCCTCGATGGTCATGAGACCTACTCCCTACGCCGGCATTACCCGGTAACAGGTTCAGCGGTCGACGCAGCGATTTCCGCGCGACGATGTTCCACGTGAAACATCGCGTCTGCGGAGGTCAACGCCCTCTCAGCCCGGTGCTCCGAGCTCCCGCGTGTGCAAAGGTGCCCCCACGCTAGCGTCAGATGTGGCGCGGTGAACAGTGGGCACCGCTCGTTCTTGCGATGATCGGTCGGTGACCACGATGCAGCAGCCCCCGCCTCCGCCCCCCGAGCCGCCCCGCGGCCATGGCCCCGCGAACAGCCACTGGGACGGCAGTGGGGGCGGCCATGGACCCGGTGACGGGCATGCCCATGGTCCGACCCCGGGGGGCGGCCACGGCCACTCCCACAGTCACAGCCATGGCCCGGCCGCCCCGGTGTCGCAACACCTGCGCAAGGTCATCGCGGCGGTACTGATTCCCTTCGCGACCGCCGTCGTCGTGGGTCTCGTCGTGCTCTGGCCCGGCGGCGCCCCGTCGCACGAGCGCACCGGTGTGGGCTTCGACCGGCAGACCCAGTCGGCCACGGTCACCAAGGTCGAGGAGGTCGACTGCTCCTCGGTGAACGCCTCGGGAGTCCCCCCGACCGGCGACACATCCACCGCCGAGGGCTCGTCCGCCGAGCAGCAGGCGAACGGCACCTGCAAGAAGGCGACGATCCGCGTCGACACCGGCAAGGACAAGGGCCGTACGTTCACGGAGATCATTCAGCCGGACCAATCACGCCAGCTGAAGCAGGGCCAGGAGGTCGTGGTCGCGTACGAACCCGCCGCGCCCAAGGATCTGCAGTACTCGGTCACCGATGTGAACCGGAAGTTCCCGATGGCGCTGCTGGCCGGGATCTTCGCGCTCGCCGTCGTGGTGGTGGGCCGACTGCGCGGTGTCATGGCGCTGATCGCCCTGGCGGTCAGCTTCCTGGTGCTGACCGTCTTCATCCTGCCGGCCATCCTGCAGGGCTCGAATCCGCTGGTGGTCGCGGTGGTCGGGGCGAGCGCCATCATGCTGATCGCGCTCTACATGTGCCATGGGCTCTCGGCCCGCACATCGGTCGCCGTGCTCGGCACGCTGATCTCGCTGCTGCTGATCGGTCTGCTGGGCTCGATGTTCATCGGCTGGGCGGAACTGACCGGCAACACGGACGACAACACCGGGCTGATCCATGGGCTGTATCCGTCGATCGACATGAGCGGTCTGCTGCTCGCGGGCGTGATCATCGGTTCGCTGGGTGTACTCGACGATGTGACGGTCACCCAGACGTCGGCGGTCTGGGAGCTGCACGAGGCCAATCCGGCGATGGGCTGGCGCGGGCTGTACCGCGCGGGCATCCGGATCGGCCGGGACCATATCGCGTCCGTGGTCAACACCCTGGTCCTCGCCTATGCCGGTGCCGCGCTGCCTCTGCTGCTGCTCTTCTCGATCGCCCAGAGCAGCGTCGGCACGGTAGCCAACAGCGAGCTGGTCGCCGAGGAGATCGTCCGTACCCTCATCGGTTCGATCGGCCTGGTCGCCTCGGTGCCGGTGACCACCGTGCTGGCCGCCCTGGTGGTCTCCGCGGACCGTCCGAGCGAGCAGACGGCGGCATCCGCTCCCGCTCCCGCGTCCGCGCGCGGGGGGAGGGGCCGCCGCCGCAAGCGCTGAAGCGTTACGGCACCACCGGCGGCGCGGGACGGCGTAGGGATCAGCCCGCGCTCTGTTCCTCCGCCAGAATGCGGTCCAGCGCCTCGTCGAGCAGGGTGTCGAAGTCGGCGAGGGAACGCTCCTGCCCCAGCGGCACGAGCTTGTCCGTACGGTCCAGGAAGGCCACCAGCGGCGCCGTACCGACCCGGAACAGCGCCTGGTCGGTGCCCACCTGGAGCCGGATCGTGACCTCGCCGAACGTCTCCGGGTCGGCGGGCGCGATGTGCACATCCCCGTCCCCGCACGGCCTGCCCACCCCGTCGATGAGCAGTTCACGTCCGAAGGCCCAGGTCACAGGCGCGTCACCGGGAAGGTGGAACGTCAGCCGCACGGCATAGGGATCACAGGTCTCGTAACGCAGCTCCACCGGGATGCGGAAGGAGAGCTCCTCCGACACGAGGAAGCTCATCATGACCTCTGCCTGTACCGACTCGCGCATCGCTTACCCCGCCAATGTTGGTCGAGTAGCCAGGAATCATCCGCCTGACACTGCTGGAAGTTTGCTGAACGTACACGTGAGATCACAAGGAGTGATTTTTCAGATGCTGATAGAGATCGCGAGTGTCCCTAGTAGCTTTCCGATCTCCGTCTGCAACTGATGTGCCGCGGGCAGCAGCCGGTCGGCCTGGTGTGCGGGCAGGGAGAGGGCCAGGGTCGCCGCGCTGTTCCCGACGGTGATCGGAATCGCCGCGCAGACCGTCCCGAGGGCGTACTCCTGGCGCTCCACGACCGGTTCCATCCGTCCGATCCGGTCCAGGCGCCGCAGCAGGGTCTCGTTGTCCCGCACCGTGTACGGGGTGAGCGACCGGACGGGGTAGCGGTCGAGGTGGTCGCGGCGGGCCTCGTCACCGAGTTGGGAGAGCAGGCACTGGCCGATGGCGTGGGCGTGCGCGGTCTCGCGGAAGTCGGCCCACTCCTCGACGGCAGGGGTGCTCGGGCTGTCGGCGACGCACATCACGTCGATCTCGCCCTCACGGTAGACCGCGTAGTAGACGGGGACGCCGATGCTGTCGCACCACTGTGCGAGGGTCTCGCTCACCGTGCTGCGACGTTTCTGCTGCGCTCCGCTGCTTCCCAGCAGCTCCGCCGCCTCACCCAGGAAGAAGAGCCCTCTCTCGCGGCGCAGATAGCCTTCGTGCGCCAAGGTGCGCAGCAGGTGGTAGGCCGTGGGCAGCGCGAGCCCGGCGTCCCGCGCCAACTGTTTGGCGGGCGCCCCGTGTTCTCGCTCGGCAACGGCCTCCAGCAGCCGCATCGCCCGTTGTACGGAGCCGATGAGGGTCCCGGAGTGCTCGGAAGCGTCCGGGGCAGCAGGCGGCTTGACGCGCGTCCTTCTTCCCGATCCGTGCCTGGCGGGTGGCCTTGGCCCGGCAGGACCGACAGCCGAGGCCGCGGGAGGCTCCGAGGGGCGGACGGAGGTCGCCGCCGAGGGCGTACGAGGCATGGTGGGCCGGTCGGCCTCCTCACCTGGTGAGGTGCGTGGCTGGGCGGGAGGAGCCGGGGCCTTGGAGGGCGCTCTGCGCGGTGGGTGTGGCGAAGCGTGGCTCTCGCCGGAGCGGGGGCGGGGCTGCCGGGGCGGGGCCAGGGTCTCCTCGGGCCCGTTGTGGGTCTGCTCGGGGGCGACGACCGTCGGCGTACGTGGGCCCGGTTGGGTGGGAGGGGCGGCGCTCTGTGCCATGGGGGAGCGCGGCTGAGGGGTGGGGAGGAGGGGTTCTGCGGGTGCGGTGTCAGCCGTGGCCAAGGGTCACTCCCGAAGCGCGAGGAGGGCCGCCCGTGCGGGGGACACGGGAGGGGTGCGCCGCCCGCGGGGTCGAGCCCGCGACGAGTGCCCGGACTCTAACCGCCCGTCACCACCCGCAGACCGCCCCGCGGGGAAACTTCCCTCTGGCGAGGGAACCTCACGTTCCTGTTACCGCCGTGGCCCTGACCGGCCTCACCCACTCACGCCTCAGCTCTTGCCGTGTGCTGACGCCCGATCAGAGTTCTGGGCCCCGTACTCGTGCCTCACCAGTCGCCGCGTGACGACGAACTGGAGCTGAACTTCCTGACCAGATAGATCAGTCCGCCGACGAGTGCCACGAAGACCAGCACTTTGAAGAGCAGGCCGACCACGACCTGGACCACGCTGATTATCAGTCCGCCGAACACGAACAGGGCGATGACCGGCACAGCGATCCACTTCACCCACCACGGCATCCCCGCGAAGATCTCCCGCATCGCCTTGCTCCTTGTGTCTCCGCCCGTGGCCCCGTCCGGGGCACCGTTTCCGGGCCTACTGCTGTCCTGCCTTCGATGCTAGGGGCGACCAGGGGCTGTTCGGAGGCTTC
The DNA here is from genome assembly GCF_053592555.1 of Streptomyces sp. NPDC002643. Lineage (NCBI taxonomy): Bacteria > Bacillati > Actinomycetota > Actinomycetes > Kitasatosporales > Streptomycetaceae > Streptomyces > Streptomyces sp. NPDC002643. The sequence continues at coordinate 134,393 of NZ_JBSFVY010000006.1, forward strand.
GCGCCCCTTGTCCATCCCTGATCGTCCCCCTAAGGGAACCCCGAAGCGGACGTCAGCCCTCCGGCGGAGAGAAGACCACCACGACCCTCAGGTCCTCGGTGATGTGGTGGAACTTGTGGGCGACCCCGGCCGGCACGTACACGACACTGCCGCGTGCGACCTGGGTGGTCTCCATGCCGACGGTGAGCGAAGCGCGGCCGCTCACGACGAGATACACCTCGTCCTGGGTGTGCGGCCGCTGCGGATCGAGATCGCCCGCGTCGAGCGCGTAGAGACCGACCGACATGTTCCGCTCACGCAAGAACTGCAGGTAGGCACCGTCATTGGCGGCGCGCTCCGTCTCCAGTTCATCCAACCGGAATGCCTTCATCTACTTGGTACGCCCCTGCCCGGTGCTCGTGCCGATCGCTTCTGCCACGATCAGACACATGATGAATTTCCTAGTCAAGACGATCGCCAACGCGGGTGCTCTCGCGGTCGCGGTCTGGCTGGTCGGCGACATAACTCTGACCGGGGACAGCACAGGCAAGAAGGTCGCCACACTGCTGCTGGTGGCGCTCGTCTTCGGCCTGGTGAACGCCGTGGTCAAGCCCCTCGTCCAGTTGTTCACACTCCCCTTGTTCCTTCTGACGCTCGGCCTGTTCACGCTGGTGGTGAACGCCCTGATGCTGCTGCTGACCTCATGGCTGGCCGACCTGCTCGACCTGAGTTTCCATGTGGAGGGCTTCTGGACCGCCGTCCTGGGCGGCCTGATCATCTCGATCGTCTCCTGGGCGCTGCACCTCGTCCTGCCCGACGGGGACTGAGGCCTCGCGATGACCTACCGCGTCTGTTTCGTCTGCACCGGCAATATCTGCCGCTCCCCCATGGCGGAGTCCGTCTTCCGTGCCCATATAGAGGAGGCCGGGCTCGATCACCTGGTCGAGGTCGACAGCGCGGGCACGGATGGCTGGCACGCGGGCGACCCGGCCGACCCGCGCACCGTCTCCGTCCTGGAGGCGGGCGGTTACGAAGACACCCATTCCGCCCGGCAGTTCCAGTCCTCATGGTTCTCCCGGCTCGACCTCGTCATCGCCCTCGACGCCGGGCACGTCAAGGCCCTGCGCCGTCTCGCGCCCACCCCGGCGGACGCGGAGAAGATCCGTCTGCTGCGCTCCTACGACCCCGCCGCAGGCGACGACCTCGACGTTCCGGACCCGTACTACGGGGGCATGGACGGCTTCGAGGAATGCCTGGAGCTGGTGGAGGCGGCGAGCCCCGGTCTGCTCACCGTCGTACGCGATCAGGTGGAAGGACGGACGGAATGACCTCGGAGAACCCCGCTTCGTCTCCCGGCGACGGCACACGCGCGGTGCGGGCCGGACTGCCCGAACCCGTCAAGCACGAGCCGCACCTCCCCGGCCCGGTCTTCGCCGCCCACTACCACCTGCCCGGCGCCCCCACGGGCCCGTACGCCTACGGACGCGACCAGAACCCCACGTGGACCCTTCTGGAGAGCGCCATCGGCGAACTGGAGGCGCCCGGACAGGACGGCATCGAGACGGTCGCCTTCGCGTCCGGCATGGCCGCCATCTCAGCCGTCCTCTTCTCCCAACTGCGCACCGGTGACGCCGTCGTCCTGCCCGGCGACGGCTACAACGTGCTGCCCCTCGCGGGTGAGCAGTTGCGGTCGTACGGCATCGAGGTGCGCAGCGCCCCGACGGGCGGCGACGCGCAGCTCGACGCACTCGACGGCGCCGGGCTGCTGTGGTTGGAGACGCCCTCCAACCCGGGACTCGACGTGTGCGACATCCGGCGGCTCTGCGAGGCGGCACACGCGCGTGGATGCCTCGTCGCCGTCGACAACACCCTGGCGACGCCCTTCGGGCAACGGCCGTTGGAACTCGGCGCCGACTTCGTGGTGGCCAGCGGCACCAAACAGCTGACCGGCCACGGCGACCTGCTGCTCGGGTACGTCGTCGGGCGCGACGACTCCGCGATGACGGCCGTACGGCGCTGGCGCAAGATCGTCGGGGCGATCCCGGGCCCGATGGAGGCCTGGCTCGCCCACCGCTCGCTCGCCACGCTCCAGCTGAGGGCCGACCGGCAGAGCGCCAACGCCCTGGCCGTCGCCGAGGCGGTCAAGGGCCGGCCCGAGGTGACCGGGCTGCGCTACCCGGGACTGTCCGACGACCCCTCGCACAAGATCGCCGCACAGCAGATGCGGCGCTACGGCTGTGTCGTGTCGTTCGCGCTGCCCACGCGCGCGCGTGCCGACCGCTTCCTCGACGCGCTCCACCTCGTCGACGACGCCACGAGCTTCGGCAGCGTGCGGTCCACCGCCGAACGACGCGGACGATGGGGCGGCGACGCGGTACCGGAGGGCTTCATCCGCTTCTCCGCCGGCGTGGAGGACACCGACGACCTGGTCGCGGACGTACTCCATGCGCTCGCCGTGGCTACCGCCTAGTACTCCGCTACGTACAACGGACGGTCCGAGCCTCCCCCCTCGTGGCTCGGACCGCCCTCGGTTCCGCGCGCGAAGAACCGCGCGAACAAGGCTAGTTGACTCTGCGTCAGTGTCCAATCACAGTAACGACAGGCACCTATCGACTTATTTATAGTTGGGCGCCCCGGGAGCGGGGAGTGGAGGGGCGACCGTGGATCTGGCCTTACTGCGTACGTTCGTGACCGTGCACCGGGCCGGTTCCTTCACCCGTGCCGCCGCCCTGCTCGGTCTCTCGCAGCCGGCCGTCACCTCTCAGATCCGCACCCTCGAACGTCAGCTGGGCCGCCCTCTCTTCCTCCGCCAGGCCCGCGGAGTGACCCCGACGACCATCGGCGACGAACTCGCCCACAAGGCGGCACCGCACCTCGACGCGCTGGTGGAGATCGCCGAGACCGGCCTCGACGACGACTTCTCCGTACGGACGCTCCATCTCGCCGGACCGCCGGAGTTCACCGCCGAACGCGCCCTGCCCGCCCTCACCGAGCTGACCGGGGACGACGGGCAGCCCCTCGCGCTGCGGGTCTCCTTCGGGAACTCCGACGAAACGTTGGAGGGACTCGCCGCGGGGCATCACGATCTGGCCATCACCACCGCCCAACCGCGCGGCACTCTGCTCACCGCGACTCCGCTCTGCGACGAGGAACATGTGCTGGTCGCCGCTCCGCGCTGGGCCGAGCGCATCACACCCGGCAGGCTGCGCCGCAGGGGCGCCCATACGCTGGAGAACCTTCCGGTCGTCGGGGTGCACGAGTCGCTGCCGTTCCTCACGCGCTACTGGGCCTCGGTCTTCGACGCCCGCCCCGCGGCCTCCGGGACCGTCATCGTCCCGGATCTGCGCGCGGTCCTCGCCTGCGCGATCTCAGGGGCCGGCCTGGCGGTGCTGCCCCGCTATCTGTGCGCCGCCGCCCTGGAGCGCGGTGACGTCGTGGCGCTCCTCGATCCGGCGGTCCCGCCGCTGCGGACGTACTTCCTGGTGGTCCGTACGGGCACCCTGGCCCTGCCGCACATCGCGCGGGCGCACGACTGGCTGCTGCGGGCGGCCGCCGACTGGTCCTAGGCGGACCGGGTCGCGTCCTGAGGTAGGTCTGCTCGGACCGGTACGCCCCGCTGCCGTGGCCGAGACTTCCGTGGCGAGCGATGTTTCACGTGGAACATGTCGGGCCACATTTCCTCCATGACCGTCCGACCCGTGGTCAAACGCACCGCCCGCGCCATCCTGCTCGACGGCGACGACCTGATCCTGATCAAGCGGACCAAGCCGGGTGTCGATCCGTACTGGCTCACTCCGGGCGGCGGGGTCGAACCGGACGATATGACGGTCGTCGAAGCACTCCACCGCGAGGTGCACGAGGAACTCGGCGCCAAGATCACCGATGTGGTGCCCTGTTTCGTGGACACCGTCGAGCACATCGGCGAGGACGGCGGCGCCACGGGGGTGAAGGTCCAGCACTTCTTCGTCTGCCGTCTGGAGTCCATGGACCTCTCCAAGCGGCACGGTCCCGAGATGGAAGAGCCCCGGGGCGAGTACGAGATCGTGCGGGTGCCCTTCACCCGGGTCGGGATCGCCTCCGTCCATCTCGTGCCGCTGTCGCTGCGGCACTACCTCGACGGGAACATCGAGGGCGTACGGGCGATGCACGCGCCCGACCTGGGCTGACGCCTCACCGGCCGCCGTCGGCGAATGACTCGGGCGGTCACCCGGCCGCCACCAGCTCCTCCACCGAGTCGTGCCGTATGCGCTCCGAGGGGATGCCCGCGCCCCGCAGGGCGTCCACACCGCTGCGGATCATGCCGGGCGGGCCCGAGAGGTACGCGTCGTACTCGTTCCACGGCCCGTACTCGCGTATGGCGTCGGGCAGCCGGAGCAGCCCGTGCTTGTCGACGACGGGGCGGATCTCCAGCCAGGGGTTGCTCTGCCGCAGCCGCAGCAGCGTGTCGATGTCGTAGAGGTCCTGGTTGGTACGGGCGCCGTAGAAGACCTCGATGGGGCGGGGCCGCCCGCGCTCGGAGACGTCCTCGACGATGGCCTTGATGGGCGCTATGCCGGTGCCGCCGCCCAGGCAGAGCAGTCCGCTGTCGGTGGAGTGGTCGACGGTCATGGCACCCGCCGGCGGGCCCAGCCGCAGGACGTCGCCGGGCTGGGCACGGTGCACGAGCGAGTTGGAGACCCAGCCCGCGGAGACCGCCTTCACATGGAACGACAGCAGTCCGTCCGAACGGGGTGCCGAGGCGAACGAGTAGTGCCGCCAGATCCGCGGCCACCAGGGAGTCTCCAGGCTGGTGTACTGCCCGGCGAGAAAGGGATAGGGCTGGTCCGGCCGGACGGTGACGACGGCGATGTCGTTGGTTCTCAGCTCGTGCGAGACGACCTCCGCCATCCACCAGGGCGGCGCCTGCAGTTCGTCGGCCGCCGCCGCGTCGATCATCACCTGGGAGATCGTGGTGTACGCACGGACCCAGGCGGCCTCGGTCTCCTCGTTCCAGCTGGAGGCGTACCGGGTCAGCGCGCCGATCAGGCACTCCCCGACCGCCGGATAGTGCTCGGACTGGGTGCCGTACTTGCGATGGCCGCGACCGAGGTTCTGCAGATAGTCGATGAGTACGGGGGCGTTGTCGATGTGCTCGGCCGCCGTCAGCAGCGCCTTGAGCAGACGGTCCCGCTGGGCGTCCATCGCCGGGGGGAACAGCGAGCGGAGCTCCGGATGCCGGACGAAGAGCAGGGCGTAGAAGTACGAGGTGACCTTGTCGGCGACGGGGCCGATCTCCGTCATGGTCCGGCGGATGAGCACCGCGTCGGGCGAGGCCTCGGGGGTGCGGGTCTCCTGCTGAACGGGCTCCCGCGTCTCGAAGACGGAGTGCTCGGACCCGTGCTCGCCGCCGGGCGGGCCCGGCAGAGGCTGCGAAGGGGCGCTGGGGGGCATCTCCTCGGGCGCTGGTATTCGTTCGCGTGGGCCGTCGTCCCGGTCGTGCTGCGGCCCGCGAGGCGGCTCCTGGGGCCTGCCCACGGGCCGCATCCCGGCGAGGCGGTTGCCTTCGGTCTCCTGGCCTCCGCCGGGCAGGTTCGGCTGGGTGCGCGGTGTGAACCAGCCGCCGCCACCGTCGCTGTCCCCCGAAGTGCCGTTGCCGGCCGACGTGGTGGTCGGAGCGTCCATGGTGTGCCTCGCCTCGAGCATCTTTCGGTCGATCTGCGCGCTTCCTCAGCAGGAAGTCGCTTGTTTTCCCCCGCGGACGGCCTTGCTTTCCTTCTTCGTTCCTCGTCGGCCAATGCGGCCACATTCAACCGGGATTCCCTGTCCGTACGGACAAGTAGGCGGGAGTGTGATGTGAGCCGCAGCACTCACGCCGCAGCGTTCCACAGGGCACGAACGCCCTCGCCTCATAACGGTGAACGCAGGTCTTGGATCTCCCTGTCCGGTTAGGCTGCATTGGACTGCGTTCGTACCCACGCCATGAGACGACTGCATCTCGCTTCGGACACGAACCGGACTCGACCCTACCGGCAGGATCGCCATACACAAGTCCCCACTTGATCTACCGAGAATTCAACGGAGGCGAATCAGCAATTCCTTCAATTACCGGGCGCGTCATACGATTTCATAGGCATTACGCAGATACCACCCCGCGCGGGAGCGCATCGCAGCCTTCGTTAACCACCACCAGGGTCGGCACAGTAGCGAAGAGTTCCACAGCGGAGGACGAGCCACGATGCTCGGTCATGGAAGTGGCACAGCTCTCAAGGCCTCGAGCCGAAGCAGTCTCGCTTCACTGCTGCACGTGTGTGGCCGCACGCCGATGTTTCACGTGAAACATCTGTCCATGGGCTGTGCGGTTGTGCATGAGATGGCCAAAAGCCCGTGTGTCTCACCTCAAACCGGTGGACGTCAGGGGTTCATGTCGGACAGCCTGACCTGCGTGCCGATGCCTTCCCCCACCGCTCTGCCCATCCGCCGTCTGACGCCTCGCGATCTCATCGCCTGCGCCGACCTCTCCCAGGACCGGGGCTGGCCCCGCGAGGAGCACAAGTGGGGGCTGCTGCTCGCGGCCGGCACGGGATATGGCATCGACGACCCGGAGGGCGGCCTCGTCGCCGCCTGCGTGGTGACCGAGTACGGTCCGGCGGGGCAGCCGGATCTCGGGGCGATCGGCATGGTGCTGGTCGCCGAGCGGCACGCCCGCCAGGGCATCGGCCGCCGTCTGATGCGCCACGTCCTCACCGAGTTCGGCCCGACGCCGCTGACCCTGCACGCGACACCGTATGGGCGTCCTCTGTACGAGGAGTTGGGGTTCAAGGTCACCGGACAGGCGGAGATGGTCCGGGGCCACTTCATTGCCGACGGTGTGGACCTCGGGGTCTCCACCCGTCCGGCCACGGCCGAGGACCTCACCACGATCGTCCGGCTCGACGAAGAGGTCTTCGGCACGGACCGGACCCACGTCCTCACCCGGCTCCCCGCCTTCTCCGATCAGCTGCGCGTCGCAGAAGAGAACGGCCGGATCATCGGGTACGCGGCGGCCTGGCCCAACATGGACAACCATGTCGTCGGCCCGTTGATCGCCCGTGACACCCAGACCGCGAAGGCGCTGATCACTTCCCTCGCCGCCCGCACCGACCGCCCGTTGCGCACCGACATCGACGTACGCCATGAGGAACTGCTGGCCTGGACGAAGGAGCACGGCCTGAAACCGGTCGCTTTCAACGCGGTGATGACGTACGGCATCTCCGAACTGCCGGGCGACTGGACCCGACGGTTCGCGCCGCTGACCGTGGCCGCGGGCTGATAGACCCGCCCCACCAAGGACGCCGCCCTGCGCGAAATCACTCAACGAAGCGGCACGCCCACCTCGGCTCTGACAAAAATGGACGCACTTCTTCAGTCACCTTGAGATGCGGGCCTCGATGCCGTCGAGCAGGAAGTCGAGGCCGATCCGGAAGGTGTGGTCGGCGTCCAGGTGGGCGGCATCGCGCACCACTGTGGCCAGCGCGGGGAATCGGCCGGTGGCGAAGGTCCGCTGCAGATAGGGCCCGAGTGAGGCCTGCCAGCGCCTCTCGTCCATCCCGGTGGTCCGCTCGGCACGCCGCTCGGCGATCTCCCGACGCACCGCTCCGATCACGTACGCGTTGACCGCGGCGACCACCGGCATGACGGCGTCCACATCGAGGTCACCCAGCGCGGCCACCACGGTCTCCCCACTCGCCAGCGCGTGCGGCCCGAGCTGAGGTCGGCCACCCAGTAGATCGGCGAGCCATTCGTGCTCGTGAGCGGCGTGCCTAGTGGCTTCGGCGAGAGACTGGAGGACCTCCCGCCAGCTGTCTCCGACCGGCCGGATCTCGCCGTGGACCGCGTCGACCATCAGGTCGAGCAACTCCTCCTTGCTGGCGATGTAGCCGTACAGCCGCATCGGCCCTACGCCCAGCGCGGCGGCGACCTTGCGCAGCGACACCGCGTCCAGGCCGTCCGCGTCGGCCAGTTGGATCGCCGCTCGCACGATCCGCTCTCGGTTCAGCGGGGCCGGCACGGGTCGATTCGGCGGCTCCGGCCTCTCCCACACCAACATGCGCCAACAGTACATCGCATCAGGCGATACAGTGTATCGACCAGTACAGCGTATCGAAGGAGGCGACAACCATGACCATCGCCATCGTCGGAGCCGGCTTGGGCGGCTTGGCCCTTGCCCGGGTGCTGCACGTGAACGGCATCGACGCCGTCGTGTACGAACGTGAATCGTCACGCGAGGCGCGTGGTCAGGGCGGCATGCTCGACATCCACTCCGGCCAGCGGGCGCTGCGCGAGGCCGGTCTGATCGACCAGTTCCACGCGATCGCGCGCGGTGAAGGCCAGGACATGCGTCTTCTCGAGCCGGATGGCACCCTGTTGCTCCAGGAGGACACGCCCGACGACGCCCCGCTCGATCGACCCGAGGTCGACCGCGCCGATCTGCGCAACCTGCTGCTGGACTCCTTGCCCGAAGACATGGTGCGCTGGGGGCACGCGTTCACATCCGCCGACAACGGCCTGCTGCACTTCGCCGACGGCAGCAGTGCGACGTATGACCTGCTGGTCGGCGCGGACGGCGCGCAGTCCCGGGTCCGCGCACTGCTCACCGACGCCCGCCCGGCGCACATCGGCCAGAACATCGTCGAAATCGGCATTCCCGACATCGACCGCACGCACCCCGACCTCGCGGCGATGGTCGGGCGCGGCAACTACTGGGTGCTCGGCGACGGAATATCCCTGGCTGCACAGCGCAACGGTGACGGTCGCGTTCGCATCGGCCTCAGCTTCTACAACACCGGCGAGGACTGGTTCGCCGGCAGCGGGATACCGTTCGACGACCCGGCCGCCGCCCGGGCGCGACTGATCAACCTGCTCCCCGGCTGGGACCCACGGTTCACCGCGCTGATCGCGGCCTGCGACGACACGGTCGTACCGCGGTCGATCACCACTCTCCCGGTCGGTCTGACCTGGCCGTCGACGCCAAGCGTCACGCTGCTCGGCGATGCCGCGCACCTGATGCCGCCGGTGGGAGAGGGCGCCAACATGGCGCTGCTCGACGGCGCCGTGCTCGGTCTCGCGCTGGCCGCGCACCCGGACGACTTTCCCGCCGCCGTCAAGGAATACGAACGCGAGATGTTCGAACGCACCAGCGCCGCCGCCCGGATGTCCGCGGACATCCAGGAATTGCTGATGTCACCGGACGCCGCCCAGAGACTGCTCGCATTCTTCCAACCTGGCTGAAGGTAAAGGTGACCTGCGGTTTCCTATGCCGGTAGGTCGGTATGACTGCGTCTGGCAAGATCGATCTGTGGTTCGACACTCGGTGCACTTGAGCAGAATCGAGCTCGCGGACTGGCGAGCTGTCCACTCCTGGGCTTCCCTGGCCCAGGTCTGCCGCTTCCAGACCTGGGGACCGAACACCGAAGAGCAAACGTGCGCGTTCGTGGCAACCGCGGTCGAGGCCTGGTCCCACATACCTCAGCAGCGGTTCGCTTACGTAGCCCGTGTCGATGGCGACACGGTCGGCATGGGCGAACTCCACGTCCGGAGCCGAGGACAACGTCAAGGAGAGATCACCTATGTGGTGCATCCCGAGGTCTGGGGACAGGGCGTTGGAACGAGCATCGGCAGGGAACTGCTGGCGCGAGGGTTCGAGGACCTCAAGCTTCACCGCATCTATGCCACCTGTGACCCGCGGAACCTCGGCTCGGCACGGGTGCTCGGCAAGCTCGGCATGACACGAGAAGGACGTCATCGTCACACCGCGCTGATCCGGGACGGTTGGCGAGACTCCGAAATGTTCAGCATCCTCGAAGACGAGTGGCGGGCGGGCGCCCTGTCCTCTCAACCCCTGCTCGGATGAGTCGTACAGCCTGGTGACGGCCCCGGTCAGGTCTGTGCCATGTCCACGAAGCGGGAGTAGTGGCCCTGGAAGGCGACCGTGATCGTGGCCGTCGGGCCGTTGCGGTGCTTGCCCACGATGATGTCCGCCTCGCCGGCGCGGGGCGACTCCTTCTCGTAGGCGTCCTCGCGGTGGAGCAGGATCACCATGTCCGCGTCCTGCTCGATCGAGCCCGACTCACGCAGGTCGGAGACCATCGGCTTCTTGTCCGTACGCTGCTCGGGACCACGGTTGAGCTGCGACAGCGCGATCACCGGCAGCTCCAGCTCCTTGGCCAGCAGCTTCAGGTTTCGCGACATGTCCGAGACTTCCTGCTGACGGCTCTCGGACCGCTTGCCGGACTGCATCAGCTGCAGATAGTCGATGATGACGAGCTTCAGGTCGTTGCGCTGCTTCAGGCGTCGGCACTTGGCGCGGATCTCCATCATCGACAGGTTCGGGGAGTCGTCGATGTAGAGCGGCGCGGCCGAGACATCGGGCATCCGGCGGGCCAGCCGCGTCCAGTCCTCGTCGGTCATCGTGCCGGACCGCATGTGATGCAGCGCCACGCGCGCCTCGGCCGACAGCAGACGCATCGCGATCTCGTTGCGGCCCATTTCGAGCGAGAAGATCACGCTCGGCAGGTTGTTCTTGATGGAGGCGGCTCGGGCGAAGTCCAGCGCGAGCGTTGACTTACCCATGGCGGGACGAGCCGCGATGATGATCATCTGACCGGGGTGCAGACCATTGGTGAGCTGGTCGAGATCGGTGAAGCCGGTCGGCACACCGGTCATCTCACCCGACCGCGAACCGATCGCCTCGATCTCGTCGAGCGCGCCCTCCATGATGTCGCCGAGCGGCAGATAGTCCTCGGTGGTGCGCTGCTCGGTCACCGCGAAGATCTCCGCCTGGGCCCTGTTGACGATCTCGTCCACGTCGTCGTCGGCCGCGTATCCCATCTGGGTGATACGAGTGCCGGCCTCGACCAGGCGGCGCAACACCGCACGCTCGTGGACGATCTCCGCGTAGTACTCGGCGTTCGCCGCCGTCGGCACCGTCTGGACCAGACCGTGCAGATAGGGGGCGCCACCGACCTTGGTGATCTCACCGCGCTTGGTGAGCTCGGCGGCGATGGTGATGGGGTCGGCGGGCTCGCCCTTGGCGTAGACGTCGAGGATCGCCTGGTAGATGGTCTCGTGGGCCGGTTTGTAGAAGTCGGCGCCCTTGAGGATCTCGACGACGTCGGCGATGGCGTCCTTGGACAGCAGCATGCCGCCGAGGACGGACTGCTCGGCGTCCAGATCCTGCGGCGGAACCCGCTCGAAGGCCGAACCCCCGCCGTCCCACTCGCCGTTGTCCCGGCCGCGCTCATGCTGCTCGTCACGGCCCCGACCACCGTCGCGGCCCCGACCACCGTCATGGCCGCGACGCGAGGCAGGCAGACGATCACTGGGTCCGCTGTCGGCCCACGGGTCGTCCAGGGGCTCGGAAATGCTCACCGAGCGACCTCCTCCCGTCCGCCGAGCGGACCTCGCCGTGCCTGTCTTTTCTACGGCACGACACTGACAAATAAGAGGCCCAACTCCGCTTCTGGCGCGTCGGTTTTGCGGGGTTTCCGTGATCCACCGAAGAGCGGGGCGCCGCACCACCGTAGGCCCGCGGGCACCGTCAGCCAATCTGGTTATCCACAGGCCATGTGGACGACGGGCCAGATGCTGTGGAGAACTCCTCGAAACCTGTGCACGACTCGGTGGACAGCCCTGTGAACAAGCCCTCGCCCTTCCCGTACGACCCACTCTGACCTGTACCTTTGCCGTCCACTGGCTGTGCAGAAGAAAAACTTCCCCAACGAGATCAAGATCATCACGATCGGCGCACGAGAGCACGCCGAACCCAGCCAGATGTAATAGCCGCTGGCGGCTTGCATCACTTACCTGTGGAAGATTAGATTGATGGCCATGACACAGGCTTCCGTGACGCCCAGAGCCACCCGGCGTCGGCACGACCGTGAGATCATCACGCTCGCCGTCCCGGCCTTCGGCGCGCTCGTCGCCGAGCCCCTTTTCCTCATGGCCGACACCGCGATCGTCGGCCACCTCGGCACCGCACAACTGGCCGGTCTCGGCATCGCCTCGGCTCTTCTCGTCACCGCGGTGAGCGTCTTCGTCTTCCTCGCCTACGCCACCACGGCCGCCGTCGCCCGACGGGTCGGAGCCGGTGATCTGCGAGCCGCCATCCGCCAGGGCGTGGACGGCATCTGGCTCGCGCTGATACTCGGCGGCCTCGTCGTCACAGTCGTCCTCCCCATGGCTCCAACACTGGTCACCCTCTTCGGCGCCTCGGACACCGCCGCCCCCTACGCCACCACCTATCTACAGATCTCGGTTCTCGGCATCCCGGCCATGCTCATCGTGCTCGCCGCCACCGGTGTTCTTCGCGGTCTCCAGGACACCAAGACACCTCTGTACGTCGCTGTCGCCGGCTTCGTGGCCAACGCTGTCCTCAACGCCGGCCTCGTCTACGGTGCCGGCCTGGGCATCGCCGGCTCCGCCTGGGGCACGGTCATCGCCCAGTGCGGGATGGCCACCGTCTATCTCTGGGTCGTGATCCGTGGAGCACGCGAGCACGGCGCCTCACTGCGTCCCGACGCCGTCGGCATACGCGCCTCGGCCCAGGCAGGAGCGCCCCTGCTGGTCCGTACGCTCTCCCTGCGCGCGATCCTGATGATCGCCACCGCTGTGGCCGCCCGCTTGGGGGACCAGGACATCGCGGCACACCAGATCATCCTGTCGCTCTGGAGCCTGCTCGCCTTCGCTCTGGACGCCATAGCCATAGCCGGGCAGGCGATCATCGGCCGCTGTCTCGGAGCGGGTGATGCCCAGGGCGCCCGCGATGCCTGCCGCCGCATGGTGCAGTGGGGCATCGCCACCGGCGTGGCGCTCGGGGTACTGGTGATCTCCACCCGTCCCTTGTTCATCCCGCTCTTCACGAGCGACCCCGCGGTCCAGGAGGCCGCTCTGCCCGCTCTCCTCGTCGTGGCGCTCTCTCAGCCGATCTCCGGGATCGTCTTCGTACTCGACGGTGTGCTGATGGGTGCGGGAGACGGCCCCTATCTGGCCCGGGCCATGCTGGTGACCCTCGCCGTCTTCGTACCGGCCGCCCTGCTCGTCCCCACCCTCGGCGGTGGTCTGACCGCCCTCTGGACTGCCATGACGCTCATGATGGCCACCCGCCTGCTGACCCTGTGGCTGCGTTCCCGTTCGGGCCGCTGGATCGTCACCGGGGCCACCCGCTGAACAGGCCGCACCACCATGCCCGGAGGGCCACCCGTCCTGAAGGGCCGACTCCATGCGAAGATCAGCCCTCGGCCGCCAGGACCGACCCTGAGGCTGCTTCGTTTCACGTGAAACATCGCCCTTCACGCTGTTTCACGTGAAACACGAATACATGGGCCGACAAAGCGTGTGGGGCCGCACCCCTCAACAGGGTGCGGCCCCACACGACCGCTTCAGCGGAGCGCAGCGTTTAGGCCGCGACAACCTCGATGTTGACCTTGGCGGCAACCTCGGGGTGCAGACGCACGGACGTCTCGTGGGCGCCCAGCGTCTTGATCGGAGCAGTCAGCTCGATGCGGCGCTTGTCGACCTCGGGGCCACCGGAAGCCTTGATCGCGGAGGCGATGTCGGCCGGGGTGACGGAACCGAAGAGACGACCGGCGTCGCCGGAGCGGACGGCCAGACGGACCTTGACGGCCTCAAGCTGGCCCTTGACCTGGTTGGCCTGCTCGATGGTCTGGATCTCGTGGATCTTGCGAGCACGACGGATCTGCTCGACGTCCTTCTCGCCGCCCTTGGTCCAGCGGATCGCGAACTTCCGCGGGATCAGGTAGTTGCGAGCGTAACCGTCCTTGACGTCGACGACGTCGCCCGCGGCACCGAGGCCGGAGACCTCGTGGGTGAGGATGATCTTCATGTGTCGGTCACCCTTCCCTTAGCGCGCGGTGGAGGTGTAGGGCAGCAGCGCCATCTCACGGCTGTTCTTGACGGCCGTGGCGACGTCACGCTGGTGCTGCGTGCAGTTGCCGGTCACGCGGCGGGCACGGATCTTGCCACGGTCGGAAATGAACTTCCGCAGCATGTTCGTGTCCTTGTAGTCCACGTACGTGACCTTGTCCTTGCAGAAAGCGCAGACCTTCTTCTTCGGCTTGCGCACAGGCGGCTTCGCCATGGTGTTTCTCCTGTGTGATCAAGAAGTTGGGGGTACGACCCCGCCCTCGGCCTCAAGAACCGGTGCCCCGGTCCGATCGGTCCTAGAAGGGGGGCTCGTCCGAGTAGCCGCCGCCACCGCCGCCGCCGGAGTTTCCACCCCAGCCGCCGCCACCGCCCTGGTTACCGGCGGGAGCGCTGGTGGCCCACGGGTCGTCGGCGGGAGCGCCGCCACCCTGCTGGCCGCCACCGGGGCCTGAGCCCCAGCCGCCGCCACCCTGGCCGCCACCGCCGCCGTAACCGCCCTGGCCGCCTCGGCCGCCGCCCGCGGCGGTCTTGGTGACCTTGGCCGTGGCGTTGCGCAGGCTGGCGCCGACTTCCTCGACGTCCAGCTCGTAGACCGTGCGCTTGACGCCCTCACGGTCCTCGTAGGACCGCTGCTTCAGCCGGCCCTGCACGATGACGCGCATGCCTCGCTGGAGCGACTCCGCGATGTTCTCCGCCGCCTGACGCCAGACCGAGCAGGTGAGGAAGAGGCTCTCGCCGTCCTTCCACTCGTTCGTCTGACGGTCGAAGGTGCGGGGGGTGGACGCGACACGGAACTTCGCGACCGCCGCACCGGAGGGGGTGAAGCGCAGCTCGGGGTCGTCGACAAGATTGCCGACGACCGTGATGACGGTCTCGCCTGCCATGGGTGAACCTCTCGGCGGGTTTGCTGGCTTGTGCTGCTACTCGGTTCCCGAGATCAGCTGAGCGGGAAGCTCAGTGGGTCTCGGGGCGGAGGACCTTGGTCCGGAGGACCGACTCGTTCAGGTTCATCTGGCGGTCGAGCTCCTTGACGACCGCAGGCTCGGCCTGCAGGTCGATGACCGAGTAGATGCCCTCGGGCTTCTTCTTGATCTCGTACGAGAGACGACGACGGCCCCAGGTGTCGACCTTCTCGACCTTGCCGTTGCCCTCACGGACGACGGAGAGGAAGTTCTCGATCAGGGGGGCGACAGCGCGCTCCTCCAGATCGGGGTCGAGGATGACCATCACCTCGTAGTGACGCATGTGGAACCCACCTCCTTTGGACTCAGCGGCCACGGTCGTTCCGTGGCAGGAGGGTCGTGATGCGTACGCAACGGTATCGGCCGCCACTGACAATCGGGGTTCCCGCGAGGATTCCCCTGTCATGGCCTGGGCAGACACCGGTGCAGACGGTACAGACTACCCGCACACCTGCTTCCGGTTGAAATCCGACGGTGAGGACCGTCAATCTGTACACATCGGGTGTGTATGGCGCTACGATGCGCCGCCTTCCGCAGGAGGTGCCCTATGGCACAGACATTGCGACCCAACATCGCCGGCTCCCTGTTCGCCACCGACGACAAGCCCCACCCAGTGCAGGACACCCTGCTCGCCGTGACGCTCGTACTCGGGGCGGTCTCCTTCATCACGGCGATGTTCCACCACCTTCACCTGCTCAGTTCCTGGACGGGTCTGGTGGGGATCATCACCGGCGCGTACGGGCAGTTCATCTCCGAGACGACCCGTGAACGCTTCGGTCTGATCGTGGGCCTCGGTGCCTCGGCGGTCGGTTTCTTCCTCGGTATGGCCCATGGAGGCCTCTTCGGCGGGGTCATCGGCTGACTCCGCGTCAGCGACCGCGCGGCTGACGGGCGGCGGCCTTTCGGGGCCGCCGTACTCCATCTCGGGGGCGTCGTACCCCATAGGGCCGAGCGGCCGGACAAGACCGCCCGGCGTCCTGACCGCCTGTCGGCCGGGCTCCAGGTTCCATACGGCCATTCGAGGCGCTCGCAGGGCGCAGTAGGCTTCGGCGCGAGAGCCGGAGCCCCTGTACCCATGGGGACACACCAGCCCGAGGAGCGCCCCGAATGAGCCTGACCCTGAGGACGATCAGTCGAGAGCAGCATCTGGCGTACATCCAGAGCCTGCCTTCGGCGAGCCACATGCAGGTCCCGGCCTGGGCCGATGTCAAGGCCGAGTGGCGCTCCGAGAGCCTCGGGTGGTTCGACGGCAGGACGGGTGAGCTGGTCGGTGCCGGGCTGGTGCTGTACCGCCAGCTGCCCAAGATCAAGCGCTATCTCGCCTATCTGCCCGAGGGCCCGGTCATCAACTGGTACGCGCCGAATCTGACGGACTGGCTGGAACCGATGCTCGCCCATCTGAAGCACCAGGGCGCCTTCTCGGTGAAGATGGGTCCGCCGGTCATCATCCGGCGCTGGGAGGCCACGTCCATCAAGGCAGGTATTCAGAACCCGGACGTGAAGCGGCTGCGCGACATCGAGGCCGACTTCATCGAGCCGCGTGCGTTCGAGGTCGCCGACAAGCTGCGTCGTATGGGCTGGCAGCAGGGCGAGGACGGCGGGGCCGGCTTCGGCGACGTACAGCCCCGCTACGTCTACCAGGTGCCGCTCGCCAACCGCTCCCTGGAAGAGGTCCACAAGAACTTCAACCAGCTGTGGCGCCGCAACATCAAGAAGGCCGAGAAGGCAGGCGTCGAGGTCGTCCAGGGCGGCTACCACGAGCTGGAGGAGTGGCAGCGGCTGTACGAGATCACGGCTGTGCGCGACCGCTTCCGGCCCCGCCCGCTGTCGTACTTCCAGCGTATGTGGACGGCCCTCAACACCGAGGACCCCAACCGCATGCGGCTCTACTTCGCGCGGCACAACGGCGTGAACCTGTCGGCCGCGACGATGCTGGTCGTCGGCGGGCACGTCTGGTACTCGTACGGTGCCTCGGACAACATCGGACGCGAGGTCCGGCCCTCGAACGCGATGCAGTGGCGGATGCTCCGCGACGCCTACGCCCTCGGCGCGACCGTCTACGACCTGCGTGGCATCTCCGACTCGCTGGACGAGACGGACCACCTCTTCGGCCTGATCCAGTTCAAGGTGGGCACGGGCGGTCAGGCCGCCGAATACCTCGGCGAGTGGGACTTCCCGCTCAACAAACTGCTCCACAAGGCGCTCGACATCTACATGTCGCGCCGCTGACGCCCCTTTTTTGCTTCCATACCTCTGATACACCGCAGCCACGAGAAAGGTTCCGGGACCGGCCATGGCGCTCACGCTCTACGTCGACACCGCGCGCTGGCGGGCACACCACAAGCACGTCCAGGAGCAGTTCCCGGGGCTCGTCCCGGTCTGCAAGGGCAACGGTTACGGCTTCGGACACGAGAAGCTGGCGGAGGAGGCCACGCGGCTCGGCGCCGACATCCTCGCCGTCGGCACGACGTACGAGGCAGCCCGGATCAAGGACTGGTTCAGCGGTGACCTGCTGGTGCTGACGCCGTACCGACGCGCCGAGGAGCCCGTGCCGCTGCCCGACCGCGTCATCCGCTCCGTGTCGTCGGTCGACGGCGTGTACGGCCTGGTGGGTGCCCGTGTCGTCATCGAGGTGATGTCCTCGATGAAACGACACGGCGTGAGCGAGCAGGAACTGCCGCAGCTGCACGCCGCCATAGAGAACGTGCGTCTGGAGGGCTTCGCCATCCATCTGCCGCTGGACCGTACCGACGGCTCCGACGCCGTCGAGGAGGTCATCGGCTGGATGGACCGGCTGCGTGCGGCCCGTCTCCCGCTGCACACCATGTTCGTCAGCCACCTCAAGGCCGAGGAACTCGTCCGGCTCCAGCAGCAGTTCCCCCAGACCCGCTTCCGGGCCCGGATCGGCACCCGGCTGTGGCTGGGCGACCACGACGCCACCGAGTACCGCGGGGCGGTCCTGGACGTCACCCGGGTCGCCAAGGGCGACCGCTTCGGCTATCGGCAGCAGAAGGCAGCCTCGGACGGCTTCCTGGTGGTCGTGGCGGGCGGTACGTCGCACGGTGTGGGTCTGGAGGCCCCCAAGGCGATGCACGGCGTCATGCCGCGTGCCAAGGGTGTCGCCCGGGCCGGTCTGGCGACGGTCAACCGGAACCTTTCGCCGTTCGTGTGGGGCGGCAAGCAGCGCTGGTTCGCCGAGCCCCCGCACATGCAGGTGTCGATCCTCTTCGTGCCCTCCGACGCCCCCGAGCCCAAGGTCGGCGAAGAGCTGGTGGCCCATCTGCGGCACACCACCACGCAGTTCGACCGCATGGTCGACCGCTGAGCCACCGCCCTCAGGCGCGAAAACGGCGGTTCTGCGGGGCATGACCGCCCGCCCCGCGGCAGCCCGCCCCCCGACATGCCGAAGGCCGTACACGGAGAACCTCGTGTACGGCCTTCGGCATGTGTTCCACCTGGGGTGTTCGCTCAGGGCGAACCGTCTGCGGGGCCCTGTGTGCCCCACTCGACGGGCGGCCCCTCGAAGTGCGCCGCATGACGTGGGGGATGGGCGGCGGCACCGTAGACATGGACATCCTCGGCACCGTCCAGGACACCGCCGGACGGGTCGTCGTCACCGGCACGGCGCACCATGTCCCGCTCCGGCATCAGGATGTCGCGCACGACGATCGCGCACAGGTACAGCGTCCCCAACAGGTGGGCCATGATGGCCACGTGGTAGCCCTCCGCGGGCAGTCCCTTGTGGGCGTCACCGCTCGTCGTGTACGCGAGGTACATCCAGATGCCCAGGTAGTACGCGACCTCGCACGCCTGCCAGATCAGGAAGTCCCGCCAGCGGGGCCGGGCCAGCGCGGCGAGCGGCACCAGCCAGAGCACGTACTGCGGCGAGTAGACCTTGTTGGTGATGATGAAGGCCGCGACGATCAGGAAGGCCAGCTGGGCGAAGCGGGGCCGACGCGGGGCGGTCAGCGTGAGTGCCGCGATGCCGGCGCAGACCAGCAGCATGGCGATCATCGCGTAGGCGTTCGCCGTCTCCGGGGTGATCTGGATGTTCATCCGCTGCGAGATGACAAGGAAGAACGAGCCGAAGTCGACGCCGCGCTCCTGACTGAAGCGGTAGAACTTGGCCCACCCGTCGGGCGCCAGAAGCATCACGGGAAGGTTCACCGCGAGCCAGGCGCCGACGGCGGCGAGCAGCGCGGTGCCGAACTCCCGCCACCTGCCCGCCCGCCAGCACAGGAGGAAGAGCGGTCCGAGCACCAGGAACGGGTAGAACTTGGCAGCCGTGGCCAGCCCGATGAGAACACCGAAGGCGAGGGGGCGCTGCCGCGACCACATCAGCATCGCGGCGGCCAACAGGGCCACAGCGAGCAGATCCCAGTTGATGGTGGCTGTCAGGGCGAAGGCGGGCGCCAGGGCCATCAGAAGGCCGTCCCAGGGCCTCCGGCGGTGAATACGTGCGCAGCAGACGGCGATGACCGCCGCACACGCCATCAGCATCCCGGCGTTGACCATCCAGTACCACTGCTCTTGTTCCTGGATGGTGCCACTGCCCGGGGTGAGCCAGGCGGCGACCTCCATGAACACACCGGTGAGCACCGGGTACTCGAGGTACTCCATGTCACCGGGGATCTTGTCGAAGTACGGCACCAGCCCGTCGGCGAAGCCGCGTCCCTGGTAGAGGTGCGGGATGTCCGAGTAGCAGGCGTGCGTGTACTGGGAGCTGGCACCGAAGAACCACGCGTCGTCGTAGCAGGGCAGCTTCTGCACCATGCCGAGCGCGAACATGCCGATCGCGACGAGCGCGACGATCCGCACGGGGGTCCACCAGGACGATCCGAGCAGGGCACGCCGCCCGATCGGGCCGCCGATCAGCTCACTGCCGGTCGCAGCGACCTCGTCCTCCTTGGTCGGGCGCACCGGCTCCGGCTCGTCCACGCTCACTCGCGTCGTCTCCGCACTGGGCATGCCGCACATCCTGCCGTACGCGCCTAGGAATACGCCGAGGACTGCTGTATCCCATCGTCTGGGACGGTCATGTTTCACGTGAAACATCCCGCCGGCCCGGCTCGCCCACATACGGGCCGACATGACATGGGCCATCGCACCCGATCGGTGCGATGGCCCATGTTTCACGTGAAACGTCCTCTACCGGACGTCGAGCTATCCGTTGGCGCCTTCGAAGAGTCCTCCGTTCCCGTTCTGATTGCCGTTCGTATCGTCCTCGGTCTCCGTCGGTGTCGGACTCACCCCGCCGTCGGTGCCCGAGGTGTCCGTGCCACCGCTGGTGTCCGTGGCCCCGGTGTCCTCACAGGTGGGGTCGAACGGGTTGAGGCAGGTCTCCGTGGGCGTGGGCGAAGGCGAGGGCTCCGTCTCGGTCGGCGTCGGGCTCGGCTCCGGAGTCTCCTCCTCGGTCTCGCTCGGCGTCGGAGTCGGGGTCGGGTCCGGGTCGTCGTTGACGATCTCACCGATGGGCTCAGGCGTCGGGAAGTCCTTCGCCGGCACACCCTTGAGGGCGTCCTCCATGTAGTCGTGCCAGATCTCGGCCGGGAACGAGGCACCGTGGATCGTCTCCTGGCCACCCGTGCCGTACATCTCCAAGAACGTGCGGTTCTTGTTGGACTCGTCGTCGTCCATGCGGTACATGCTGATCGCCGTGGAGAGCTGGGGCGTGTAGCCGACGAACCAGGCCGACTTGTTGCCGTCGGTGGTACCGGTCTTGCCGGCCACCTCACGTCCTGACAGCTGGGCCGAGGTACCCGTTCCCTCGTCGACGACGGTCTTGAGCACGTCGGTGACGTTGTCGGCGACCTCCGGTGTGAACGCCTGCTTGGTGTCGGCGACGTCCTCGTGGTCGAACATGGTCAGGCCCTCGTGCTCGACCGTCTTCACCGAGAAGGGGTCGTTCTGCTTACCGCTGGCGGCGAAGGTCGCGTACGAACCCGCCATACGGATCGCGCTGGGGTCGGAGATACCGATGGAGAAGGACGGGAAGGTGGTGCCGGTCAGGCTGTCGGGCTTGAGCCCCGCCTCGATGGCCGCTTCCTTGACCCGGTCCAGGCCGACGTCCATGCCCAGCTGTACGAAGGCGGAGTTCGCCGAGACCCGCATCGCCTCACGGAGATCGATCTGGTACTTCGGCGGGCTGCCGTACGACTCGTCGTCGTCGTTGGCCTGCAGCCACTCCTTGCCCTCTTCGTTGGTCCAGATCTCGCCGTTGTAGTCCCTGATCTTGAGGTTGTTCTTGCCGCTGTAGAGGCTCTTCGGCGAGACGATGGTGACCTCGTCCTGCGCCTGCGACTCCCCGAGATCGGGATCGCGCTTGCCCCAGGTCATGGCCGCCGCCAGGACGAACGGCTTGAAGGTCGAGCCGACCTGCGCACCGGTGACGTCGGCGTTGTTGGTGAAGTGCTTGGTGGCGTCCTCACCGCCGTAGATCGCCTCGATGGCACCCGTCTTCGGGTTCACCGACGCGCCACCGAACTGGACATGGGTGTCCGTCTTCGGCCGCTCCTTCGGCTTGATGTTCTCCTTGCGGACCTTGTTCACGGCCTTCTCGAGCTCCTGGACCTTCTTCTTGTCGAAGGTCGTGTGGATCTCGTAGCCGCCCCGGTCGAGCTGGCTCTGAGTGATCTCGGTGTTGTTGAGGACGTACCCCTTGGCCGTATCGACCAGGTAACCGATCTGGCCGCCGAGCTGGGCGTTGGACCGAGGCTTCTGGATCTTGGGGAACTCGGTGTACTTGGCCAGCTCCGCCTGCGGCAGGTGACCGTCCTTGACCATCTCGTTGAGAATCCACTTCCAGCGTTCCGTGGCCCGCTTGGTGTTCGCCTGGGCCGTGGCCGCCGGATCGTACGCCGTGTTGCCCGCCGGGTCGTAGTACGTGGCGCCCTTGAGGAGCGCGGCGAGGAACGCGCACTCGCTCGCGTTGAGGTCCTCCGCGTCCTTGCCGAAGTAGGTGCGGGCCGCCGCCTGGAGGCCGTAGGCACCACGGCCGAAGTAGGCGGTGTTCAGGTAGCCCCGCATGATCTCCTCCTTGGAGACCTGGGCACCCACCTTCACCGAGATGAAGAGCTCCTTGGCCTTGCGCGACAGCGTCTGCGACTGGTCGTCGAGCATGGCGTTCTTCACGTACTGCTGGGTGATGGTCGAACCACCCTGCGTCTGGCCGCCCTTGGCCATGTTGACGACGGCACGGGCGATACCCATCGGGTCGACGCCGCTGTCGGTCTCGAACGTCTTGTTCTCGGCCGACATGACGGCGTAGCGCATCTCCTTGGGGATCTTCTCGTAGGCGATGATCTGGCGGTTGACCTCACCACCCGTCGCGACCATCTGGGAGCCGTCCGCCCAGTAGTACACGTTGTTCTGCGCGGTCGCGGCCTCGGCCGGGTTGGGGACGGCCACGACCGCGTAGCCGATACCGGCCGCCGCCACCAGACAACCGAAGAACCCGATGCACAGCCCCGTCACCTGACGCCATGACGGCACCCACCGCATCGCCCCGTACTTGCCGGCGCGCGGGTAGTCGATGAAGCGCTTCCTGCCGGGGGGAGCGGCCCGTCCACGACCACGGCCGCCGGGACCGCGCCCCTCGGGCTCGGCCGCCCGACGGCGGCCACCGCCGGTGCCTGTGCTTCTCTGCGCCGCCCGCCGGGCCGCTGCACGACCCTCGTACGGGCTCTCATCACCTCCCGTGCCATACGTATCGGAAAGTGACCCGGTGTTGCCCCGCGGTGCCGCGCGGCGGCCGGAGGACGCCGACTGGCCGCGTCGGGCCGCGGCACGTCCGCCGCCCTGCGGCTGCGGCGGTTTGCGACGGTGCTCGCTCATCGAACGACTACTCCTCGGGCAGGCGCACCCGTGCGCGCCTGGAAACGGCGGCTGGTTTCCGGTCCCCCCGAAGTACGGATGCGGTCGTGCTGGCATTCATCCGTACCGCACCCAGGACCACGACGTGCTCAAACGTCACTCGGCTCCCAGTGATGTGCATGCCGCACAGACTACGCACCGCCAAAACCCACTGAGCACCGAACTTCATCCCAAACCAGGCAACTTGCTTCCTACTAATCGGTGATGTGATCCCGTTCACCGCACACCCACTTGTCGCACCCGGAGAGGCGTTCTATCGTCGAGATGTATCGAGTCGATACATCAGCTCGGCATAACGATGTGTCGGTGAGGCAGGCGGTGAAGAGGAGGCGACATGAGCCGGCGCTCCGGGATACTTGAGTTCGCCGTCCTCGGCCTGCTCCGCGAAGCCCCGATGCACGGCTATGAGCTGCGTAAACGACTCAATACATCCCTGGGTGTGTTCCGCGCGTTCAGCTACGGGACGCTCTACCCCTGCCTCAAGACGCTGGTCGCCAACGGCTGGTTGATCGAGGAGCCGGGCGGTACCCAGGGCGACGCTCCCGCCGCCCCGCTCACGGGCCGCCGTGCAAAGATCGTCTACCGGTTGACGGCGGAAGGTAAGGAGCACTTCGAGGAGCTGCTCTCGCAGACGGGCCCGGACGCCTATGAGGACGAGACCTTCGCGGCTCGCTTCGCGTTCTTCGGGCAGACCTCCCGCGATGTGCGCATGCGCGTGCTGGAGGGCCGTCGCAGCCGTTTGGAGGAACGGCTGGAGAAGATGCGTGCCTCCCTGGCACGCACCCGCGAGCGCCTTGACGACTACACGCTTGAGCTCCAGCGCCATGGGATGGAGTCCGTGGAGCGCGAAGTGCGCTGGCTGAACGAGCTCATCGAGAGCGAGCGGGCGGGCCGGGACCTGAAGGGCCCCGCCCATGGAGAGTCCGCTCGCGACACCACAGAGGGAGCGCCGGGCGCCCTGCCCCGGCCCGGGGACACCCCCGGTCCGGATGCGCCCGGCGACACCACCACGTGAGGTCCCTGCCAGGACCTCACTCGTACACACAGGGAGCAACCGGAATGGGTTCGGTTCGCGTAGCCATCGTCGGTGTGGGCAACTGCGCCGCGTCGCTGGTGCAGGGAGTCGAGTACTACAAGGACGCCGACCCGGCGTCCAAGGTCCCGGGCCTGATGCATGTGCAGTTCGGCGACTACCACGTCCGCGACGTCGAGTTCGTCGCCGCGTTCGACGTCGACGCCAAGAAGGTCGGTCTCGACCTCGCCGACGCCATCGGCGCCTCCGAGAACAACACCATCAAGATCTGCGATGTGCCCACCACGGGTGTGACCGTGCAGCGCGGCCACACGCTCGACGGTCTCGGCAAGTACTACCGAGAGACCATCGGGGAGTCGGCCGAGGCCCCGGTCGACGTCGTACAGGTCCTCAAGGACCGCGAGGTGGACGTCCTCGTCTGCTATCTGCCGGTGGGCTCCGAGGACGCGGCGAAGTTCTACGCCCAGTGCGCCATCGAGGCCAAGGTCGCGTTCGTCAACGCGCTGCCGGTCTTCATCGCCGGTACCAAGGAGTGGGCGGACAAGTTCACCGAGGCGGGCGTGCCGATCGTCGGCGACGACATCAAGTCCCAGGTCGGCGCGACCATCACGCACCGGGTGATGGCGAAGCTGTTCGAGGACCGCGGCGTGATCCTGGACCGCACGATGCAGCTGAACGTCGGCGGCAACATGGACTTCAAGAACATGCTGGAGCGCGACCGCCTGGAGTCCAAGAAGATCTCCAAGACCCAGGCCGTCACCTCCCAGATCCCCGACCGGGACCTCGGCGAGAAGAACGTCCACATCGGCCCGTCCGACTATGTCGCCTGGCTCGACGACCGCAAGTGGGCCTATGTGCGCCTGGAGGGCCGCGCCTTCGGCGATGTCCCGCTGAACCTGGAGTACAAGCTGGAGGTCTGGGACTCCCCGAACTCGGCCGGCGTCATCATCGACGCGCTGCGCGCAGCGAAGATCGCCAAGGACCGCGGCATCGGCGGCCCCGTCCTGTCGGCGTCCTCGTACTTCATGAAGTCCCCGCCGGTGCAGTACTTCGACGACGAGGCCCGCGAGAACGTGGAGAAGTTCATCAAGGGAGAGGTCGAGCGCTGACCGAGCGTTCGCAGTGTGCTGTCGAGGGTCTCCGGGTCACGTGCCCGGGGGCCCTCCCCGTATGTGAGGCTGTGCCCCATGTCCGTCGTGCGCGACCTGCGCGTCCTGCTCCGCTTCCGGGACTTCCGCCGTCTGCTGACCGTACGACTGCTGTCCCAGGGCGCCGACGGCGTCTATCAGGTCGCGCTCGCCACCTACGTCGTCTTCTCGCCCGAGAAGCAGACATCGGCCGCGGCGATCGCCTCCGCGATGGCGGTCCTGCTCCTCCCGTACTCCCTCGTCGGCCCCTTCGCCGGCGTACTGCTGGACCGCTGGCGACGGCGCCAGGTCCTGCTGTACGGCAATCTGCTGCGCGCCCTGCTGGCGTCCGTGACAGCCGTTCTGATCCTGAGTCATGTACCCGACTGGCTCTTCTACGTCTCCGCGCTCTGCGTCACCGCCGTCAACCGCTTCGTCCTCGCCGGGCTCTCCGCGGCGTTGCCCCGCGTGGTGGACGCCGAGCGTCTGGTGATCGCCAACTCCCTCTCCCCGACGGCCGGGACGCTCGCCGCGACGGCGGGCGGTGGACTCGCCTTCGTCGTACGGCTGGTGGGCTGGGACTCCGACGCGGCCGTGGTCCTCCTCGGCTCGGCCCTGTACCTGTGCGCGGCTTTCGCGTCGCTGCGCATGGCCCGGGAACTTCTCGGCCCGGACCCGGAGTTGGTACAGCCACGGCTGGGCGCGGCTATCGCCGGTACGGCACGGGGCCTGGTGGCGGGCGTACGGCACATCATGGAGCCGAGGCGGCGCGAGGCGGCCTGGGCGCTGGCCTCGATGACCCTGATGCGTTTCTGCTACGGCGCCCTGACGGTCATGGTGCTCATGCTCTGCCGCTACGCCTGGGCACCCTCGCCCTCCGGCACGTCCGACTCCGACGAGGGGCTCGCCCTCCTCGGGCTCGCCGTGGCGATCTCCGGTGCGGGATTCTTCGCCGCGGCCGTGCTGACACCCTGGGCGGTCGGTCGGCTCGGCCCCGTCCTCTGGATCGTCACCTGCGCCACAGCGGCCGCCGTGCTGGAACCCGCCCTCGGACTGCCCTTCACCGAAGTGCCCATATTGATCGCGGCGTTCGTCCTGGGACTCGTCACTCAAGGAGCGAAGATCTCCACCGACACGATCGTCCAGTCCTCGGTCGACGACGGCTTCCGGGGTCGGGTCTTCTCCCTCTACGACGTCTTCTTCAATGTGGCCTTCGTCGGCGCCGCCGCCGTCGCCGCTCTGATGCTGCCTCCCGATGGCCGCTCAGCCGCCCTGGTTCTCACCGTGGCCGTGATCTATGCGGTGAGCGCGGCAGCCATGGCCCGCTTCTGGATACAGAGGCGGCGCTGATACGGCAGAGGCGATGTTTCACGTGAAACATCGCCTCTGGAACTTCTCGGAACCTCTGGAACCGACCCCGTGGCTCATGGCGCGGTGCGTTGTTTCACGTGAAACATCGCACCGCAGTGCTCTCCCATGACGGCGGAAGAGTCTCCACTCAGAGCCCTAGGGCATATGGGCCCACCACTCTTTCAACGCCGCCACCGCGTCGTCGTGCTCCATCGGCCCGTTCTCCAGCCGCAGCTCCAACAGGAACTTGTAGGCCTGGCCGATGACGGGGCCGGGGCCGACACCCAGAATCTCCATGATCTGGTTGCCGTCGAGGTCCGGGCGAATGGCGTCCAACTCCTCCTGCTCCTGAAGCTGGGCGATCCGCTCCTCCAGACCGTCGTAGGCGCGGGAGAGGGCATTCGCCCTGCGTTTGTTCCGCGTGGTGCAGTCGGAGCGGGTCAGCTTGTGCAGCCGGTCGAGCAGAGGGCCCGCGTCACGGACATAGCGACGGACCGCGGAATCCGTCCACTCCCCGGTGCCGTACCCGTGAAAGCGCAGATGCAGCTCGACCAGACGCGAGACGTCCTTGATGAGCTCGTTGGAGTACTTCAGGGCCGTCATACGCTTCTTGGTCATCTTGGCGCCCACCACCTCGTGGTGGTGGAACGAGACCCGGCCGTCCTTCTCGAAGCGGCGCGTGCGGGGCTTGCCGATGTCATGCAGAAGCGCGGCCAGGCGAAGGGTGAGGTCCGCTCCGCCGTCCTCCAGCGCCATCGCCTGCTCCAGCACGATCAGCGTGTGGTCGTAGACGTCCTTGTGGCGGTGGTGCTCGTCGCGCTCCAGCCGCAGGGCGGGCAGCTCGGGCAGGACATGCTCGGCGAGGCCGGTGTCGACCATCAGCGCCAGGCCCTTGCGGGGGTGGACGGAGAGGATCAGCTTGTTCAGCTCGTCCCGCACCCGCTCCGCCGAGACGATCTCCAGCCGACCCGCCATGTCGGTCATCGCCGAGACGACCTCCGGGGCGACCTCGAAGTCCAGCTGGGCGGCGAAACGCGCGGCCCGCATCATGCGCAGCGGATCGTCGGAGAAGGACTCCTCAGGCGTACCGGGGGTGCGCAGGACACGTGCGGCCAGGTCCTCAAGCCCGCCGTGCGGGTCGATGAACTCCTTTTGCGGGAGCGCCACCGCCATCGCGTTCACGGTGAAGTCACGGCGTACGAGGTCTTCCTCGATCGAGTCGCCGTACGACACCTCGGGTTTGCGTGACGTCCGGTCGTACGCCTCCGACCGGTAGGTCGTGATCTCGATCTGGAAGGTTCGATCACCGTCTCCGACGCGGGCTTCCTTCTGTGCGCCCACGGTGCCGAAGGCGATGCCGACGTCCCAGACGGCGTCGGCCCAGGGGCGCACGATCTTCAGTACGTCCTCGGGCCGGGCGTCCGTGGTGAAGTCCAGGTCGTTGCCGAGCCGGCCGAGCAGCGCGTCCCTGACCGAGCCGCCGACCAGCGCGAGGCGGAACCCGGCCTCCTGGAATCGGCGCGCGAGTTCGTCGGCGACAGGGGCGACCCGCAGCAGTTCACTCACCGCGCGGCGCTGCACCTGGCTCAGGGCACTGGAGACTTCGTTGGCGTTCGGCACAGCAGAAAAGGGTACGTGGCCCCGATGGCGGCGGTCGCCTCCATTGAATACGCACAAGGGCTTCGCGCGGATGACCCCATTGCCGAGCCCATGGATACACGCACATACGGGACAGCCGGGCGCCGTCTTCCGATCTTGTGGGGCGGACCGCGGCACTTCCCTTCCGCGCGCCTCGTTACCATGCGTGGACGCACATTCCGACGACCACTGACGACGACGAGGGACGGGCGAGCGCGTGGCCGAGGCGGCAGACTTCCAGGGGACCAGTCCCTCACCTGCCCGCCGGTGGCTGCTGCGCACCGGAGCGCTGCTCGCGGGGGCGCCTCTGCTGGCCGGTCTCCTCCAGCTGCCCTCGGCTCCGGGGGCGGAGGCGGCGCCGAAGGCCTCGCCCGTCGAGGCCTCGGGGACGAACACCGTCGAGGTCGCCCTGGACTCGCTGAGTCCCAGCGTGCCCACCGACGGCGACACGGTCACCGTCTCCGGCACGGTCACGAACAAGGGCAAGCAGACCGTCACGGACGCGCATGTGGGCCTGCGCGTGGGCTCCACCGCCCTGACGAGCCGTACGGCCATCGACGACGCCGCCAAGCGCACCGGGTTCGACCAGTACACCGACGGGTCCGAGATCGGCGGCAAGTACGTCGAGAAGATCTCCAAGCTCGTCTCCGGCGTGGCCCAGCCCTTCACCATCGCGGTGCCCGTCAAGGAGCTGGACCTCGGCGAGGACGGTGTCTACCAGCTCAGCGTCTCGCTCACCGGTCGCACCTCCGCCGCCCAGTACGACCAGATCCTCGGCATCGAGCGCACGTTCCTGCCGTGGCAGCCCGACGAGGCCGGCGCCAGGACGAGGACCACGTACCTCTGGCCGTTGATCTCCACCAGCCATCTCACGGCCGAGACCGGGCCGGGAGAACAGCAGACGCCCGTCTTCCTGAACGACGACCTGGCCGAGGAGATCTCCGCGGGCGGCCGTCTGGAACAGATGCTGACGCTGGGCAAGGACCTCGACGTCACCTGGGTGATCGACCCGGACCTCTTGGCATCCGTCGTCGCCATGACCGAGAGCTATCGCGTCCGCAGCGGGGACACCACTGTCGCGGGCAAGAACCAGGCCGTCGCGAAGGCGTGGCTGGCGGAACTGGAGGCGGCGGTCCAGGGCAAGGAAGTGATCGCCCTCCCCTTCGCCGACCCCGACCTGGCCTCCCTGGCGTCCAACGGCAAGGCCGTCACCGGTTCCCTCAGCCGTCTGAAGGAAGCGACCGACGTCGCCGCGGACACCGTCCGCAACATCCTCCGTGTGGAGCCGAACACCGAGTTCGCCTGGCCGGTGAACGGCGCTGTCGACCCGTCGATCGTCAAGGTCGCCATCTCCGCGGGCGCCGACAAGGTGATCGCCCGCAGTGACAGCCTCCGGGAGAACGACAGTCTGCCCTACACGCCGAACGCGGCCCGTCCCATCGGTGGCGGCACCACCGCCGTCGTCTCGGACGCCAGGCTGTCCACCGCGTTCCAGGGGGACATGACGAAGGCCGAGAGCTCCACCCTGGCGGTGCAGAAGTTCCTCGCCCAGAGCCTGATGACGGACCTCCAGACCAACAAGCAGCGCAGCATCGTGATCGCGCCCCAGCGCATGCCGACGACGAGCCAGGCACAGACCATGGCGCAGGCGCTGACGGCGCTCCAGGGGAGCACCTGGTCGGAGTCCGAGGAACTGTCCGAGGCGGCCGGCGTCAAGCCCGACCCGAACGCCAACACCAAGATCCCGTCCGCCGCCGCGTACCCCAAGTCTCTGCGGAAGCAGGCCCTGCCCGCGTCGGCGTTCGAGGACATCCAGACCGTCCAGAGCGACCTCGACCGCTTCCAGGTGATCCTCACCGACAAGTCGCGGGTGGTCACCCCCTTCGGCAGGACCATGGACCGGGAGATGTCCGCCTCGTGGCGGGGCCGTACCGCCATGGCGGCGGCCTACCGCAGCGGCGTCCAGACCTATCTCGACACGCTCACCGGCCAGGTCCGGCTGATCGAGAAGTCCGAGACGAAGCTCTCCGGCCGTAGCGCCACCATCCCGGTGACCGTGCAGAACAACCTCGTACAGGGCGTCCACAATCTGACGCTGCGTCTCACGTCCGAGGCCCCCAAACGCCTGAAGATCGATGAGGATGCCTTCGCGGAGCAGACCATCGACATCTCCGGCGGCCACAGCGAATCGGTGAAGTTCACCACCAATGCCGAGGCCAACGGCCCGGTCACCGTCGTCGCCCAGCTCTACACCGAGGACGGCGAGAGGTACGGCGAAGAGGTCAGGTTCACGGTGAAGGTCACCGAGATCACACCCACCGTGATGCTGGTCATCGCCGGTGGCGTGCTGCTCCTCGTCCTCGCCGGATTCCGGATGTACCAGCAGCGCAAGCGTGCCGCCGCCCGGCTGGAGGCGGAAGGTACGTCGACAGGTCAGAATGCGTCGGAAAACAGCTCTCCGGACGAGGAGGCGAACACCGAGGCGGCCTCAGTCGTACACATTGCCGAGGAGGAGTCCCCGACCGAGTCCGGGGCAGACGTGCCGGAGCACCTGAGTGACCCGGCACCGGACACCGCATCGGAAAACGCCGACCCGTCCGGAACGGGTGAGAGAGTGGACCGTTGAGCGATTGTCGTGGCCGTGGGCCAGGGACGATGAGGTGGGGTAACCATGAACGCGCCGTACGACGGTGACCGCGGCCAGGGCGCGGCCGACTCGGGCTACCCCGAGGGCCTACCCGGGTCCGGCCAGGTCCCGCCGCCGCAGCCCCCCGCGGACATGTACCTCCAGGACGCCTACGCCCAGGACCCCTACCGCACTCAGGACCCGACCGCCCAGGGCCCGGTGACCGAGGCGCTCTACGACCGCGCCGCACAGCCTCCGCCTGCTCCGGGCGGCCACCAGCCCCAGCAGTCCCTCTACGCCCAGCCCCCGGCATCGCCGTACGCCCCCGACCCGCGTGTGTGGGCCCAGACCCCGGCGCCGGAACCGGAGGGACCCACCCGGCATCTGCCGTACGGCGACGACGCCCGCACGACCCAGTTCGTCGGCGTGGACGACCTCGTCACCCAGGCCGGTGAGGAGCGCCACGAGCCGGACGCGTTCGCCCATCTCTTCCGGGACCAGCAGCAGAGCGGCCACCCGCAGACGGGGCAGCCGTCCGTGCCCAACCCGGCCTCCGGACCGGGCCGCCCGACGTACGAGGAGCACGCCCCGGCCCCCGCGGCCGCGCCGGCGCCGGCGCCGAAGAAAGGCGGACGGGCCTCGGGTCTGCTGAAGTCGAGCGCCGTCATGGCGGCCGGCACCATGGTCTCCCGCCTGACCGGCTTCATCCGCTCGGCGATGATCGTCTCGGCCCTCGGTCTCTTCCTGCTGGGCGACTCCTTCCAGGTGGCGTACCAGCTCCCGACGATGATCTACATCCTGACCGTCGGCGGTGGCCTCAACTCGGTCTTCGTGCCGCAGTTGGTGCGTGCCATGAAGGACGACGAGGACGGTGGCGAGGCCTACGCCAACCGTCTGCTGACCCTTGTCATGGTGGTCCTCGCCCTCCTCACCGCGCTCGCGATGCTCGCCGCGCCGCTTCTGGTGCGCGCGCTGTCGGTGGGGGTCGCCGAGGACCCGGCGGCCAACGACGTCGCCATCACCTTCACCCGCTACTTCCTGCCCTCGATCTTCTTCATGGGCATCCATGTGGTGATGGGTCAGATCCTCAACGCCCGAGGCCGCTTCGGCGCCATGATGTGGACGCCCGTCCTCAACAACATCGTCATCATCGTCACCCTCGGCGCCTTCCTCTGGGTCTACGGCAGCGCGGCCGACTCCCGCATGACGGTCGACAACATCCCGCCGGAGGGCGTACGACTGCTCGGCGTCGGCATCCTGCTCGGCCTTGTCGTTCAGGCCCTGGCGATGATCCCGTACCTTCGGGAGACCGGTTTCCGGCTGCGGCTGCGCTTCGACTGGAAGGGTCACGGCCTCGGCAAGGCGGCGATGCTCGCCAAGTGGACGATCCTCTTCGTCCTCGCCAACCAAGCGGGCGCGCTCGTGGTCACCCAGCTGGCCACCTCCTCCGGTATCGACTCCGGCGTCAACGGCACCGGGTTCGCCTCCTACGCCAACGCCCAGCTCATCTGGGGCCTGCCGCAGGCCATCATCACGGTGTCCCTGATGGCGGCCCTGCTGCCGCGTATCTCGCGCTCGGCCGCCGAGGACGACTCGGGCGCCGTCCGTGACGACATCTCACAGGGTCTGCGCACGACGGCCGTCGCGATCGTGCCGATCGCCTTCGGGTTCCTCTCTCTCGGCATCCCCATGTGCACGCTGATCTTCGGCTCGTCCGGCACCAACGCCGCCACGAACATGGGCTTCATGCTGATGGCCTTCGGCCTCGGTCTGATCCCGTACTCCGTGCAGTACGTCGTCCTGCGCGCCTTCTACGCGTACGAAGACACCCGAACGCCCTTCTACAACACGGTCATCGTGGCCGCCGTCAACGCGAGCGCCTCCGCGATCTGCTTCTTCGTGATCCCGGCCCGCTGGGCGGTGGTCGGCATGGCCGCGTCGTACGGTCTGGCGTACATGATCGGTGTCGGGGTCGCCTGGCGGCGGCTCAAGAAGCGGCTGGGCGGCGACCTCGACGGCTCGCGGGTGCTGCGGACGTACGCGCGGCTCTCGATCGCCTCACTGCCCGCGGCGCTGCTCAGCGGCGCGGCCTGCTACGGAATCAGCAAGTCTCTGGGACAGGGTGTCGGCGGCTCGATGCTCGCACTCGTCGGAGGAGGAATCGTTCTGCTCGGTGTCTTCTATGTCGCCGCGCGGCGCATGCGCATCGAAGAGCTCAACTCGATGGTCGGTATGGTCCGTGGACGGCTGGGACGCTGAGGCGGGGGTAGGCGCACAACCATCGTCCGCCGCCGCGTGTCGCTCATAGCGGCGGACTGTGGGCACAATTGGCTTTGGCGTCGCAGAGCGCAACGGATGGGGAGGCAGGAACGACGGTGGCGGAACGGAGCACGGCTGCCGTCGACGTGGCAGACAACAGCGGTGACGAGCCGCTGACCGCGAAGGCGGACCAGTCCACGGCCGACGGGGAGGCCCAGAACCGGGAGCGGGACACGGAAAGCTCGGCGAGCGAAGAGGCACAGGGGAGCGGCGGCTCCGAGAGTCCTTCGAAGACGACCCCGCCCGAACTGCACAGCGGCCACAAGCTCGCCAGGCGCTACCGCCTCGAAGAGTGCGTCACCCGTCTGGACGGTTTCAGCAGTTGGCGTGCCGTGGACGAGAAACTGCGTCGCGCCGTGGGGGTCCATGTGCTCCCCGCCGACCACGCGCGCGCCCGTTCCGTCCTCGCGGCGGCCCGTTCCGCGGCGCTCCTGGGTGATCCCCGCTTCGTCCAGGTGCTGGACGCGGTCGAAGAGAACGACCTCGTGTACGTCGTGCACGAGTGGCTTCCCGACGCCACGGAACTGACGACGCTTCTGGCCTCCGGCCCGCTGGAACCGCATGACGCGTACCAGATGGTCACCCAGATCTCGCACGCCATGGCCGCCGCCCACCGCGAAGGCCTCGCCCACCTACGGCTCAGCCCGAGCGCCGTGCTGCGCTCCGCCTCCGGGCAGTGGCGCATCCGCGGTCTCGCCGTGAACGCGGCGCTGCGCGGCATCGCCTCCGAAACCCCGCAGCGCACGGACACCGAGGCGATCGGCGCACTGCTGTACGCGGCCCTCACCCAGCGCTGGCCGTACGAGAACGACGCGCACGGTCTGTCCGGGCTCCCCAAGGGCGTCGGGCTCATCGCCCCGGACCAGGTGCGCGCGGGTGTTCACCGTGGGCTGTCGGAGCTCTCCATGCGTGCGCTCGTCAACGACGGTGCCACCGCCTCACGCCACGAGTCCGCGTGCACGACGCCGGAGGAGCTGGTGAAGGCGGTCGGCGAGATGCCCCGCATCCGCCCGCCGGAGCCGGCCTTCACCGCCCCGCCGGACTACCAGCGCACGACCTACCAGCAGGGCACGTACGGCCGTCAGGTTCCGCATCCGGGCGCCACACAGCCCCTCCCGACACCGCCGCCCCCGCTGCAGAGCCGTACCGGCCGGGCCCTCAAGTGGGCGGTGTCGGCTCTGCTGATCGCCGCGCTGGGTCTGGGCAGCTGGCAGCTCGCCGACGCGCTCATGGACCGCGGCGAGCCGTCCGGCGACACGGACACGAGCCAGACGACGGAGGACAACGACAAGGGCACCACCACCGCCAAGCCGGTCACCACGCTCGACATCCAGGACGCCGTCGAGTACTACCCGGACGGCAAGCCGCAGCACGCGGACGACGTGGACCTGACGTACGACAAGAGCGCGTCGACGTACTGGCGGACCTACTCCTACACCGACGGCCCCACACTCGCGCCCTTCAAGCAGGGCGTCGGCATCGTCTACGACCTCGGCTCGGCGCAGGAGGTGTCCGCGGCCTCAATAGGGCTGTACTACACCGGTGACCACACGACGGCCACGCTCTACGCGGCCGACTCCTTGTCGTCGTCCGCGCCCCTCAGCTCCATGACGAAGATCGCGACCAACACGACCAGCGGAACGGACCTGGAGATCTCGGCCAAGAAGGCGGTGAAGACCCGGTACGTTCTCGTCTGGCTCACCGCTGTGCCCCAGGCAGCCGGCGACCAGTTCAGTGGCTCCGGCTATAAGCAGGCGATCACCGACGTGAAGTTCACGGGCTGAGAGTCCAGCACAGGGAGGGGGTCCGATGGCACATGACGCTGATCACAGCGGGGCGAGCGATCAGGACCTCCTGGCCCGTCATGTCGAGGGCGACCCCGATGCCTTCACAGAGCTCGTACGACGGCACCGGGACCGGCTGTGGGCGGTGGCGCTGCGGACGCTGGGGGACCGTGAGGAAGCCGCCGACGCCGTTCAGGACGCGCTGGTCTCCGCCTATCGCGCCGCCCACACCTTCCGCGGTCAGTCAGCCGTCACGACCTGGCTGCACCGCATCACGGTGAACGCCTGCCTGGATCGCGCCCGCAAGGCGGCGTCCCGCAGGACATCGCCCGTCGACGACACCGAGCGTCTGGAGCAGCTCCTGGAGCCGCACGAGTCGGCCTCCGCTCCAGCCGAACGCAACGATCTCCACCATCAGCTGATGGAGGCCCTGGGCACCCTGCCCGTGGACCAGCGGGCGGCTCTCGTCCTCGTGGACATGCAGGGCTATCCGGTTGCCGAGGCCGCGAAGCTCCTCGATGTGCCGACCGGCACCGTCAAGAGTCGCTGTGCCCGTGGCAGAGCCAGACTGCTGCCGCTCCTGAAGCACCTCCGCGCGGACGGGGGAGGTGCCGATGGCGAGAAATCGGTACGCGGAAGGAACCGGGCGCAGGGGACATCCGTCCCACCCGCAGCGGGACCACACGATGCGGGGCCAAGCGATTCAGCTGCTGTGAAGGGCGGAGGTGGGCGAGCGTGACATCCACGACCGACACGGCCGGGCACCCGGAGGTCGAGGAGATCTCCGACCTCACCGAGGGTCTGCTTCCCCCCTCCCGCACCACGGATGTCCGTCGGCACCTGGACGAGTGCCCTCTCTGCGCCGATGTGTACGCCTCGCTGGAGGAGATCCGGGGGATGCTCGGCACCCTGCCGGGCCCTTCGCGTATGCCGGACGACGTGGTGGGACGGATCGACGCCGCGCTCGCCGCCGAAGCCCTCCTGGGCGCGACGACGCCCAGCACCGACACCGACACCGACACCGACACCGACACCGACACCGACACCAGCAACGAGTCGAGCACCGAGCCCCTCACCGCTGCCGGCGCCCGCACGGCGTCGGGCGAGGACGGCCGCGCCGATGTTTCACGTGAAACATCGCCCAAGGCGGACCGCCCCATCGGCCATCCACGGGCGTCCACCGGCCCGGGTCGACCGAGCCAGAAGCGCCGTACTCGCCGCGCGAAGATCCTCGCGGCCGCCTTCGCGACGGCCACACTCGGTCTCGGCGCCTTGCTCGTCCAGTCGATGGGTGACAGTGGTCCCGACGAGACCCCGCCCACGGCTCAGAGCGCTGCCACCGACACCTTCTCCGGCGTCAAGCTGGAGAAGCGGGTGACCGACCTCCTGAGTGATTCCGAGGACAAGGACGCGCCAGGCGGGGACTCCGTCGGTGCCAACACCGCCCCCGGCAATCCCGAATCCTCTGCGGCGAACCCGACCATCAAGCGAACGCCCGACGTTCCCCCCTGCATCGGCAAGGGCATCGGTGACGTCACGGAGGCCATCGCCGCCGAAGCCGGAACCTATCGAGGCGCGGACGCATACCTCGTCCTGCTGCCCGAGGACGACGATCCCTCTCACGTCACGGCATACGTGGTCGACGCCTCCTGTATGAGCAAGGCATCGGAGCGCCCGGGCGACGTGCTGCTGAAGCGGTCCTACGTTCGCCCCTGACGGCTGCCTCGTCCTTGTCGTACCCCTGGGCATCCCTCTGCGGTCTCTCGTCACCGTGTGCCCGGACACACCGGGAATGCACGCCCCTTAGTATCCGTTGGGTGGGGTGAGAGTTCCGAGAGCAGGCTCCCCCGGGTACGCAGCAGTCTCCAGAGACGAGGAATCAAGCCGTGAGCGACGTCCGTAACGTGATCATCATCGGCTCCGGGCCCGCCGGCTACACGGCGGCGCTCTACACCGCGCGCGCGTCGCTGAAGCCGCTGGTGTTCGAGGGCGCAGTCACCGCTGGCGGTGCGCTCATGAACACCACCGACGTGGAGAACTTCCCCGGCTTCCGGGACGGGATCATGGGCCCCGACCTCATGGACAACATGCGTGCCCAGGCCGAGCGCTTCGGCGCCGAGCTCGTTCCGGACGACGTCGTCGCCGTCGACCTGAGCGGCGAGATCAAGACCGTCACGGACACCGCAGGCACCGTGCACCGCGCCAAGGCCGTCATCGTCACCACGGGCTCGCAGCACCGCAAGCTCGGACTGCCGAACGAGGACGCGCTCTCCGGCCGTGGTGTCTCCTGGTGTGCCACCTGTGACGGGTTCTTCTTCAGGGAGCACGACATCGCCGTGATCGGTGGCGGTGACACCGCGATGGAGGAGGCCACCTTCCTCTCCCGGTTCGCGAAGTCCGTGACCGTGGTCCACCGCCGTGACACCCTGCGCGCCTCCAAGGCGATGCAGGAGCGGGCGTTCGCCGACCCGAAGATCTCCTTCATCTGGGACAGCGAGGTCGCCGAGATCCAGGGCGACCAGAAGCTCTCCGGGCTGAAGCTGCGCAACGTCAAGACTGGCGAGACGTCCGACCTGCCGGTGACGGGTCTGTTCATCGCGATCGGCCACGACCCGCGCACGGAACTCTTCAAGGGTCAGCTCGACCTGGACGACGAGGGCTATCTGAAGGTCGCCTCCCCGTCGACCCGGACGAACCTGACTGGTGTCTTCGGCGCCGGCGACGTCGTCGACCACACCTACCGCCAGGCGATCACGGCAGCCGGCACCGGCTGCTCCGCCGCCCTCGACGCCGAGCGCTTCCTGGCCGCCCTCGCGGACGGCGAGCAGAGCGCCGAGCCCGAGAAGACCACGGTCTGACCCCCATCCGCCCCACCGCACGAACCAGTTAGGAGCCCTCAGTGGCCGGCACCCTGAAGCAAGTAACCGACGACTCCTTCGAGCAGGACGTCCTCAAGAACGAGAAGCCCGTCCTGGTGGACTTCTGGGCCGAGTGGTGCGGCCCGTGCCGCCAGATCGCGCCGTCCCTCGAAGCGATCGCCAAGGAGTACGGCGACAAGATCGAGATCGTCAAGCTCAACATCGACGAGAACCCGGCCACGGCTGCCAAGTACGGCGTCATGTCCATCCCCACGCTGAACGTCTACCAGCGTGGCGAGGTCGCCAAGACCATCGTCGGTGCCAAGCCGAAGGCCGCGATCGTGCGTGACCTTGAGGACTTCATCGCTGAGTGATGTTTCACGTGAAACATGAAGGGGCCGACCCGAGCGGGTCGGCCCCTTCGCTTTGAGTCTCTTTGAGCGCGTCGCCTGCGGAAGGCCTACGCCCTCGCACCTCTTCACAGCGGCCTCAGGACCGGCTCCTTCTGTACCGCCCCCAGAAGCCGGTCGAGTGCCAACTCGACGTCCTCCTTCCAGGAGAGCGTCGTCCGCAGCTCCAACCGCAACCGGGGATAAGTGGGATGAGGGCGAACCGTCTTGAAGCCCACAGCTGTCAGATGGTCGGCGGGCAGCACGCAGGCGGGGTCCTTCCACCGTGCGTTCCCAAAGGCTTCGATCGCCCGGAAGCCACGCCGCAACAGATCCTTCGCGACAGTCTGGACCATCACACGGCCGAGCCCCTGTCCCTGATAGCCCTGCATGATGAAGGCGGTCATCAGCAGGACCGCGTCGGAAGACACCGGGCTCGTCGGGAACGCCGTGGAGCGGGGCACATACGCCGGCGGCGCGTACAGCACAAAGCCCACCGGTACGTCATCGACATAGACGACGCGACCGCAGGAGCCCCAGTCCAGGAGAACGGCGGAGATCCATGCCTCCTTCTCCAGCGCGGGCGTTCCGGCCCTTACCGCGGCCTCGCCGCTGACTGGGTCCAACTCCCAGAAGACACACGAGCGACAGCGCTTGGGAAGGTCCTGAAGGTTGTCCAGCGTGAGCGGTACGAGCCGACGCCCCATGAAGGCTGTTCCTCGCTTCCTTCGCCCGCGGCCTCACGGGCGGCTGTCAGAGCGTTCCGCTCCCTGAGCAGGCTGCCGACGAAACCGCCGACCGCGCCCAGTCCCAAGCCTGCGGTCACCAGACCGGAACGGCTCACGGTTCGCATTGCCCCCGCCTCCCCGATAAAGGTGTCGCCAGGTGGATGCGTCATACCCGAACGCATCGTATCCACGATGCGATGGCCTAGATACCGCATGAAAGCAAAGAGCGGGCTGTGTCCGGTAAGGATCGGACACAGCCCGCTCAGACGGTCGACCAGCCGAAAGCCGTTCCGTCCCCCGAAGGCTCAGGCTTCCGCGTCGTCGGAGTCGTCGTCCAGAAGACTCTTCTGCAATGCCAGCTTCTCGCCCGGGGCGAGCGTGCTGAGGATTCGCTCAAGATCCTCCGGAGAGGCGAACTCAACGGTGATCTTTCCCTTCTTCTGGCCGAGATCGATCTTCACCCGGGTCTCGAAGCGGTCCGAGAGCCTGGTCGCCAGATCGGTCAGCGCCGGAGAGACCCGGGAGCCGGCACGCAGTCCCTTGGAGCGGGATGCGGTCTTGGGCCGCGAGCCCATGAGGGTCACGATCTCCTCGACGGCGCGGACGGAGAGCCCCTCGGCCACGATCCGGTGAGCCAGCTTGTCCTGCTCCTCCGAGTCCTCGACGGATAGCAGCGCCCGGGCATGCCCAGCGGAGAGAACACCGGCGGCCACACGGCGCTGGACCGCAGGCGAGAGCTTCAGCAGACGCAGGGTGTTGGAGACCTGTGGACGGGACCGGCCGATACGGTCCGCCAACTGGTCGTGCGTGCAGTTGAAGTCCTTAAGCAACTGGTCGTAGGCGGCTGCCTCTTCCAGCGGGTTCAGCTGGGCACGGTGGAGGTTCTCCAGAAGGGCGTCCAGAAGAAGCTTCTCGTCATCCGTGGCCCGCACGATCGCGGGGATAGCCTCCAGGCCGGCTTCACGGCAGGCCCTCCAGCGCCGCTCACCCATGATGAGTTCAAAGCGAGCGGGGCCCAACTGCCGTACGACGACGGGCTGTAGGAGTCCGACCTCCTTGATGGAGGTGACGAGTTCCTGAAGAAGGTCGTCGTCGAACACCTCACGCGGCTGGCGAGGGTTCGGCGTGATGGAGTCGAGGGGCAGCTCGGCGAAGTAGGCGCCGATGGGTGCTGCCGGTACATCGGTAACGCTGTTGGCAGGTGGCTCCTCTGTTTCACGTGAAACAGGAAGCGCGGCCACCTTCGCAGCCGCCACCCCGCGCTCGGGGGTGAGGACCGGTACCGCTGCCGGTGATGTGGACGCGGGTCCACCCGTCTGCGGTGCTGCCTTCTCCCCCGTTGGGGCTGCCGGGATCAGTGCGGCGAGACCACGGCCCAACCCCCTCCGTCGCTCGCTCACTGCATCCCCTCCACCATGTTCGGGTTGTTCTGGGTGCCGATATGGGCGTGCGTCGGGTCGTACCCCACGCCGACGCCCTTCAAGGCGATTTCTCGTGCGGCCTCAAGATAGGAGAGAGCACCGCTCGATCCTGGATCGTAGGTCAGTACCGTCTGCCCATAGCTCGGCGCTTCGGAGATCCGGACCGAGCGCGGAATGCTGGTCCGCAGCACCTCGTCGCCGAAGTGGCTGCGCACCTCGTCGGCGACCTGGGACGCGAGACGCGTCCGGCCGTCGTACATGGTGAGCAGGATGGTCGACACATGCAGGGCGGGGTTGAGGTGCCCCCGCACCAGGTCGACATTACGGAGCAGCTGTCCAAGGCCCTCCAGCGCGTAGTACTCGCACTGGATCGGGATGAGGACTTCCTCGCCGGCGACCATCGCATTGACCGTCAGAAGGCCGAGCGAGGGCGGGCAGTCGATCAGGATGTAGTCCAGTGGCTGCTCGTACGCCTGAATCGCTCGCTGAAGTCTGCTCTCTCGCGCCACCAGCGAGACCAACTCGATCTCCGCACCGGCGAGATCGATCGTGGCGGGCGCGCAGAAGAGACCCTCGACATCGGGAACGGGCTGGACGACTTCCGCGAGCGGCTTGCTCTCGACCAGCACGTCGTAGATGGACGGCACCTCGGCATGATGGTCGATGCCCAGCGCGGTGGACGCGTTGCCCTGAGGGTCGAGGTCGATCACCAGGACCCGGGCGCCGTGCAGGGCAAGCGAGGCGGC
Organism: Streptomyces sp. NPDC002643; assembly: GCF_053592555.1. Taxonomy (NCBI): domain Bacteria; kingdom Bacillati; phylum Actinomycetota; class Actinomycetes; order Kitasatosporales; family Streptomycetaceae; genus Streptomyces; species Streptomyces sp. NPDC002643. The sequence continues at coordinate 175,124 of NZ_JBSFVY010000006.1, forward strand.
GAGGTTGACCGTCGTGGTGGTCTTGCCGACCCCGCCCTTCTGGTTGGCGACCACGATGACCCTGGTCTGCTCGGGCCGTGGCAGCCCCTCACCGGCACGACCCAGCGCCTCTACCGCCAGTTGGGCAGCACGACCGATGGGAGTGTCGTCCATCGGGGGCGGTGTTTCACGTGAAACATCGTCCCCCATCGACTCGGTACGGGGGCCGGGGACCGGATCGGTCATCGGTCCCGCGATGTTGGCGTCGGACCGCAAGGATTCACTCTCCTCGACTTCAGACTCGCAATGAACAGAGCCTCCCATGTCTTCGGGGTCGTGAACCAGTGAGGCCTGGTGTTCTGTGGAGAAATCCACCTCTGTGGAAAACTCCGTGCCCCGCAAGGGGGACGGAGAGTCATTGGAAGCACCCTCTCTGAGTGATCCAAGGGGCTTCCGGTCGCGCGGTTCGGCCGCAGCGCGGCCACGGCCGATGATTCCGTGCAGCAGTGAGCGACGTTTCACGTGAAACACGATGCCTAGCGGCTCAGGCCGTCACCGCGCGACACTCCGAGATGCGTAGGTTTGGAAGCTTGTGTGGAGTACGAATCGTCCTCAGTACGACTCGTCCTCAGGACGGATCAGCCAACGTCCACATCAATAGCGCCCCTGCCCACCCGTCTCACCGGCGTCGACGTGCCCGCCCCGTCCGGGCCGCCTTCGCACGCTTCGCCGCGAAGCGCACACCGCCAGGGCTCTCACCGACCTCCACCCGGACAACGGTGGACAACGGGTCCACCACGCCCTCGCCGACATGGAGGATCGAGGTCTCGACAGCACCGAGCTTGCTCAGGGCCACAGCCGCGCTCTTCAGTTCCTCCTCGGCGGTGTCGCCCTTGAGGGCCAGCATCTCGCCGTAGGGACGCAGCAGCGGAATGCCCCAGGTGGCCAGTCGGTCCAGCGGAGCCACGGCCCGTGCCGTCACCACATGGACCGGCTGGAGCGTGCCGAGGACCTCTTCCGCCCGGCCTCGCACCACGGTCACATGGTCCAGGCCCAGCAACTCGACAACCTCGGTGAGGAAGTTGGTGCGCCGCAGCAGGGGCTCCAGCAACGTGATCTTGAGGTCCTCCCGGACAAGGGCCAGCGGAATACCGGGCAGCCCCGCACCCGAGCCGACGTCGCACACCGTCACCCCCTCGGGAACGACCTCGGAGAGCACCGCGCAGTTCAGCAGATGCCTCTCCCACAGACGAGGCACTTCCCGTGGACCGATGAGCCCCCGCTGCACTCCCGCCTCCGCCAGGAGCTCGGCGTACCGGACCGCGTCCGCGTAGCGATCACCGAATACGTCACGCGCCTGCTCGGGCGCAGGGGGGAGCTCCGCTGCCTCCGTCACGGGGACCGTCCTTCCGTACCGCAAGAGCGCACTGGGCGCTGACACCAGAACTACAGGCTGACAAAGTTCGGCCCCGCCTGCCGACAGACGGGGCCGGGGAAACGTACGTACCGAATCAGGCAGGAAGCACGACGACGAAGCGCTGCGGCTCCTCGCCCTCGGACTCGCTGCGCAGGCCCGCGGTCTTGACCGCGTCGTGCACGACCTTGCGCTCGAAGGGCGTCATCGGCTTCAGCTTCACGGGCTCACCGGTGCTCTTGGCCTCGGCCGCGGCCTTGGCGCCCAGTTCGGAGAGCTCGGCCCGCTTCTTGGCGCGGTAGCCGGCGATGTCCAGCATCAGTCGGCTGCGGTCGCCGGTCTCACGGTGCACGGCCAGGCGCGTGAGCTCCTGGAGGGCCTCAAGCACCTCGCCCTCGCGGCCGACGAGCTTCTGCAGATCGCGGCTGCCGGCATCGCTGATGATCGAGACGGAGGCACGGTCGGCCTCGACGTCCATGTCGATGTCACCGTCGAGATCGGCGATGTCCAGCAGACCTTCCAGGTAGTCCGCCGCGATCTCACCCTCCTGCTCCAGGCGGGTGAGGGTGTCGCCACCCTCGGAGGCGGCGGGGGTGGTGCCTTCCGTCACGGGATGGGCTCCTTCTTACTTCTTGGACGGGGACTTGGGGCGCTGCTGGCCCTTGCGCTGACCGGACTGGGCCCTGCTGCGGCCACCGGCGCCGGCCTTGGGCGCGGCCTTTCCGGCAGCGGCGGGCCCCGCGTCCTCGGGCTGGTCGGACTTGGTCAGCGAGGTGGGCTCGCTCTTCGGCTCGGAGTCGCCGGGGGTCTTCGCCCCGCCGGACTGACGCTGGGCCTTGGTCTGGCGCTTGGGCTGCTGGCGCTTGGGAGCGCCGGTCGGCGTACCGTCCTCGGCCGTGGCGACGGCCGAGACCTCGCTCTTGACCACGGTGCCGTCGGCCTGAGCCGCGAGGCCCTCCTTGCCGAGGCCGTTGATGAACTTCCGCTCGAACTCGTTGCGGTCACGGCCCTTGGCGACGATGGCCTTGACGATGGCGCGCTCGCCACGGCCGCGGGTCTTGCCGTGGTGCGTGACGTGCTTGAACAGGCGCTCCAGGTAGGCGGCCTGGGCCTTGGAACCCGGAGTCGGATTGTTGTGGATGACGTACATCTGCTGGCCCATGGTCCACACGTTGGTGGTCAGCCAGTAGACGAGAACACCGACCGGGAAGTTGATGCCGAAGACGGCGAACATGATCGGGAAGATGTACATCAGCATCTTCTGCTGCTGCATGAACGGCGTCTTCACCGTGGTGTCGACGTTCTTCGTCATCAGCTGACGCTGTGTGTAGAACTGCGACGCCGACATCAGGACGATCATGATCGCGGTGACGATACGGACAGTCGTGATCGAGGCGTCGAGCGCCGCGGCCTCCGCGGAGGTGTCCGTGAACGTGGCGGCCAGCGGAGCACCGAAGATGTGCGCCTTCTGCGCGCTCTGCAGCAGGCTCTCGTTGATGACACCGATGGTGTCGTTGTTCGCGATGCTGTTGAGCACGTGGTACAGGGCGAAGAAGAACGGCGACTGCGCCAGGATGGGAAGGCACGAGGAGAGCGGGTTGGTGCCCGTCTCCTTGTACAGCTTCATCATCTCTTCGGACTGACGCTGCTTGTCGTTCTTGTAGCGCTCCTGGATCTTCTTCATCTCGGGCTGGAGCGTCTGCATCGCCCGGGTCGCCTTGATCTGCTTCACAAAGAGCGGGATCAGGCAGATACGGATCAGGATCACCAAGGACACGATGGACAGGCCCCAGGCCCACCCGGTGTCATCGCCGAAGATGGCGCCGTACACCGTGTGGAACTGGACGATGACCCAGGAGACGGGTGTCGTGATGAAGCTGAAGAGACTGGCAATCGTGTCCACTAATCATGCTCCTTGGGCATGGGACGGGGTCTCGGCGGCCGGGCCCGAGGGACCGTGGCCCTCGGTGGCCGGTTCGGCGGCGGAGGTCCCGCCCTTTCGTGCGCGCCAGGCGCCACGCAGCATCTCGTGCCACCGGGGGCGCTTGCGCGGCGGAACATGGTCCACCCCGCCGAGCGACCACGGGTTGCACCGCAGGATGCGCCAGGCGGTCAGTGCCGTGCCCTTGATCGCACCGTGCCTGTCGATGGCCGTGTAGCCGTAGTGGGAGCACGACGGGTAGTACTTGCACACCGGCCCGAGCAGTGGACTGATCGTCCACTGGTACAGCTTGATCAGCGCCAGCAGCGGGTACTTCATCGTGCGCCCCCTCCCAGCAGCCGCCGTAGAGCGGCGTCCAGGTCTTGGGCCAGTTGTACGTGGTCGGCGTCGCCCGCACCGGGCAGCGCTCGTACGACTACCAGGCTACCGGGGGGCAGCTGAGCCACCCGGTCGCGCATCAGATGGCGCAGTCGACGCTTCACCTTGTTCCGTACGACGGCGCCACCGACGGCCTTGCTCACGACGAAACCCGCACGCGTCGGGGGAGCGCTCTCCCCAGGCGCGTGCGGGTCCGTGGCACCGCTACGTAGGTGAACGACGAGGAGTGGGCGTCCGGCCCGGCGCCCTCGTCGTACCGCGGTCGCGAAGTCCTCGCGCCGCCTCAGCCGGTTCTCGGTGGGCAGCACGACGGCATGACCTGACCGGGATCAGGCGGACAGTCGGGCGCGACCCTTGCTGCGGCGGGACGCGAGAATCGCGCGGCCGGCACGGGTGCGCATCCGCAGCCGGAAGCCGTGGGTCTTCGCGCGACGACGGTTGTTCGGCTGGAAGGTGCGCTTGCTCACTCGGGGGCTCCAGAGATAAATCGGGGTTTGCGGGTGCCGTCCTGGCTGTCACCGTGCGCCCACGAAAAGCTTCGTATTCACGCCCGAGTGCACCGCTTTCCGATCACCTGACGCGATCTGTGCCCATCGGAGGCAGGCGGCAGCAGCCATCGACAACTCGACCTGGTTACGGTACGCGCGGCTACGCCATCCGGTCAAACCAGAGGTCACGGGGGGACACTATCCACAGGCTGGGGACAACAACTTGAACCGCACCGGCCGCCGTGACTACCGTGACGGAACTCCGCTTCGTTCCCTTTCCCGTGGCTGCCGGGCCACCGACCCGCCACCGGACCCCGTTCCGAGCGCACCACCGCAGTTCCAAACCGACCCGTCCCAGAACCACACGTTCGTGGGACCTGTGAGAGAGCGTGCCCTGTGGCTGACGTACCTGCCGATCTTGCCGCAGTGTGGCCACGAGTACTGGAACAGCTCCTCGGTGAGGGTCGCGGCCAGGGGGTCGAGGCGAAGGACGAGCACTGGATCAAGCGCTGCCAGCCGCTGGCGCTCGTGGCGGACACCGCTCTGCTCGCCGTTCCGAACGAGTTCGCGAAGGGCGTACTCGAAGGCCGCCTGGCGCCGGCCGTCAGCGAGAGCCTGAGCCGGGAGTGCGGTCGCCCGATCCGGATCGCGATCACCGTCGACAGTTCGATGAACGAGCCCCCACCGCCGGTCCAGTCCCGATTCGAAGAACCCGAGCTCCCCTCCTCCCCGGTGCGGAGCGGCGACGCCTACGACCGAGGCGACTCCTATGACAGGAGGGACGCGTACGACGGAGGCCGCGAGGCCCGCGGCCCGTACGGCGACCAGTTGCCGCCCCCGCGCACGGACCAGCCGCCCACCGGCCGCGGCGACCAACTTCCGTCCGTGCGCCCCGCGTACCCGTCCGAATACCAACGCCCCGAGCCGGGCGCCTGGCCTCGGCCGCCGCAGGACGACTACGGCTGGCAGCAGCAGCGACTCGGCTTCCCCGAGCGGGACCCGTACGCGTCGCCGTCCCTGGACTACCGCGCGCAGAGCCTGGACCGACCGCCATACGACCAGCAGCGACCGGACTACGACTCTTCTCGTACTGAATACGACCGTCCCGGCACGGAGTACGACCGCCCTGGCCCCGACTACGACCGGCCGGGTGGCGACTACGACCAGCGGCCCGACCGCCGTGAGCTGCCCGAGCCCTCGACAGGGCCGGGGCACGCGCACCGGGGCGGACCGGCCGGCGGCGCACCCGGTGGGCCGGGCGCCCAGCCGTCGCCCACGCCCGGCCCGGGTGAGCCCACGGCCCGTCTGAACCCCAAGTACCTCTTCGACACCTTCGTCATCGGTGCCTCGAACCGCTTCGCGCACGCCGCCGCGGTGGCCGTCGCCGAGGCGCCGGCGAAGGCGTACAACCCCCTCTTCATCTATGGGGAGTCGGGGCTCGGCAAGACGCATCTGCTGCACGCGATCGGGCACTACGCGCGCAGCCTCTACCCGGGCACGCGTGTGCGGTACGTGAGCTCCGAGGAGTTCACCAACGAGTTCATCAACTCGATCCGCGACGGCAAGGGCGACAGCTTCCGCAAGCGGTACCGCGAGATGGACATCCTGCTCGTCGACGACATCCAGTTCCTGGCGGACAAGGAGTCGACGCAGGAGGAGTTCTTCCACACCTTCAACACGCTCCACAACGCCAACAAGCAGATCGTGCTCTCCAGCGACCGGCCGCCCAAGCAGCTGGTCACGCTGGAGGACCGGCTGAGGAACCGTTTCGAGTGGGGTCTGATCACCGACGTCCAGCCGCCCGAGCTGGAGACGCGGATCGCGATCCTCCGCAAGAAGGCGGTCCAGGAGCAGCTCAACGCCCCGCCGGAAGTACTGGAGTTCATCGCGTCCCGCATCTCGCGGAACATCCGTGAGCTGGAGGGCGCGCTGATCCGGGTCACGGCGTTCGCGTCGCTCAACCGGCAGCCCGTGGACCTCGGGTTGACCGAGATCGTCCTCAAGGACCTGATCCCGGGCGGGGAGAACGCGTCCCCCGAGATCACCGCGACCGCGATCATGGCGGCGACGGCCGACTACTTCGGACTGACCGTCGACGACCTGTGCGGCACCTCGCGCGGGCGCGCGCTGGTGACCGCCCGGCAGATCGCCATGTATCTGTGCCGTGAGCTCACCGATCTGTCGCTGCCCAAGATCGGCGCGCAGTTCGGCAACCGCGACCACACCACCGTCATGCACGCCGACCGCAAGATCCGCGCGCTGATGGCCGAGCGGCGCTCCATCTACAACCAGGTGACCGAGCTGACGAACCGCATCAAGAACGGCTGACGCACCGCTTCGTACGACGCAGAGGGCGCCCCTGGGACGAGTTCCCGAGGGCGCCTTCGTCGTTCACGAGGGGCGCTCTCGGCATCCTTGAGGACCCCTCCGCCTCGCTGCGGGGCGCCCCTCAATGGCTCCGAGGGGCCCTTCAGCGCGGCCTGCTCCGTCGTCGCGTCGTCAGCCGGTGTTCGAATACCCGCCGCGTTACGGCCACCCTCCACAGATTCGGGGACTTTTTCCCGTCCACACCCTGGGGATCGGGAAGTTATGCAGATCGCATCCACAGGCGGGCCTGTGCGTAGATCATCGAAGCAGGTCAGCCCCCTGTGGATTCGTGGACAAACGATCTCCACAGGCTGTGGACGAAGCGGAGATCCACAGCCTGTGGACGGGGTTGTCCACCGACTGCCCACAGGCTGTGGCCAGTTGTCCCCAGTGATCGTCCACTTCTCCACATGGCTGTCCACTGTTCGGCAGCGCGACGCCCTCTCTCACCGCGTCGAGTGAAAGGCGTCACACGAAGTTGCCGGGTTGGGCTGTGGGAAAGGCGGGTAAACCTGGGGACGCCGCTGGGGAGAACTGCCCTCGGCCTGTGCATGGTGTGTGCAGAACTTTCTGTTCTCCACAGAGACCCCTGGTTTTCCACCGCCTCCACCCACAGGCCCGGTGGACAAAATCTGCCCCCTGAGCTGGGAAAACGGGGTTATCCACGGTATCCACAGGCCCTACTACTACTCCCAACTAGAGAGAGCTGGGAATCCGTTTCGAAGGGGGTCCTGTGCACAACTCGCTCCCGGCTGCCTGACCGCGTCTCGTCATGACTTGACCCCGAGAGGCTCCGAGTGTCAGTGGCGTGCGTCAGACTGGTCCCCGGTGTCCTTCCCCTCACAGGGACCGACGACACCGAGACAGACGACGAAGCCAGGCAGGGCGAGAAGCGCCGGCAACAGCAGGAGGCGGCAACGGTGAAGATCCGGGTGGAACGCGACGTACTCGCGGAGGCGGTCGCCTGGGCGGCGCGCAGCCTCCCGGCCCGCCCGCCGGCGCCTGTCCTCGCCGGCCTCCTTCTGAAGGCCGAGGAGGGGCATCTGAGCCTGTCCAGCTTCGACTACGAGGTCTCCGCGCGTGTGTCCGTGGAGGCCGAGGTCGACGAGGAGGGCACGGTCCTCGTCTCGGGCCGACTCCTCGCGGACATCTGCCGCGCCCTGCCCACCCGCCCGGTGGAGATTTCCACAGACGGTGTACGGGCGACGGTGGTCTGCGGCTCCTCGCGGTTCACACTCCACACACTGCCTGTGGAGGAGTACCCGTCCCTTCCCCAGATGCCGAACGCCACGGGCACCGTCCCCGGCGAGGTCTTCGCCTCCGCCGCCGCCCAGGTGGCCATCGCGGCCGGGCGCGACGACACACTGCCCGTTCTCACGGGTGTGCGCATCGAGATCGAGGGCGACACGGTCACGCTCGCCTCCACCGACCGCTACCGCTTCGCGGTCCGCGAGTTCCTGTGGAAGCCGGAGAACCCCGAGGCGTCCGCGGTCGCCCTGGTGCCCGCCAAGACGCTCCTGGACACCGCCAAGGCGCTCACGAGCGGCGACAGCGTCATCCTGGCGCTCTCCGGCTCGGGTGCGGGCGAGGGCCTGATCGGTTTCGAGGGCGCCGGGCGCCGTACGACGACCCGTCTCCTCGAAGGCGACCTGCCGAAGTACCGCACGCTGTTCCCGACCGAGTTCAACAGCGTCGCCGTGATCGAGACCGCCCCCTTCGTGGAGGCCGTCAAGCGTGTGGCGCTGGTCGCCGAGCGGAACACCCCGGTGCGGTTGAGCTTCGAGCAGGGCGTGCTGACCCTGGAGGCCGGTTCCAGCGACGACGCACAGGCTGTGGAAAGGGTCGACGCCCAGCTGGAGGGCGACGACATCTCGATCGCCTTCAATCCGACCTTCCTGCTGGACGGTCTGAGCGCCATCGACTCCCCGGTGGCCCAGCTCTCCTTCACGACGTCCACGAAGCCCGCGCTGCTCAGCGGCAAGCCGGCCGTGGACGCAGAGGCGGACGAGGCCTACAAGTACCTGATCATGCCGGTGCGCCTCAGCGGCTGACGTTGTCCACAGCGCCGGGTGCCCTTGTGGGTGCCCGGCGCTGTGGTGACGGAGGATTCCGCAGGTCGGGGCGTACGTATGAGCGCGTATGCCCACTGATGTGCGCGTGCGTCCGGGTTTAGGGTCGTGCGTGGGCACCACAGGTGCCCTCATGCCACGTCGCAACCTAAGGAACAACTGATGGAGCTCGGTCTCGTCGGCCTCGGCAAGATGGGCGGCAACATGCGTGAGCGGATACGCCGCGCGGGCCACACCGTCATCGGATACGACCGGAACCCGGACCTCGCCGATGTCCACAGCCTGGAAGAGCTTGTGGGCAAGCTCACGGGCCCGCGCGTCGTCTGGGTCATGGTTCCGGCCGGTGCTCCCACCCAGTCGACCATCGACGAGCTGGCCGAGCTGCTGGAGCCGGGCGATGTCGTCGTGGACGGCGGCAACTCCCGCTGGACGGACGACGAGAAGCACGCCGAGGAATTGGCGGCCAAGGGCATCGGCTTTGTCGACTGCGGGGTCTCCGGCGGTGTCTGGGGCCTGGAGAACGGCTATGCGCTGATGTACGGCGGCGACGCGGAGAACGTGGCCAAGGTGCTGCCCGTCTTCGACGCGCTCAAGCCGAAGGGCGACCTCGGTGCCGTGCACGCCGGCAAGGTCGGCGCCGGGCACTTCGCGAAGATGGTCCACAACGGCATCGAGTACGCCATGATGCAGGCGTACGCCGAGGGCTGGGAGCTGCTGGAGAAGGTCGACTCGGTGACGGACGTCCGTGAGGTCTTCCGCTCCTGGCAGGAGGGCACGGTCATCCGCTCCTGGCTGCTCGACCTCGCGGTGAACGCCCTCGACGAGGACGAGCACCTGGAGCGGCTCAAGGGGTACGCGCAGGACTCCGGCGAGGGCCGCTGGACCGTGGAGGCCGCCATCGACCACGCCGTGCCGCTGCCCGCGATCACGGCCTCGCTCTTCGCCCGCTTCGCCTCCCGCCAGGACGACTCCCCGCAGATGAAGATGATCGCGGCGCTGCGGAACCAGTTCGGCGGGCACGCGGTCGAGAAGAAGTAGCGCGCGGGAGAAGCGGTCTGCGGTCGGCACGCACGACACATCAGGCACAGGACACGACTACGGTGGACGGCACGTCGTCCACAGGGCCGCGCGGCGGTCCACAAGCCCGGGGGAGGTCGGCACCCGACCATGCACGTCACGCATCTGTCGCTGGCCGACTTCCGCTCGTACGCCCGGGTCGAGGTCCCGCTCGACCCGGGCGTCACCGCGTTCGTGGGCCCCAACGGACAGGGCAAGACGAATCTGGTCGAGGCCGTCGGCTATCTCGCCACCCTCGGCAGCCACCGGGTGTCCTCGGACGCTCCGCTGGTGCGCATGGGCGCCGACCGCGCGGTGATCCGGGCGCAGGTGCGCCAGGGCGAGCGGCAGCAGCTGATCGAGCTGGAGCTCAACCCGGGCAAGGCCAATCGCGCCCGCATCAATAGATCCTCGCAGGTAAGACCGCGTGATGTGCTCGGCATCCTGCGCACCGTGCTGTTCGCGCCGGAGGATCTCGCCCTGGTCAAGGGGGACCCCGGGGAGCGGCGGCGCTTCCTCGACGAGCTGATCACCGCGCGTGCGCCGCGCCTCGCGGGGGTCCGCTCCGACTACGAGCGGGTCCTCAAGCAGCGCAACACTCTGCTGAAGACGGCGGCTCTTGCCCGACGGCATGGCGGGCGCTCCATGGATCTGTCCACCCTTGACGTCTGGGACCAGCACCTCGCGCGCGTGGGCGCCGAACTGCTTGCCCAGCGGATGGACCTGGTCGCCGCCATCCAGCCGCTCACCGACAAGGCGTACGAACAGCTGGCGCCCGGCGGCGGCCCCGTGAGTTTGGAATACAAACCCTCTTCGCCCGGCATCGTCGGCCATGGCCGCGAGGAACTGTACGAGCAGCTGATGACCGCCCTCGCCGAGGCCCGCAAGCAGGAGATCGAGCGGGGCGTGACCCTCGTCGGGCCCCACCGGGACGATGTGATTCTCAAACTCGGTCAGCTGCCCGCCAAGGGATACGCCTCCCACGGCGAATCCTGGTCCTACGCCCTGGCACTGCGCCTCGCCTCGTACGACCTGCTGCGCGCCGAGGGCAATGAGCCGGTGCTCGTCCTGGACGACGTCTTCGCCGAGCTGGACTCCCGTCGGAGGGAGCGGCTGGCGGAACTGGTCGCGCCGGGTGAGCAGGTGCTGGTGACCGCCGCGGTCGACGACGACGTACCGGACGTACTGACGGGGACGCGGTACGCCGTGTCCGACGGGATGGTGGAGCGCGTATGAGCGGTTCCGAAGGAGCGCCGAAGCCGCCCGAGCCGTCCGGCGTGGACCTCGCGCGCGTGGCGCTGCGCGCCGCCAAGGAGGCCGCACGCGCGCGCGGGGACGCCGCCCAGCAGAAGAAGCAGGCCCGGCGCGGCGGTCTGCGCTCCGGCGCGCGGGCCGACGGCAGGGACCCCATGGCGCTGGGCTCCGCCATCAACCGGCTGATCACCGAGCGGGGTTGGGAGACACCGGCCGCCGTCGGCGGGGTCATGGGCCGCTGGCCGCAGATCGTGGGCGCGGACCTGGCCAAGCACTGTGTGCCGACGCGGTACGACGAGGACGAGCGGGTGCTGGTCGTGAGTTGCGATTCCACGGCCTGGGCGACCCAGCTGCGCCATCTCTCGCCGGCCCTGGTCGCCCGTCTCAACGACGACCTGGGGCACGGCCGGGTCCGGATGATCAAGGTGCTGAATCCCGGTGGCCCGGCCCGACGCTACGGACCCCTGCGCGCCCCGGGAAGCACCGGCCCCGGCGACACCTACGGGTGACCGTAGTCACATTTCCAGGCTCCTCCGCACCCCTGACCGGGGGCCCTCGGCTGCCCTCTGAGCGCCCATGCGCTCCGCTGCGCGCGTTCGCATGCGGTTGCGAACATCGACCTGACCCGGGAGTAGCAAAGGGTTGACACCCGGAAGCGCTGAGTGCCGCTGTGAGCCTCTTGGAGCCCCGTTCCGCATATGGGGAGTCGGGCGAGACCGGTTCAGGGCGGCACATGCGGACTCAGGTACCGGCAAACCCCCATCACTGTCGGCGCTACCGGTAGACTGGAAGCCAATCCCGCCCCATACGTGGGGACCGCTTCGGAAACACTGTGCAACGCTGACAAAGGCTTCCACCGCTACATGCCGCAGCCGCTCCGGCAAACCCGCCGGGAGCCTGGCTTGTGCTGTGCCAGAAAGGGCGCTTCGTGGCCGATTCCGGCAACCCCAACGAGAACATCCCGTCCACCGAGGCCCTGGCCGGACCGGCCGAGGCCTCAGCCTCGGCGTACGACGCCAGCGCCATCACCGTCCTCGAAGGGCTGGACGCGGTCCGCAAGCGGCCCGGCATGTACATCGGCTCGACCGGTGAGCGCGGCCTGCACCACCTCGTGCAGGAGGTCGTGGACAACTCCGTCGACGAGGCCCTGGCCGGTCACGCGGACACCATCGACGTGACGATCCTGCCCGACGGCGGTGTCCGGGTCGTCGACAACGGCCGCGGCATCCCCGTGGGCATCGTCCCGTCGGAGGGCAAGCCCGCCGTCGAGGTCGTGCTGACCGTCCTGCACGCGGGCGGCAAGTTCGGCGGCGGTGGCTACGCGGTCTCCGGCGGTCTGCACGGCGTCGGCGTCTCCGTGGTGAACGCCCTGTCGACGAAGGTCGCCGTCGAGGTCAAGACCGACGGCCACCGCTGGACGCAGGACTACAAGCTCGGCGTCCCGACGGCCCCGCTGGCCAAGCACGAGGCCACGGAGGAGCACGGCACCTCGGTCACGTTCTGGGCCGACCCGGACATCTTCGAGACCACCGACTACTCCTTCGAGACGCTCTCGCGGCGCTTCCAGGAGATGGCGTTCCTCAACAAGGGGTTGAGCATCAACCTCACCGACGAGCGCGAGTCCGCGAAGGCCACCGCCGGGGCGGACGAAGCCGGTGAGGACGAGAAGCACGAGGTCAAGACCGTCTCGTACCACTACGAGGGCGGCATCGTCGACTTCGTGAAGCACCTCAACTCCCGCAAGGGGGACGTGGTGCACCCCTCCGTGATCGACTTCGAGGCCGAGGACAAGGACAAGAACCTGTCCGTCGAGGTCGCGATGCAGTGGAACAGCGGTTACAGCGAGGGTGTGTACTCCTTCGCGAACATCATCCACACGCACGAGGGCGGCACCCACGAGGAGGGCTTCCGCGCGGCGATGACCGGTCTGATCAACCGCTACGCGCGCGACAAGAAGCTGCTGCGCGAGAAGGACGACAACCTCACGGGTGACGACATCCGCGAGGGTCTGACGGCGATCATCTCGATCAAGTTGAGCGAACCGCAGTTCGAGGGCCAGACCAAGACCAAGCTGGGCAACACCGAGGCGAAGACCTTTGTGCAGAAGGTCGTCCACGAGCACCTCACGGACTGGCTGGACCGCAACCCGAACGAGGCCGCGGACATCATCCGCAAGTCCATCCAGGCGGCCACCGCGCGTGTGGCGGCCCGCAAGGCCCGTGACCTCACGCGCCGCAAGGGCCTCCTTGAGACGGCGTCCCTGCCGGGCAAGCTGAGCGACTGCCAGTCGAACGACCCCACCAAGTGCGAGATCTTCATCGTCGAGGGTGACTCCGCCGGCGGCTCGGCCAAGTCCGGCCGCAACCCGCAGTACCAGGCGATCCTCCCGATCCGGGGCAAGATCCTCAACGTCGAGAAGGCGCGGATCGACAAGATCCTGCAGAACCAGGAGATCCAGGCACTGATCTCCGCCTTCGGCACCGGTGTGCACGAGGACTTCGACATCTCCAAGCTCCGCTATCACAAGATCATCCTGATGGCGGACGCCGACGTCGACGGCCAGCACATCAACACCCTGCTGCTGACGTTCCTGTTCCGCTTCATGCGCCCGCTCGTCGAGGCCGGACACGTGTTCCTGTCGCGCCCCCCGCTGTACAAGATCAAGTGGGGCCGGGACGACTTCGAGTACGCGTACTCGGACCGTGAGCGCGATGCCCTGATCGAGCTCGGCCGGCAGAACGGCAAGCGCATCAAGGAAGACTCGATCCAGCGCTTCAAGGGTCTCGGCGAGATGAACGCCGAGGAACTGCGCGTGACGACCATGGACATCGACCACCGCGTCCTCGGCCAGGTCACGCTGGACGACGCCGCCCAAGCCGACGAGCTGTTCTCGGTCCTCATGGGTGAAGACGTCGAGGCCCGGCGCCAGTTCATCCAGCGCAACGCCAAGGACGTCCGCTTCCTCGACATCTGAGTCGGTCTCCGCTGACCGCACCAGGAAGGATTCCCACCAGCAATGGCCGACGAGACCCCTGATCTTTCTTCTGGCCCAGTCACGCCCGACGAGGCCGGCGACACCCTGCGCATCGAGCCCGTCCAGCTAGAGACGGAGATGCAGCGCTCGTACCTGGACTACGCGATGTCCGTCATCGTGTCCCGCGCGCTGCCCGACGTCAGGGACGGCCTCAAGCCCGTCCACCGCCGTGTGCTGTACGCCATGTACGACGGCGGCTACCGGCCCGAGAAGGGCTTCTACAAGTGCGCCCGCGTCGTCGGCGACGTCATGGGCAACTACCACCCGCACGGCGACTCCTCGATCTACGACGCGCTGGTCCGCCTCGCGCAGCCGTGGTCGATGCGCATGCCGCTGGTGGACTCCAACGGCAACTTCGGCTCTCCGGGCAACGACCCGGCGGCGGCCATGCGCTACACCGAGTGCAAGATGGCGCCGCTGTCGATGGAGATGGTCCGCGACATCGACGAGGAGACCGTCGACTTCACGGACAACTACGACGGCCGCTCCCAGGAGCCGACCGTCCTCCCGGCTCGCTTCCCGAACCTGCTGATCAACGGCTCGGCCGGTATCGCGGTCGGCATGGCCACCAACATCCCGCCGCACAACCTCCGCGAGGTCGCGGCCGGCGCCCAGTGGTACCTGGAGAACCCGGAGGCCACCCACGAGGAGCTGCTCGACGCCCTGATCGAGCGCATCAAGGGCCCCGACTTCCCGACCGGTGCCCTGGTGGTGGGCCGCAAGGGCATCGAGGAGGCGTACCGCACGGGCCGCGGCTCCATCACGATGCGCGCGGTCGTCGAGGTCGAGGAGATCCAGAACCGCCAGTGCCTGGTGGTCACGGAACTGCCGTACCAGGTCAACCCGGACAACCTGGCGCAGAAGATCGCCGACCTCGTCAAGGACGGCAAGATCGGCGGCATCGCCGACGTCCGTGACGAGACCTCCTCCCGCACCGGTCAGCGTCTCGTGATCGTGCTCAAGAGGGACGCGGTCGCCAAGGTCGTCCTGAACAACCTCTACAAGCACACCGATCTGCAGACCAACTTCGGCGCCAACATGCTGGCCCTGGTCGACGGCGTGCCGCGTACCCTCTCCCTGGACGCGTTCATCCGTCACTGGGTGACGCACCAGATCGAGGTCATCGTCCGCCGTACGCGCTTCAGGCTGCGCAAGGCCGAGGAGCGGGCGCACATCCTGCGCGGCCTGCTGAAGGCCCTGGACGCCATCGACGAGGTCATCGCGCTGATCCGGCGCAGCGACACGGTCGACATCGCGCGCACGGGTCTGATGGACCTCCTGGAGATCGACGAGATCCAGGCCAACGCCATCCTGGAGATGCAGCTGCGTCGACTGGCCGCCCTGGAGCGCCAGAAGATCCTCCAGGAGCACGCCGAACTCCAGGCGAAGATCAACGAGTACAACGAGATCCTCGCCTCGCCGGTCCGTCAGCGCGGCATCGTCAGCGCCGAACTCGCCGCGATCGTCGAGAAGTACGGCGACGACCGCAAGACCATGCTGGTGCCCTACGACGGTGACATGTCCATCGAGGACCTCATCGCCGAGGAGGACATCGTCGTCACCGTCTCGCGCGGCGGCTATGTCAAGCGGACGAAGACGGTCGACTACCGCGCGCAGAAGCGCGGCGGCAAGGGCGTACGCGGCACGAAGCTCAAGGAAGACGACATCGTCGACCACTTCTTCGTGTCCACGACCCACCACTGGCTGCTGTTCTTCACCAACAAGGGCCGCGTCTACCGGGCCAAGGCCTATGAGCTGCCCGACGCCGGGCGTGACGCGCGTGGACAGCATGTCGCCAACCTGCTGGCCTTCCAGCCGGACGAGTCGATCGCCGAGATCCTCGCGATCCGCGACTACGAGGCCGCGCCCTATCTGGTGCTCGCCACCAAGGGCGGTCTTGTGAAGAAGACGCCTCTGAAGGATTACGATTCGCCCCGTTCCGGCGGTGTGATCGCGATCAACCTCCGTGAGAAAGAAGACGGTTCCGACGACGAACTGATCGGAGCCGAACTGGTCTCGGCCGAGGACGACATCCTTCTGATCAGCAAGAAGGCACAGTCGATCCGCTTCACGGCGACGGACGAGGCACTGCGTCCCATGGGCCGCGCGACCTCGGGTGTCAAGGGCATGAGTTTCCGTGAGGGCGATGAGCTGCTCTCGATGAATGTTGTTCGACCCGGTACGTTCGTGTTCACTGCCACAGACGGTGGGTACGCGAAGCGGACCGCCGTCGACGAGTACCGCGTCCAGGGTCGCGGTGGCCTCGGCATCAAGGCCGCCAAGATCGTCGAGGACCGCGGTTCGCTGGTCGGCGCGCTGGTGGTCGAGGAGACGGACGAGATCCTCGCCATCACGCTGTCGGGCGGTGTGATTCGTACACGAGTGAATGAGATCAGGGAAACCGGCCGTGACACCATGGGCGTCCAACTGATCAACCTGGGCAAGCGCGATGCCGTGGTCGGTATCGCTCGGAACGCCGAGGCGGGGCGTGAGGCGGAGGAAGTCGACGGCGACGAAGCCGTGGACGAGACCGCCGAAGGTGCCACGACGACCGGTACGGCCGAGGGTGAGGCACCCTCGGCCGAGTAGCACGAGGAGTGAGTCAGCGTGAGCGGAGCCACGGGCGCGGGATCGTCCGGTACTTCGGCCGGCACTTCGACCGGTGCGGAGGCGGGCGGCGGCGGCCGTGGCTCCGCCGCGCCTGCGATGGACACGCACACCACCCAGCTGAAGGCGATCAAGCCGGGTGCCGCCGAACCGTCGGCGTCGGCGGCGGACGCGCAGGGAGCCGCGGTGGGAGCCGTGAAGGACGGCCGGGCCCCGCAGGCCCAGCCCCTGCCGGGTACGGCTCCGGGTGGACCCGCCGCGGCGCAGGCGCAGCCTCCGGCTCCGGCGCCTGCTTCCGCCTCCCCGCTGCCCGGGGAGCGGCGACCGCAGCAGCAGGGCCCGTACCACCCGCCGCAGGCCTACCAGCCGGTCCCCGAGGGGGCCTCGCGCAAGCCGCGTACGGGAGTGGGAGCGCGTACGGCGCCTCGTACGCGCAAGGCGCGGCTGCGGGTGGCCAAGGCCGATCCGTGGTCCGTGATGAAGGTCAGCTTCCTGCTCTCCATCGCCCTCGGCGTCTGCACGATCGTCGCCGCGACGGTGCTGTGGATGGTCATGAACGGGATGGGCGTCTTCTCCACCGTCGGCGACACCATCTCCGAGGCCACCGGTTCGAACGAGTCCAACGGCTTCGATCTGCAGTCGTTCCTGTCGCTGCCCAATGTGCTGATCTTCACCTCGATCATCGCGGTCATCGATGTCGTCCTCGCCACCGCGCTCGCCACGTTGGGCGCGTTCATCTACAACCTCTCCGCGGGCTTTGTGGGCGGTATCGAGCTGACGCTCGCCGAGGACGAGTGAACGAGGACGACTGAACAAGGGCGCTGAACCGCGCTGTGCTGTGCCGCGTTGTGCGTGGGCCGGGTATCGATTTTGGGACTGCCCGCGTCGTGCGCTAATCTTCAGGAGTCAGCGCGCGGGACACACACCGCAGAGCGCGGCGGGGCTATAGCTCAGTTGGTTAGAGCGCATCCCTGATAAGGATGAGGCCACAGGTTCAAATCCTGTTAGCCCCACCAGTATGAAGACCCTCGACCGGGATCGGTTGAGGGTCTTTGTCGTGTGACATGAAAATCCCCCGGCCGTTGTGGGCCGGGGGATTTCTCATTCCGGTGTGGCGTTGTACGCGAGATCGCCGCCGGGTTCGTCGGGGTTCGACGGGGCCGGAATCAGCGCTGGAGCGGTGTGATCGGTTCGACCGCTGTCACCGGCGTCACTGATGTCACCGGTGTGTCGGGGGCGGCCGGGCTCGTGACGGGGAGGGCCAGGGCCATGGCTGTGCGCGGGCGGCAGGAGGGCGAGGAGCCGTGCGCCTCGGCGCGGATGCGCTGCTTCATCGTCGGGGGCAGGGAGCGGTCGTGTGGCCTGCTCTGGAGGGGCAGTGAGGGCTTCGTCGCCGGGGCCGCGCAGTTGCGGGTCGTCTCGGCCTGCGGTACCGCGGCGGCGGCCGTGGTCGTGATGAGTCCGAGCGCCGTGCACAGCGCGAGGAAGGCGGTGACGACGGTGGTCCACAGCTTCATGACCTTGTTCTGGGCCATGGCCCCTCACTTTCGGGTTGGGCGATTTGCGTACTTTGCTCATGATGTGTATGTGGGTTCCGAAACGGCGGACCGACGCCCCTGGCGCGTCGATCTTCGGATGAACACCACTCGGATGGGTGTGAGAGGTGCGGAACGTTTCGAGAACTCGCGGGAAGGAGGTCCCGGCCGGGTCCGCCGAGGTGTGCGAGATGTGATGGATCTGTGTGATGAACTTGCGATCGGAATGACGGCATCCGGTTCTATTGCGGTCTTCCGAACGGGAGTTGAGGGGCCGACGCAGGTCACCGTTGGATATCGGTCGGTGTGTATAGTCGGGCGCCAGAGGTCCCCTACGTCAAGGAAAGACGAGGTCGCGCGGTGAAGAAGCTTCTCCTGGTCGCACTGGCCGCCATCGGCGGGCTCCTCGTGTACCGCCAGATCCAGGCGGATCGCGCCGAGCAGGATCTGTGGACGGAGGCGACTGACTCCGTGCCCACGGGTTCGTGAACATCGACATCAGTCTCAGAGCGGACCCCGGTCGCCTTCGCGGCCGGGGTCTCGTGTTGTCCGGCCGCAAGGCCTGATCACTCGCGATTCAGGAGTGATTGAGGCGTGATCGAGGCGTGATTCAGGTGTGAATCAGATGGTCGCCGCGGTGGAGGAGAGGCTTCCCAGAGGCTGTTTTCGGCCGCTCGGCCATCGGAAGGTGGGCACGCGCGCGTACGGCCCGGCAGGATGGGCCCGTTCGGGGCCAGGGCATCCCGGCCACGACTTCTGAACTCGGCCTACGAGGCCACGGCTTCGGGGCTCACGACGAGGGGTGGCGCGTGATGGGGCGGCGCACGGTCTGGTGGCGAGCCGCGGCGGCCTTCGGGGCGGTCCTGTGCGTGATGTGCGCGCCGACGGCCCTGGCCGGCCCCGCCGAGGCGTCCGACGCGCCTGCGCCCTACTCCTACGCCGAGGACGCCACTACCGTCGAGGGCGCGACGAGCACCACGGGAGCGGTACGGCTGTTGCCCGGCAAGACCTACCGCAGCTCCATCGGCCCCGGCGAGAAGCTCTACTACCGCCTCGATCTCGACGCCGTGTCCAACGCGTACGCCTCCGCCACGGCCGTCCCCGACGTGGGAGCCGCCGTCGCCTCCGCCGACGGCATCCGGGTATCCGTCGAGGACGCCGACGCCCACCGCTGCTCCTACGAGACCACCCGCTTCGGCGCGACCCGCAGCGCACGTCCCGTCACGGCCTGGGCCTCACGCGTGATCGGCGCCGACGAGTACATGTGCCAGGGGGCCGGGACGTACTACGTCGTCGTCGAACGGGTCTCGTCGGGGGCGGCGGGTTCGTCGGCGGCTTCGTCGTCGGGTTCGTCGGGCGCGGGGAGTGTGTCGGGCGCCGCGGGGACGTCCACTTCGGGCTCCTCGTCCGGTACCTCGTCCGACCCGTCGTCGGGTTCCGGGGCAGGGGGATCAGGAGGGGACTGGGGGCTGGAGGTCGGCTCCGCCGTGGAGGCCGCCGTGAAGCAGGGCGGCTCGACGACCGCCCCGGAGAACTGGGACTCCGCGTCGCCCGAAGCGCTGCGAGGAGATCCCGTGATACGTGGTGGCGGGAGCGGCTTCGCCACGGCGACACCTGTGGCGCAAGGCGTCTGGCAGGACAAGGACGGGATCAGGCCCGGGGAGACGCTCTACTACAAGGTGCCCGTCGACTGGGGTCAGCAGATCCACACCACCGTCGAACTGGGCAGTACGACCGGCGGCGACGGCTATGTGGGCAGCGCGCTGGCCATGTCGCTCCACAACCCCGCACGCGGGCCCGTGGCGGACAGGGTCTTCAACTACAGCGGTGACCAGCGGGCCGCCGACCTGGGTCCGCTCCCCCCTGTCGCCTACGACAACCGCTTCTCCTTCGACGACGAGATGCGCGGGATGCGGTTCGCCGGCTGGTACTACCTGTCCTTCCACCTCGCTGCGGCGGTCGCCCAACAGTTCGATGACCAGTCCGTCGGCCTCACCCTGCGGATCAGGGTCTCCGGCCAGGCGGAGGCGGGGCCGGGGTACCTGGGCGAGTCCGCGCCGCGCGGGGTCTTCGAGGTGACCGCCGAGGACCTGGAGGCGGCGGAGAACGGGACGACGCAGGACACCTTGGAGGGGGACGGCGAGGGGGAGGCCGCTGGTACGGGGGACACCGAAGCCTCGGGGGGCGGAGGGGGCTCCGGGAATTCCCCGCTGACCGGCGACGAGCGGCTTGCCATGACGGCGGTCGCCGCGGGCGGGATCGGTACGGGAAGCCTGCTTGTGCTCATGCTGATGGTGTGGACGCTCGTGGCACGCAAGCGAGCGGCCCGGGCGGAGCTGGTGGGGCATGGGCAAGGCGGGTCCGCGTCCGGCCGGGGATCGGGGCCGCGCAGGGGCCGACGGGGGCGGCACGGGCCGTCTCGGGGCCGGTGAGCCGCGTCGTACGGGGCGAGGCGTCGGCAGGGCCGGGTCAGAGGCGGCTCAGTGCCCAGAAGCCCACCGCGAAGCAGGCCAGGGCCACCAGGAGGACCGGGACCACCACCTTCGCGGGCGGGCCCGGGCGGCGTCGAGGGACAGCCCGTGAGTGACGTGGAACTTCTGAGGTCCCTCCGGCGTAGGAATCAGCAGAGGCGTACGCGTGCTGCCGCACCGCCGAGGTCGAGGCCTGAGAGAGGTCCAGGGGTGGGTGCGGCTGGGGGGAGGGCACGTGCGTGGGTTCGTGGTGCGGAGCGGGCAGACCCGTCGCGGTGGGAAGGGGCATCGCGGACGGGGGAGTGGCCTGCTGCTCCGGCTGGTGCTGTGGGTAGCCGGAGGCGTGCTGCTGTTGCTCGGCCTGGAGCGCCGACGCCCGAGCGGCCAGCATCTGCGGCGGCGGCAGATGGAAGCTGCCGGTGTCCGACATCGTGGCCGGCCGCGGCGGCTCGGGGTCCCGCTCGGGCCTCGGGGGTACCGCGGCGGGCGACTCGGGAGCGGGTGCCGGGCCGGGGGATGCCTGGCCCGGGGGCACCGGACCAGGGCTTACGGGGGCGGAGTACGCCGAAGACGGGGAAGCCGCGCCCTGATACCAGTGCCCGGAGCCGGAGCCGGAGCCGGAGCCGGAGCCGGTCTGGGACGGGGCTGTGGTGGGCATGGGCGGTGTTGATATGGAGCCGGTCGGCAGCGAGGGGGGCGCGTTCCCTGTGCCGGTCGGTGCCGAAGGGTTCGGCGAGGGCGGGCTGTTGGGCGGCAGACCTTGCGGTGACACGCCTTGCGGTGACATGCCTTGAGAGGGCGGGCCCTGCGGTGGTAGCCCCTGCGGTGGCGGGCCCTCAGGCTGTGGACCGAGTCGCGGAGGGTTGGGTGGCGGGGGCGGCGTCAGGTCCGTGACGGACGAGGACGTACCGCCGGTACTCCCGATGCCACCTGCGCTGCTCGTACCACCGGTGTTGCCCGTACCGCCGACGTTGCCGTCGGCCGCACCCGTACCGCCGCTGCCGCTGACGTTGCCCGTACCCCCCGTACCGCCGCCGCTGCCGCCCGTGTCGTCGCTGGTGCCGGAGTAGGCCCTGTCCAGCCCGGATGCCCTGTGCAGGGGTCCTTTGGGGCCGAAGCCGGTGGGGAGGGGGCCGAGTTGGTCGAAGACCTCCACCAGTTCGTCGTCGGCGGTCGGCTCGGGCAGGAGCTCGACGGCTGCGGCGAGCGCCTTGCGGGCGCCGGTGGCGGTGCGGAAACGGGCGTCCGGGTCGGGCTGGAGCAGCGTGGCGATCACCTGCCACAGCGGCTCGGGGATGCTGCGAGGTGCCTTCGGGGTGCCGTGGGTGGCGAAGTGCTCGATGAGGGCCTTGGCGTCGGGTTTGGCGCCCTCCAGCAGATACAGGGCGACCAGACCGACCGCGAACAGGTCGGCGGGGAAGTCCGGGTCCGCGCCCAGCATCTGCTCGGGGGCGAAGTAACCCGGCGTGCCCACCACGTAGTTGGTCTCGGTCAGCCGGGGCTCACCGAGCCGCATGGCGATGCCGAAGTCGGACAGACGCAGTCGGGGCCGGGCGGTGCCGGTGGCCTCCAGCAGCACGTTGGCGGGCTTGATGTCGCGGTGGATGACGCCCTCGGCGTGCACGGCGGCGAGGCCGGACAGCAACTGGTCGAGCAACTCGCAGACATAGCCGGGCGGAAGGGGGCCGTAGTCGTTCACGAGATTGACCAGGGAGCCCCCCGCGACCAGGTCCATGGTGAAGAGGACCTTGTCGTCGTCGGCGGCCCAGCTGGCGGGCGCGAGCACATGGGGATGGTCGATCCGTACGGCCTGTTCACGGACGAACCTCAGCAGGGCGTGCGCGTCACGCTGCTGCAGGACCTTGGCGGCCACATAACGGCGGCGCCGGTGGTCCCAGGTGCGCCAGACCGCGCCGACTCCCCCGCGCCCGATCGGGTCGACCAGTTCGTACCGGCCGGCGAAGACCTCACCCATGGTTGTGCGTCGTTCCCCCTTCGGCTCCCCCCTTGGCTGCCCGTCGACGGAAGGCCGCGGCAGTCATGCCGCCCTCCGCGGAGCCGGCTCCTTCCGAGCCTACGGCCAGGTCTCCGAGGCCTCTTCGGGACGGCTCGACTTCCCCCTCACCCCTTGCGTTCCCCTTTGTCGGCCGAGGCCCGGTCGCCGAACCCCCTTTCGGTGACCGGGCCTTGGGCTCAGTTCTGGTGGGACTGGTAGTGGGAGACGGCGTCGGAGGTGCGGCCCGCGCCGTACACCCGGAGAAACTCTGCCAGTTCCGGGTGGGTCGGGGCGAGGGTGTCCGCCGCCTCGATGATGTCGCCGGCGGCCGCCACCGAGCGCAGCAGCGACTGGATCTCGCGGACGACCCGCTTGACCGTGGGCGCCCCCGAACTCGTCGTCGACTGCGTGGTGTTGCTGAGCACCGATCCCCCCTGTGACTTCTTGATCTCGTCCATGCGCTCGGTGGCCTCGGCGGCGCTCACGCTGCCGTCGGCGACCTGACCGGCCAGGTCCTGCAGCAGTTGGACCCGCTGAACCACCGCCGGATTGCCGATCTTGGCACGCTGACCGCTCATCAGCTGCGACAGCATCGGGGCGGACAGCCCCAACACCCCTGCGAGGCGAGCCTGGTTGAGCCCCAGGTCCTCGATGAGCCTACGGAAGAGCGCCCCCAACGGCTCTCCGTACCAGTTCCGCTGCAGCTCCCGGGCTCTTGCGGTCGCTTCCTGCTGTGCGGCGTCCATTGCGTCTCCCCATCGCTTCCCCAAAAACTGCGGTTCGCTGTAGCGAACCACGACGAGCATCTTACGGAGAGTGGTCGTTCACGGGGACCCCCAATCTTTTTGCGAGATCCCGGGGGTGACCCGGTACTCTGGTCTGCGGCACCTCCCAGTGGTCGGTACTTCTGGGTGGACGCCTTCCCTTCCGGGGCCTTAGCTCAGTTGGTAGAGCGCTGTCTTTGCATGGCAGATGTCAGGGGTTCGACTCCCCTAGGCTCCACAGCCGGTTGACCGGGCCGGACGTCGTACGACGTCCGGCCCGGTCTTTTTCTGTGCGGCGGCAGCGGGGCACCGGGCGTTGCCTCGGGCTGCGGGCGTCGCGATCGCTATCGATGCACTTCACGAGGGAACGGGCCCTGGATTGGGGCGACGGGCGGCGGCCCCTGTCGACGTGCGCATTTGCGAAACCCGTGGTGTGGGTCACAGCGAGTTGTGATCCTCTACGCGCATAACCCTTTGCAACCGGAACAACACATTCCGGGGTGGGGGTGCGGTGTGGGTCCCGCCGAGGGCGACAGCGGGGATGTTTCACGTGAAACGGCCCTGTGGGGCAGGAGACTTTCTCAAGTCTGCTGCCCCACAGGGCCGTTGAAAGTGGACCACCGGGCAGTCGAATCGTGCCCTCAGGTCTCGCTGCCGTCTCACCGCGTGAGCCAATGGGCTCTCGGCTGTCTTCGGCTCTCTGTCTTCGGCTCTCTGCCCTCGGCTATCGGTCTCAGCGGCGGTCGTCGCGTTCCGCTGCCTCCTCCTCGGCCTGCTTGGCCTGGACCTCGGGGTCCAGGACGGACTGGTCGCTGCCGTCGACGGAGGACAGCCGATCGGAATCGGAGACCTCGGTGGCGGCGGGCGGCTCGACCAGCCAGTCGGGGTTGGCCTGCTTGTCCCACCACTTCCAGACGGCGAAGGCACCGCCCGCCACCACGCCCACCACGGCCATGCCCTTCAGGGCCCGGCCGAGCTTCGCACGGCGCCGCTGCCTGCGGACCAGCCTCTCGATCTGCCGGGGCGAGACCTGCCCGCGCAGCGCGGCCAGCACGGCGACACTGCGCGCTGCCGCCTCCTCACGGACGGGGCCGGCCGCGGCCACCGCCTGCTCGATCCGTGGACGGGAGTAGTCGGCGGCCTGCCGAGCCGCCTCACGGGTCTGGCGGGCCGCCTTACGAGTACGGACGGCGGCCTCGTGGGCCGCGTAGTCGACCTTCGGCGGCACATGCGTACGGGCCTGCTCCAGACGCGGGACGATATGCGCCTCGTACTGGACGCGTGCCTGTTCCGCGGCCTGGGACACCTTCGGCGCGAGCACGACACGTGCCTCGTGCGCGTAGTGCGAGGCCTTCTCCTTGGCCGTGTCGGCGTAGGGCGCCACCACTTCCGCGGCGTGCAGCACGCTGTCCTTCGCCGTACCGGTCGCGGCGCGCACGCTGTCGATGCGGGTCACGGGTTCCTCCTCCTCGGTGGCGTACGGTATTTCGACTTTCCACCCTTTTGGGGATCATGCATCCCGGAGCGCTCCGGGGCATGCGAGGGCGGGCATCCGGGTCATGGGCGCCGACTCCACGGGATCGCGGAACGGAAGCCGCCCAAGATCCGGGGTGTGCGATAGCGGATGAATATGGGGCAACGGGAACTAGTCCACGACAGTGCCGACAATGCCACGGATCGCCGTGAAGCGCGCCGGTACCGGGGGGTACGCGACCGTATTTCCGCGTGCCCGGCGCACGAGGGTGCGGGCGTCGGGCGACGCGGCGCCCCGTCCGTGCGAGGATCGGGGGAGTTCACAGAGGACAACGGAAGGCAGATCGTGGCTGAGCAGCTGTACGCCACCCTGAAGACCAACCAAGGCGACATCGAGGTGCGGCTGCTGCCGAACCACGCGCCCAAGACGGTCCGTAACTTCGTCGAGCTCGCCCAGGGCGAGCGTGAGTGGACCAACCCGGCCACCGGCCAGAAGTCCACGGACAAGCTCTACGACGGCACGGTCTTCCACCGGGTGATCAGCGGATTCATGATCCAGGGCGGTGACCCGCTGGGCAACGGCACCGGTGGTCCCGGCTACCAGTTCGCGGACGAGTTCCACCCGGACCTCGCCTTCGACAAGCCCTACCTGCTGGCCATGGCCAACGCCGGCCCGGGGACCAACGGCTCGCAGTTCTTCATCACCGTCGCCCCGACGGCCTGGCTGACCCGCAAGCACACCATCTTCGGCGAGGTCGTCGACGCGGCCAGCCAGAAGGTCGTGGACGCCATCGCGACCGCGCAGACCAACCCGCGCACGGACCGCCCGGTCAACGACGTCGTCATCGAGACGGTCGTCGTCGAGACCCGCCAGGGCTGAGTTCAGGGACCTGCCGGGTTTCGAGACCCGCTCGGTTTCGAGATCCGCCGAGTTTCGAGACCTGCCGGGTGCCGGGATCGGAACCCGAAAGGTTCGCAAGGTCCCGAAGGGAACCATTCGCCCCGCTCATCCGTAAGGATGGGCGGGGCCGATGCGTTCCACACGCGAGAGGGAGGCGACATCGATGGAGCAGGTGCCGAGCAGCCGGCCGAACGCGCAGAGCCTGCCGTCCTGCTACCGTCACCCGGGCCGTGAGACGGGCATCCGGTGCACCCGCTGCGAGCGCCCCATCTGCCCCGAGTGCATGGTCAGCGCCTCCGTCGGCTTCCAGTGCCCGGAGTGCGTCCGCGGAGGCTCCGGCACAGGCCACGCACCGTCGGCCTCCCAGCCCCGCACCCTCGCGGGCGGTACCGTCACGGGCGACCCCCGGCTGCTCACCAAGCTGCTGATCGGTGTGAACCTGCTGGTGTACCTGGTCCAGCTCTCCCTGGGCGATCAGTTCACCGAACGGTTCGAGCTCATCGGCCGTGCCTGGGTCCCCGAACTGGGCAGCACGCTCCAGGGCGTCGCCGAAGGCCAGTGGTACCGACTGGTCACGTCGATGTTCCTGCACGGCAGCGTCATGCACATCGCCTTCAACATGCTCAGCCTGTGGTGGCTCGGCGGCCCCCTGGAAGCCGCCCTCGGCCGCGTCCGCTATCTCACGCTCTACGCCGTCTCGGGCCTCGCGGGCAGCGCGCTCACGTATCTGCTCTCCGCGCAGAACCAGGCGTCCCTCGGCGCCTCCGGCGCCATCTTCGGACTCTTCGGCGCGACCGCCGTCCTGATGCGCCGGCTCAGGTACGACATGCGCCCGATCATCGTCCTGCTGGTGATCAACCTGATCATCACGTTCGGCTGGTCCGGTATCGCCTGGCAGGCTCATGTGGGTGGCCTGGTGGCCGGTGTCGTCGTGGGTTACGCGATGGTCCACGCACCGCGCGAGCGCCGGGCGCTGATCCAGTACGGCGTGGCCGCCCTGGTGCTGATCGCCGCCGTCGTCCTGGTTCTGGTCAGGACCGCGCAGCTCGGCTGAACCGGCGCTCCGGGCGGGCCGGCAATCGATACAGCACTGTTGTCCACAGATCGTGGCGGATCTTGTGCACAAAGTGCGGGAACAGATGTGCCCCCTGTCGCTCACCTGCTTTTTCGCAGGTCAGACAGGGGGCGAACAGGCTTACGGGAGGTGGTCGGTCAGTCGTACCGGCGTCAACGTCCTGCGGGTTATCCACAGATGGTCTTTCTTTTCCCCATGTGGATAACCCCTGTGGATAACTTTGTGACCAGCTCTGGTCAGAGCTGGTCACACGGCCCGGAACCGGTTGGACCGCCGAGGCGGAGGCGGCTGCTTCCGTGGCGCGGCGCCGCTACTTCCACTGGGTCGAGACGCCGAATCCCGCGGCGATGAAGCCGAAGCCGACGACGATGTTCCAGTTGCCGAGCGAGTCGATGGGCAGGGAGCCGTCGGTCACGTAGAAGACGACGATCCAGGCCAGACCGATGACGAACATGGCCAGCATGACCGGCGCGACCCAGCCGCGGCTGTTGAGCTTGATGTTCGTGGCCTGCTTGGACGGCGGCGGCGTGTAGTCGGCCTTCTTGCGGATACGTGACTTCGGCACGAGGGTCTCTCCTGTCGATGCGCTGCGTGGCCGCGCAGGGAACGATGGCGGGCTCCGGGGCAGCGTACTAGGGGACTCTTGAGCTCCCCCGGGCGTCCGTTAGCGTAGTGCTTCCGCGGCGCCGAAGGAGATAAGGGTACGTTGAGCAATTCAGCCGACTCCCCCGAGGCAGGTTCCGGCGACGCTTTCCCGGCGGGTGCCGTACCTCCCGCCCAGGTGCCGGGCGCCGAGCCTTCCGCCTCGAACGGTGCCAAGGCTTCCACCCCGCACGGTGCCAAGCTCACCGCTCCGAACGGTGACGCGGCCGCCCGTGGAGGCTTCCGGCCCGCGCGCGTGCTCACGGTGGGCGTCTTCGCCCTCGCCGGGCTGATCTTCTTCACCAGCTTCGACACCGCCAAGGGCACGAACATCCGCACGGACGCCTCGCTGCTCAAGCTCTCCGACCTGATCCAGGAGCGCAGTCACAAGAACGGGCAGCTGAACGAGTCCAACGCGACGCTCCGGGACGACGTCGAGGCCCTCGCCGAGCGGGACGACGGCAGCAGCGAGGCCGACGACGCCCGGCTGAAGGCGCTGGAGAAGAACGCCGGCACTCAGAAGCTCAAGGGCGACGCCCTCACCGTCACCCTCGACGACGCCCCGCCGGACGCCACCGCCAAGCTCCCCGGCTACCCCGAGCCCCAGCCCGACTACCTCGTCATCCACCAGCAGGACCTCCAGGCTGTGGTGAACGCCCTGTGGCTGGGCGGCGCCAAGGGCATCAAGGTCATGGACCAGCGTCTGATCTCCACCAGCGCCGTACGCTGCGTCGGCAACACCCTGATCCTCCAGGGCCGCGTCTACTCGCCCCCGTACAAGATCCAGGCGGTCGGGGACACGGAGAAGCTGCAGAAGGCGCTCGCGGAGTCCGCGGCGATCCAGAACTACATGGTGTACGTCAACGTCTACGGGCTGGGCTGGAAAGTCACCGAGGACGGGCCGGTGACTCTGCCCGGCTACTCGGGCACAGTGGACCTGAAGTACGCGAAGCCGGTGGAGTAACCGCCGCCGGCGCGACGGCAGCCCGGGGGCCCCGTGTCGGTGCGCGTGATCGTCAGGACCGTCAGCGAGCTCTGCGTCACCGTCGGCACCCTCATCGTGCTTTTCGTCGTCTACGTCCTGTTCTGGACCGGTGTGAAGGCCGACACCGAGATGGACCGCCAGGTCGATCTGCTCCAGGAACAGTGGGCGAGGCAGCCGGAGAGACCGGCCTTCGCGCCGGGGGGCTCGGACAGCACGGAGCCGCCCGCCGCGTACGAGGACGGCAGACCGTTCGCCCTCATGTACATCCCGCGTCTTGGTTTCACGTGGAACAAGCCCGTCCTTGAGGGCACGAAGACGAACACACTCAAGAAAGGGCTCGGTCACTACGCGAATACCGCGCAGCTGGGACAGAAGGGGAACTTCGCGGTGGCCGGACACCGCCGTACGTACGGTGATCCCTTCAAAGATTTTCCCAAGCTGCGCCCCGGCGACGCGGTCGTCCTGAGCG
This sequence comes from Streptomyces sp. NPDC002643, assembly GCF_053592555.1. Lineage (NCBI taxonomy): Bacteria > Bacillati > Actinomycetota > Actinomycetes > Kitasatosporales > Streptomycetaceae > Streptomyces > Streptomyces sp. NPDC002643. Next base: position 204,023 of record NZ_JBSFVY010000006.1, read on the forward strand.
ATGGGACGACCTGGTTCACCTATGTCATCGACCGGGGGCCCCATCGGACCCTGCCCACGGATGTCCAGGTCATCGACCCCGTGCCGAGGAAATCGGGGTACACGCGCGCGGGGCGCTATCTGACGCTGACGACCTGCGACCCGGAGTGGGGGCACAGCCACCGGCTCGTCGTCTGGGGCCATCTCGAATCCACTCAGCCTGTGGAGACCGGGAAACCGGAGGCACTACGCCGTTAGTCTGGTGGCGGTACGGCGTGAGTCCGGTGCCGTGGTGTGAAGAAAGGGACGGCATGTACGGCTGGATCTGGCGGCATCTGCCCGGGAACGTCTGGGTGAAGGCGCTGATTTCCCTCGTGCTGACCCTGGCCGCCGTCTATGTCCTCTTCCAGTACGTCTTCCCCTGGGCCGAGCCCATGCTGCCCTTCAACGATGTGACGGTGAACGACCAGTGAGTGCCGCCCGCCCCGCCCGCATCCTCGTCGTCGACAACTACGACAGCTTCGTCTTCAACCTGGTCCAGTACCTCTACCAACTGGGTGCCCGGTGCGAAGTGCTGCGCAACGACGAGGTGGCGACCTCGCACGCCCAGGACGGCTTCGACGGCGTGCTGCTGTCCCCCGGCCCCGGCACGCCCGAGGAGGCCGGCGTCTGCGTCGACATGGTCCGCCACTGCGCCGCGACCGGCGTGCCCGTCTTCGGCGTCTGCCTCGGCATGCAGTCGATGCAGGTGGCGTACGGCGGTGTCGTGGACCGCGCGCCCGAACTGCTGCACGGCAAGACCTCGCTGGTGGAGCACGAGGGCAAGGGCGTCTTCGCGGGCCTGCCCTCGCCGTTCACCGCGACCCGCTACCACTCGCTGGCCGCCGAGCCGGAGACCGTACCGGCCGAGCTGGAGATCACCGCGCGTACGCACGACGGGATCATCATGGGGCTGAGGCACCGTGAACTGCCCGTCGAGGGCGTGCAGTTCCACCCCGAGTCGGTGCTCACCGAGCACGGTCACCTCATGCTGGCCAACTGGTTGGTGGAGTGCGGGGACCAAGGGGCCGTCGGGAGGTCGGTGGGGCTCGCCCCGGTGGTGGGCAGGGCCACGGCGTGACGGCCCTGCGCCCCGAGCGCGAGAGTGCCCCCTACGGCGGTGAGGCCGCGTACGGGGGCACCGAGGCGTTCGAGGCGGAGGCGTTCCAGACGCCGCCCGGCGGCTTCCCTGCGCCGGCCGAGGCGGCACAGCAGTGGCACGGCCGGCAGGACCCGGAGTACGCGCGGGGGGACTGGTACGGGCAGCGGCCGATGGAGGAGCCGCCGTACGAACCGCGACACCGGCCCCCGTACACCGAGCCCTTCGAGCCGCGCCCCCAAGTCCCGGGGGACGAGCGGTTCGAGCGTCCCGAGGCCCCGCGGAGCGAGACGTACGAGTCGTATGGGTCCTTCGCGGCCACGGCCTACGACACGCCGGCGCCCGCGCATCCCTCGGTCGACCGTATCCAGGAGCACCCTCCCATCGACGAGGAGACCGTGGCGCTGCGGGTCGAGGAGGCCCGGCGGATGGCGGCGGCGGCCGAGCCCATAGCCCCTCCGCCCGCTCCCGGAGGCCGTGCGGCCCGCCGTAAGGCCGCGAGACGGCACGGGAGGCATGGCGGGTCCTCCGGAGCCCACATGGGCCCGGGAGCCGCTCACGTGGCCGCCTACGGGACCGAGACGCCGTTAGGCGCCGCCGGAGAGGCGTCGGCGTCGCTCTCCCGCGTCGAGGCGCGGCGGGCGGCGCGGGCGCGGAAGCCCAGCTTCGGTGTGATGGCGAGCCGGGTCATCGGCGAGGTGTTCATCACCACCGGCGTGCTGATGCTGCTGTTCGTGACCTACCAGTTGTGGTGGTCGAACATCCGGGCCCAGCAGCAGGCGGGCAAGGAGGCGACGAGCCTTCAGCAGGAGTGGGCCAACGGCAAGCGCGCGCCGGGCGCGTTCGAACCGGGGCAGGGCTTCGCCATCCTGCACATCCCGAAGCTGGACGTGGTCGTGCCGATCGCGGAGGGCATCAGCAAGTCGAAGGTCCTGGACCGCGGCATGGTCGGGCACTACGACGAGAACAGCATCAAGACCGCCATGCCCGGCGACAAGACGGGCAACTTCGGTCTCGCCGGGCACCGCAACACCCATGGTGAACCGTTCCGCTACATCAACCGGCTCCAGCCCGGTGACCCCATCGTCGTCGAGACCCAGGACACGTACTACGTCTACGACATGGCCTCGATCCTGCCGGTGACCCCGCCGACGAACGTCAGCGTGCTGGAACCGGTCCCGCCGGGCTCCGGATTCACCGGGCCGGGCCGCTACATCACACTGACCACCTGCACGCCGGAGTTCACCAGCAAGTACCGGATGATCGTGTGGGGCAAGATGGTCGAGGAACGGCCGCGCAGCGAGGGGAAGCCCGACGCGCTCGTCCAGTAGGGGCTCGACCAAGGGCGGATGAACTGTGGCAGTGACCACCGACGGTACGGACGACACCGAGGCCGCACAGGCCACCGAAGAACGAACCGATGACGCGTCCGGACCGGAGCAGCGGACGGACGACGCGTCCGGGACCGAGGAGCGGACCGAGGCGGCCGAAGCCGCGCCGCGACGGCGCGGTATGGGGCGGATCGCCATGGCGGTCAGTGTCTTCGGCGAACTCCTCATCACGGCCGGCCTGGTGCTGGGTCTGTTCGTCGTCTACTCGTTGTGGTGGACGAACGTCCTCGCCGACCGTGAGGCGGGCAAGGAAGCGAACAGGGTCCGTGACAACTGGGCGACCGCGGACGACGACCCGGGGGCCCTGGACACCAAGGACGGCATCGGCTTCCTGCACGTCCCGGCCATGAACAACGGCGAGGTCCTGGTGAAGAAGGGCACCTCCACCAAGATCCTCAATGGCGGCGTCGCCGGGTACTACACCGATCCGATCAAGGCGACCCTCCCGACCGCCGACAAGGACGGCAACTTCACCCTCGCCGCCCACCGCGACGGCCACGGCGCCAAGTTCCACAACATCGACAAGCTCAAGAAGGGCGACGCGATCGTCTTCGAGACCCGGGACAACTGGTACGTCTACAAGGTCTACGACACCCTTCCCGAGACCTCGAAGTACAACGTCAAGGTGTTGTCGGCCGTCCCGAAGGAGTCGGGGAAGAAGGAGCCGGGCCAGTACATCACTTTGACCACCTGCACACCGGTGTACACCTCCCGGCACCGCTTCATCGTCTGGGGCGAGTTGGAGCGCGTGGAGCGGGTGAACGCGGAGCGGACGCCGCCGAAGGAACTGCGGTAGCGAAAGGAACTGCGAGAGCGACAGGAACTGCGGTAGCGCCGCGGCGAGTTGCTCGCAACGCGGAGCATCGACGGATGTTTCACGTGAAACATCCAAAGGTCATGTGAAACGGGCACAGCATGACGGAGGCCCGGCCCCCTTCCGAGAGGGGGCCGGGCCTCCGTCCTATCCGGACGAGATGGCGGATCGAGGTCCGCGTCAGTCGTCTCCGAAGCCTCCGAAGAAGCCTCCGTTGTTGCCACCGTTGTTGTTGCCGCCGTTGTTGCTGAAGCTCACGGTGGCGAGGGTGATCGTTGTCTGGCTCGGGTCGGCCTCGTTGCCGGAGTCCGGGTCCTGGTCGGTGACGATCGCGGTGTCGCTCTGGTCGCTGCCGTTGGCGAACTGGATGTTCGTGAAGCCGGCTGCCTGAAGGGTCTGCTTGGCCTGACCCAACGTCTGACCGACGACGTTCGGGACCTCGGTCTCCTGCTCCTCGGCCTCTTTGCCGATCTGGATGGTGACCGTGTCACCTGGGGCGGCCTCGCTGCCGCCTTCCGGCGACGTGGCGATGACCTTGCCCACCAGGTTGGCGTCCTGGGTCTCGACCTCGGTGCACTCGCCGACCAGGTTGTTGGCCGTCATCTGGGCCTTCGCCTGGTCACAGCTGAGGCCGGTGACCGTCGGGACCGTGACCTTCTCCGCCTCTGTGGCGACCGTCAGGGTGACCGTGGAGCCCTTCTCCAGATTGCCGCTGGAGGGGTCCTGCCCGATGACGATGCCCGCTGTGCGGTCGGACTCCTCGGTCTTCTTCTCGACCTCGAAGCCCTTCTCCTTGAGCTGGGCCTCGGCCTCGTCGAACTGAAGGCCCTGGACGTCGGGGACCGCGACCTTCGGGGCGCCCGTCGAGATCACCAGGGAGATGGTGTCGCCCTTTTCGACCGAGTCACCTGCGGCGGGATTTTGGCTGCAGACGTTGCCGGTCTTCTGGTCCTCGCACTCGTCCTTGGTGGTCGTCACCTTGAGGTCGACGTTCTCGGCGGCCTGTTTGGCCTCGGCCTCGGTCTGGCCCACGAAGTTCGGTGCCTTGAGGGCGCTGTCGGCCGCGTTGTTGCCCGAGAACATCCACTGCCCGATGAGGACGGCGCCGATCAGCACCAGTACACCGGCGACGACCAGGAGGATCGTCGAGGTGTTGTTCTTCTTCGGCTGCTGACGGCGGCGCCCCTGGCGGTCGTCGTAGCCTCCGTAGCCGTCGTCCGGGCCCATCGGCGGCAGCATCGTGGTCGCCTGGGCGTCATGGGTGCGCAGGGCCGTGGTGGCCTGGTCGTCCCCGTAGCCGCCGTACCCGACCGAGCCCATGGCCGCCGTGGCCGCGACGGGCTGGCCGTCGAGACAGGCCTCGATGTCGGCGCGCATCTCGTCGGCGGACTGGTAGCGGTAGTCCGGGTCCTTGACCAGGGCACGCAGGACGATGGCGTCCATCTCCGGAGTGATCTCCGGGTCGAAGACGCTCGGCGGCTGCGGTTCCTCCCGTACGTGCTGGTACGCGACCGCCACGGGGGAGTCGCCCACGAACGGCGGGCGGACCGTGAGTAGTTCGTAGAGGAGACAGCCCGTCGAGTACAGGTCGGAGCGGGCGTCCACCTGCTCGCCCTTGGCCTGCTCCGGGGAGAGGTACTGGGCGGTGCCGATGACCGCGGAGGTCTGCGTCATCGTCATACCGGCATCGCCCATGGCCCGGGCGATACCGAAGTCCATCACCTTGACCTGGCCGTTGCGCGTCAACATGACGTTCGCCGGCTTGATGTCGCGGTGGACGATGCCGTTGCGGTGGGCGTACTCCAGACCCTGGAGGATGCCGATGGTCATCTCCATGGCCCGCTCCGGCAGCAGCTTGCGGCCGCTGTGAAGTAGCTCACGGAGGGTGGAGCCCTCGACGTACTCCATGACGATGTACGGGATCGAGACCCCGTCGATGTAGTCCTCGCCCGTGTCGTAGACCGCGACGATCGCGGGGTGGTTGAGCGAGGCGGCCGACTGGGCCTCCCGGCGGAACCGGGCCTGGAAGGTGGGGTCGCGCGCGAGGTCCGCTCGCAGCGTCTTCACCGCCACGGTGCGGCCGAGGCGGGTGTCCATCGCGAGGTAGACCTCCGCCATGCCACCACGGCCGAGCACCTGGCCCAGCTCGTACCGGCCGCCGAGGCGACGCGGCTCTTCCATAGCTTCCTACCAGCCCTCTCCGTCGGTCCCCGACCGCACCCATGTGTGGTCCGGCGGCTGTGCTCCGGGCATACGGTACCCGTCTCGCCTTCACTGACCTGGCCGACCGCGTCACCCGATACAGGACCGGTATCGCAACGTGCACCGATGTGGAGGTGACGTGAGCGGGGTCACTTCTTGCTGTTGATCACTGCCTGCATCACGCTCTTCGCGATCGGGCCGGCGAGACCGCCACCGGAGATCTCACCGCGGTCCGCGCTGCCGTCCTCGACGACCACGGCGACGGCGACCGGCGAGCTGCCGTCGCTGAGCTTGGCGTACGAGATGAACCAGGCGTACGGCAGTTCCTTGTTGTCGACGCCGTGCTGGGCGGTACCGGTCTTGCCACCGACGGTGACACCGTCGATCTGCGCGCCGGTGCCGGTGCCCGACTTGACGACGGACTCCATCATCTCCTGCAGCTTCTGGGCGGTCTCCGCCGAGACCGCCTGGGAGAGGGTCTCGGGCTCGTGCGTCTCGATGACGTCGAGGTTGGAGGCGCGCAACTGGTCGACCATGTACGGCTTCATCAGCTCACCGTCGTTGGCGACGGCCGAGGCGACCATGGCCATCTGCAGCGGGGTGGCGCGGTTGGAGGCCTGACCGATGCCGGCCAGGGCGTTCTGCGGACGGTTGTCCTCGGGGTAGACGCTCTCCGCGGCGCGGACCGGGATGTCCAGCTCGCTCTCGTTGAAGCCGAACTTCTCGGCCTGCTCGATCATCTTGTCGTTGCCGACGGTGTCGGAGAGCTTGGCGAAGACCGTGTTGCAGGACTGCTCCAGCGCGTAGCGGAGCGTGGCGTTCTTGCACACGCCGTGCTGGTTGCCGAGATCGGTGCTCGACTCGGGCAGCGGGTACGGGTCCGGGGAGTCCGTCTTGTCGTCGACGCCCGAGACGGCACCGTTCTCCAGCGCCGCGGCAGCCGTGACCACCTTGAACGTGGAGCCCGGCGGGTAGGTCTCGCGCAGCGCGCGGTTCAGCATCGGCTTGTCGTCGTCCTTCTCCAGCTTCGAGAAGGTCTCGCTGTCCTTGCTGCTGATACCGGCGAACGTCGACGGGTCGTACGACGGCGTGGAGGCCAGGGCGAGGACCGCGCCGGTCTGCGGGTCGATCGCGGCGACGGCGCCCTTCTTGTCACCGAGGCCCTTGAACGCGGCCTTCTGCGCGGCGGCGTTGAGGGTGGTGACGACGCTGCCGCCCTCCTTGGACTTGCCGGTGATCATGTCGAGGGTGTTGCGGAAGAACAGCCGGTCGTCGTTGCCGGTGAGGATGCCGTCCTCAAGGTTCTCCAGCTGGGTGGCGCCGACGATCTGGGACGAGTACCCGGTGACGGGCGCCCACATCTCGCCGTCCTTCCAGGTCCGCTTGTACTTGTAGTCGGTGCCCTCGGTCTCGACGGACCCGGTGATGGCCTTGCCGTCGACGATGATGTCGCCGCGCGGGGTGGCGTACCGCTCGATGGAGACCCGGCGGTTCTTGGTGTCCGTCTTCAGGGCGTCGGCCTGGACGTACTGAATCCAGTTGTCGCGGATGAGCAGGGCCAGGACGAGGAGGCCGCAGAAGATCGCGATTCGGCGCAGGGGCTTGTTCACGGTCGGACCACCTGGGTCATCTCGGCGTCGGGGTTCGGGGCGGGAGACGGCGCGGGGCGGCGCGCGGTGTCGCTGATGCGCAGCAGGATGCCGATCAGCGCCCAGTTGGCGATGACGGAGGAACCGCCGTACGCCACGAACGGCAGCGTCATACCGGTCAGCGGGATCAGGCCCATGACACCGCCGGCGACCACGAAGACCTGGAGGCCGAAGGCGCCGGACAGGCCGACCGCGAGCAGCTTGCCGAAGGGGTCGCGGGCGGCGAGGGCGGTGCGGATGCCGCGCTCCACGATCAGCCCGTAGAGCAGCAGGATCGCCATGACACCGGCCAGGCCCAGCTCCTCACCGAAGGTGGCGAGGATGAAGTCGGAGTTGGCGGCGAAGCCGATGAGGTCGGAGTTGCCCTGGCCGAGGCCGGTACCGAGGGTGCCGCCGGAGCCGAAGGCCCACAGGGCCTCCATGGACTGCTGGGAGTGTCCGGCGATGCCCTGCTGGCTCAGCTCGTACTCGCCCATCGGGTCGAGCCAGGCCTGGACACGCTGCTGGACATGGATCTCGAACGAGGCCACACCGACGGCGCCGGCGGCCGACATCAGCAGACCGAAGACGATCCAGCTGGTCCGCTCGGTGGCGACGTACAGCATGATCACGAACATGCCGAAGAACAGCAGGGAGGTGCCGAGGTCGGTCTCGAAGACCAGGATGAGGATCGACAGCACCCAGACGACCAGGATGGGCCCGAGGTCGCGGCCACGCGGCAGGTACAGGCCCATGAAGCGGCGGCTGGCGAGCGCGAGGGCGTCTCTCTTCACCATCAGATAGCCGGCGAAGAAGATGGCGAGCACGATCTTCGCGAACTCACCGGGCTGGATGGTGAATCCGAAGATGGAGATCCAGATCCGCGCGCCGAAGACGTTCAGACCGAGGCCCGGTACGAGCGGCAGCAGCAGCAGGACGAGGGCCGCCGCCATGGAGATGTAGGTGTACCGCTGCAGGACGCGGTGGTCCTTGAGGAAGACCAGCACGGCGATGAACAGGGCCATGCCCAGCGCGGAGTACAGCAGCTGGCGCGGGGACGCCTGGAAGAACTCGTCACGCAGCTGGAGCCGCTCCGACTGGTCCAGCCGCCAGATGACCACCAGCCCGAGTCCGTTGAGCAGGGTGGCCAACGGCAGCATCAGCGGGTCCGCGTACGGGGCGAACTTGCGCACGACGAGGTGGCCGATGCCGGCGACGATGCCGAGGCCGAGGCCGTAGGCGAGCAGGCCCGCCGGGACCTGGTCGCTGATGGCGAGGCCCGCGTTGGCGTAGGCGAACACCGGGATGGCGACGGCGAAGACCAGCAGCGCCAGTTCGGTGTTGCGGCGGCTCGGTGCCCCGATCGCCCCGATCGTGGACGTGTGCTGCGTCGACGTGTTGGTAGTACTGCTCATCGTGTACGTGGGCCCCTCGCGGCTTGCCTACTGCTCACCGCACCGTGAGACCAGTTCCTTCTCCTCCTCGGAGAGGGTGGGGCCGGCCGACGGTGTGGGTGCGGTCTGGTTCGGGGTCGGGGACGTCGATGGCGTCGACGTCGGGGACGGTGTGGCCTTGGACGTGAGGGAGGTCTTGGTGGTTCCCGTGACGCCTCCGGCCTCGCCCTCTCCGGTCTTGGCGTTGCTGTCAGCGGCCTCGCGGCGCTCGGCGTTCTTCTTGCACGCCGACGCCTGGGTGGACAGCTCGTCGATCTTCTTCCGGGCGTCGCTCAGATTGCCCTGGGGGATCGTGGCCTCGACCTGCTTCTGCCAGAAGGACGGCAGGTACTTGAGTTCGATCTCGGGGTGGTCCTTCTCCACCTTCGAGAGCGAGATCCACGCCAGGTCCTGGCTGATGCCGCGGTACAGGGCGACATGGTCGTCCTTGGTGCCGACGTAGTACTGCGTCTGCGTCCAGCGGTAGCCGCCGTACAGGCCCCCGCCGAGCACGGCGAGGGCGAGGATGCCGAAGAAGGATCTCTTCAGCCACTTGCCCTTCTTGCGGGGCTTGACGAAGTCGTCGTCGGAGTAGGCCCCGAAGCTGCCCGCGGCCGGCATGTACCCGGTGGTGTCGCCGGAGCCGGGCGGGCCGAACTCGCCGCCACCGCCCTGTCCGTGCCCTTGCCGCCCGAGCCCGGAGGCGCGGCCCGCAGGGGTCTGCATGATGCCGTTGTCCTGCAGGTGGAGCTGGTTCTCGGCGACCGCGCCGACCACGACCGGGGTGTCGTGGAGCTGCCCGGCGAGGGTGTCTCCGGTGTCGAGGTCGAGGACGTCGGCGACGATGACGGTGATGTTGTCGGGGCCGCCGCCGCGCAGCGCCAGCTCGATCAGCTGCTGGACGGTCTCCTCGGGGCCGTGGTAGCTGGCGAGGGTCTCCTCCATCGTCTGGTGGGAGACCACGCCGGACAGGCCGTCGGAGCAGATCAGATAGCGGTCGCCGGCGCGGACCTCACGGATGGAGAGGTCGGGCTCGACGTGTTCGCCGCTGCCCAGCGCGCGCATCAGCAGGGAGCGCTGCGGGTGGGTGGTGGCCTCCTCCTCGGTGATGCGGCCCTCGTCGACCAGACGCTGCACCCAGGTGTGGTCCTGGGTGATCTGGGTGAGGACGCCGTCGCGCAGGAGGTACGCGCGGGAGTCGCCGACGTGGACGAGGCCGAGCCGCTGGCCGGTCCAGAGCAGGGCGGTGAGCGTGGTGCCCATGCCCTCCAGCTGGGGGTCCTCCTCGACCATGGCGCGCAGCTGGTCGTTGGCGCGCTGCACGGCCGTGCCGAGGGAGGTGAGGATGTCGGAGCCGGGGATGTCGTCGTCGAGGGTGACGAGGGTGGAGATCACCTCGGAGGAGGCGACCTCGCCGGCCGCCTGGCCGCCCATGCCGTCGGCGATCGCGAGGAGCCGGGGACCGGCGTAGCCGGAGTCCTCGTTGCCCTCGCGGATCATGCCTTTGTGCGATCCGGCGGCGAAGCGCAGTGACAGACTCATGCGCACCTCGCCCGTCGGCTCCGGGTACATCCGCACGGTGCCCACCCTCCGGTCGGGAGCGCGCCGGGGCCCCTGGTGGGGGCCTCCGCTGCGTGCTCGCTCCGCTCGCGCCTATTCATGATGTAGCACTACTTCCGCAGCTCGATGACGGTTTTGCCGATGCGGATCGGCGCACCCAGCGGAATCGGCGTGGGGGTCGTCAGTCGGTTCCGGTCGAGATATGTGCCGTTGGTGGACCCCAGGTCCTCGACGATCCACTGGCCGTCGCGGTCCGGGTAGATCCGGGCGTGCCTGCTGGAGGCGTAGTCGTCGTCCAGCACGATCGTGGAGTCGTGTGCGCGGCCCAGGGTGATGGTCTGGCCCTGCAGCGCGACGGTCGTGCCGGTCAGCGTGCCCTCGCTGACGACGAGCTTCGTCGGGGCGTTACGGCCGCGGCGGCCGCCGCCGGAGGGCTGCTGGCCGCGCTGCTGCGGGGGCGCGGCCTGCTGCCGGGGGGCGGCCTGGGCGCGCGCGTTGTCCCGGCGCGACCCCCGCTGGGTGACGCGCGTACCGAACAGGTCGCTGCGGATGACCTGCACGGCCACGATCACGAACAGCCACAGAACGGCCAGGAACCCCAGCCGCATAACCGTGAGGGTCAGCTCTGACATTGCCCCCGCTTCACCCTTCGGCTTGCCGGTAAATGATGGTGGTGCTGCCCACGACGATCCGCGAGCCGTCGCGGAGCGTAGCGCGGGTGGTGTGCTGCCCGTCCACCACGATGCCGTTGGTGGACCCGAGATCCTGGATCGTCGAGGGCGTTCCGGTCCGGATCTCGCAGTGCCGGCGGGAGACGCCGGGGTCGTCGATCCGCACGTCGGCTTCGGTGCTGCGGCCCAGCACCAGCGTCGGGCGGGAGATCTGATGGCGGGTGCCGTTGATCTCGATCCAGTAGCGTGTGCGTCCGCCGGCCGCCGGGGCGGCACCGGCCCGCTGGAGATAGGGCGCGGAGCCGGGTCGGCCTCCGGGCGGCGGTGTGGACGGCATGGGAGGGGCGCCCGAGGGGCCCGCGCCCGGTGCGCCGAAGCCGCCGGGGCGTCCGCCCGTGGCGGGGCCGACCGGGGCGCCCGCGGGAGCCTGCTGGTCGGTGGAGGAGGCGAGCGTACGGCTGCGCACCCGGTACAGGCCGGTATCGAGGTCCTCGGCCTTCTCCAGATGGACCTTGATCGCACCCATGAAGGTGTACCGCTGCTGCTTGGCGTAGTCGCGCACCATGCCGGCGAGCTCGTCGCCGAGCTGGCCGGAGTAGGGGCTGAGGCGCTCGTAGTCGGGCGTGCTCAGCTCCACGATGAAGTCGTTGGGGACGACCGTCCGGTCGCGGTTCCAGATGGTCGCGTTGTTGTCGCACTCCCGCTGGAGTGCTCCCGCGATCTCCACGGGCTGGACCTCGGACTTGAACACCTTGGCGAAGGTGCCGTTGACCAGACCTTCGAGACGCTGCTCGAACTTCTTCAGGACTCCCATGGGGCACCTCCTCCGTCGTCACCGCTCTGGGTACTGCGTCCGTACTGCTTACTGATCGTATCCACGCACCGGGAAATCGGCTGGTTCCCCCTGTCGGCCCGGTCGACCGGTGTCACCGGTGTCGACGCCCACTGAAGTCCCCTGCCGGATTCCCACGGGAGCTCCTCTTCGAACTACCCCCGTCCGCACTCTGCCAAGGATCGTAGAGGCGGCGCGAGACCAGTGTCCCGCACCCGACTGTGCACCCTGTCCTCCTCCAGGAGAGATGGCCAGGACCGGTACGAGGTTGATACGTGAACCAGCACTGGTTGATACGCGCCCGGAGGCCCCCGGGTTCGGCCCGTGCGGGCAGGTCCTGACATGGCGACGTGCGTCCTCGTCGGCCATGGACAAGGGATGTGAACGCACCCTCCCCAGCGTGCTAATCTTCTCGATGTCGGAAGGCGCCAGCCCGCAAGGACAGGGCCTGAGGACACACCCAATGCGCGGGTGGCGGAATAGGCAGACGCGCTGGATTCAGGTTCCAGTGCCCGCAAGGGCGTGGGGGTTCAACTCCCCCCTCGCGCACAGCGAAGCGGTCCCATCGTGATCACGATGGGACCGCTTCTTTTTTGTGTCCTCACTCACGTGCTTCCACGACCTCTTGGGTCGCTCTCCGGCCGGCCATCGGGCCTGTGAAGTGTGAGGAGTCTCTCAGGGGGTTCGGTGGGGATCTTGAGTTCCTGATCACGTCACGGGTGGTGATGTTTCACGTGAAACGGTGCGTGATGGGTTGATCGTTCCGGCGAGAACTGCGGGTCTGGCGATGGAGGTTGATCCGACGAATCCCGTCCACACCGTTGACGCCCGCCTGCCTCATACCTATCTTCTGGTCGGAAATTCGTACAACGTTCGCGATTTCGAACATTGCGGTTTCCGTGTCTCTTCCACGCCCCACCCCCAGCCAGAGACGAGGCGCACATGGCACCGCCCCTCTCCAGACGATTCCTCCTCCAGTCCGCGATCCTCGCCGCGGCCGTACCGGGAGTCTCCTTCGGCGCGGGCGGTGGTCGCGCCTCCGCCGCCGCCCTTCCCGCGCCCTCCGCCTGGTCGGTGCGGCCGTTCGAGCTCCAGGACGTGTCCCTCGGGCAGGGCCTGTTCGCCGGCAAGCGGCAGCTGATGCTCGACCACGGCCGCGGCTACGACGTGAACCGCCTCCTGCAGGTCTTCCGCGCCAACGCCGGTCTCTCCACGGGCGGCGCGGTCGCCCCCGGCGGCTGGGAGGGGTTGGACGGCGAGGCCAACGGCAACCTCCGCGGCCACTACACCGGCCACTTCATGACCATGCTGTCGCAGGCGTACGCGTCCACCGGGGACCAGGCGTACGCCGACAAGATCCGCACCATGGTCGGCGCGCTCACCGAGGTGCGCGCCGCCCTGCGCACCGATCCGCGCATGCTCGCCGTCACCGGCAAGTGGGGCGGCGCCCACGAGAACGTCCGGGGCTCGTACCAGTACATCGACCTCCCCGCCGCCGTGCTCGGCGGCTCCGCGGAGATCACCCTGTCGGTCTGGGTGAAGCCTACTCACAACGCCAACTGGCAGCGGGTCTTCGACTTCGGCGACAACACCACCCGGTACATGTACCTCGCCACCCGTAACGGCAGCGGCGTGCCGAGGTTCGCCATCACCACCAACGGGCCGGGCTCGGAACAAGGGCTCAACGGCACCGCCGCGCTTCCGCTGAACCAGTGGAGCCATCTCGCGGTGACCATCTCCGGCACCACGGGCACCCTGTACGTCAACGGCAGCCCCGTCGCCACGAACACCTCGATGACGCTCAACCCCTCCGTCCTCGGCACCCTGACGAACAACTGGCTGGGTCGGTCCAACTTTCCAACCGACCCCGTGTACGCGGGCGCCTTCGACGAGTTCAACGTCTATTCGCGGGCCCTGACCGCCGCCGAGATCACCTCGCTGCAGACCAACGAGGCCAAGAACTCCACCGCGGGGCTCGGCAACCTGGCCTCGTACTACTTCTCCGCCACCGACGGCGGCACCTTCGAAGACGCCTCCGGGCGCGGGCTCACCGCCACGCTGCGCCGGACCTGGGGCGGCCCGAGCCATCCCGGATTCCTCGCCGCGTATCCGGAGACGCAGTTCATCGAACTGGAGTCGATGACCAGCGGCGACTACACGAAGGTGTGGGCGCCCTACTACACCGCGCACAAGATCCTCAGGGGTCTGCTGGACGCGTATCTGGCCACGGACGACTCCCGGGCGCTGGACCTGGCGTCCGGGATGTGCGACTGGATGTACTCCCGGCTGTCCAAGCTGCCCGACGCCACCCTGCAACGGATGTGGGGGATCTTCTCCAGCGGTGAGTTCGGCGGCATCGTCGAGTCGATCGTCGACCTGTACACGCTCACCGGAAAGGCCGACCATCTCGCCCTCGCCAAGCTGTTCGACCTCGACCGGCTCATCGACGCCTGCGCCGCGAACACCGACATCCTCGACGGGCTGCACGCCAACCAGCACATCCCGATCTTCACCGGCTACGTACGCCTGTACGACGCGACAGGGGAGGCCCGCTATCTGACCGCCGCGAAGAACTTCTGGGGCATGGTCGTCCCGCCCCGCATGTACGGCATCGGCGGCACCAGCACGGGTGAGTTCTGGAAGGCGCGCGGGGTCATCTCGGGGACCATCAGCGACACCAACGCCGAGACCTGCTGCGCGTACAACATGCTCAAGCTCAGCCGGACCCTGTTCTTCCATGAGCAGGACCCGAAGTACATGGACTACTACGAGCGTGCCCTGTTCAACCAGGTGCTCGGCTCCAAGCAGGACACGGCCGACGCGGAGAAGCCGCTGGTCACGTACTTCATCGGCCTGAAGCCCGGCCATGTGCGCGACTACACCCCCAAGCAGGGCACCACCTGCTGCGAGGGCACCGGCATGGAGAGCGCCACCAAGTACCAGGACTCCGTGTACTTCACCAAGGCCGACGGCACCGCCCTCTACGTCAACCTCTACAGCGCGACCACCTTGAACTGGTCCGCCAAGGGCGTGACCGTCACCCAGACCACCGACTACCCGCGCGAGCAGGGCACGACGATCACCATCGGCGGCGGCAGCGCGGCCTTCGAACTGCGGCTCAGGGTGCCGTCCTGGGCGACCGCGGGCTTCCGCGTGACCCTCAACGGCGCCGAGGTGAGCGGCACTCCGACCCCCGGGAGCTACTTCACGATCCCGTCCCGCACCTGGCGCGGCGGCGATGTCGTACGCATCACCATGCCGTTCCGGCTGAGGGTGGAGAAGGCCCTCGACGACCCGTCCCTGCAGACCCTGTTCTACGGGCCGGTCAACCTGGTCGGCAGGAACAGCGCCACCGATTACCTGTCGTTCGGCCTGTACCGCAACGCCGGCCTCTCCGGGGATCTGCTGCCCTCCCTCACCCCGGTGAGCGGAAAGCCCCTGCACTACACGCTGGACGGCACCGAGTTCGCCCCCTTCCACGAGGGGACCGAGGACCCGACGCACGCCTACATCAGGCGGGCCGAGCCGAAGGTCCACTTCGGCGGTACCGACTCCGGGGTCGCCAACCCGGCGAAGTCCGACGGCACGACCCTGCTCGACGAGATCTGGGCCGGGGCGCCGTTCGCCAACAAGGGCGCGCTCGTCGCGCGCGTGCAGTCGACGGTGAACTCCTGGGTATCCGCCGAGTTGCTGAGCCGGGCCGACGGACAGGCGGTGATCACGACCGCGGCGAACGCGACGTACGAGGCGTGACGCGAGGCGCTCGGCCCGGCCGGTGCGGCCGGGCCGAGCGCCCGTGAGTGGGTTTTCCACAGGCACGGACGGCACGGGCGCGGAGTTGTCCACAGGCTGTGACGCGTTTTCGCCGTCGGCGGTACCGTCGTCACGAGTTGATGTTCGTGTACGACAGAGTGCGGGGGAGGCGGTCGGTGTGACCGAGGGCGGCGTGAGCGGTACGACAGCGGTGGAGCCGGAGATGGGGGCGGCGTCGGCGGCCACCCGCGCGGGTGCGGACGCGGCGGCGCGGGTCTCGTGGGTGCCCGGGTTCGGCAGGTGGCCCGTGGAGGGGTCACCCAAGGACGAGGGCAAGGCGTTGCGCGAGCGGGTGCCGCGCGCCGCGCACGCCGAGCTGACGCTCACCGACGACCGGCCGAACGCGGTGACTGCGGTCGAGGAGTCCAACCGCGGCCGTATCCCCGCCCTCACCCCGATAAGGGTCGGCCGGATGACCGCCAGCCCGTTCGCGTTCCTGCGCGGCGCGGCCGGACTCATGGCCCACGATCTGGCCCGTACGCCCATGACCGGGATCGGCACCCAGATCTGCGGCGACGCCCACGCGGCGAACTTCGGCCTGTACGCGGACGCCCGCGGCGGCCTCGTCATCGACCTCAACGACTTCGACGAGACCGTGCACGGCCCCTGGGAGTGGGACCTCAAGCGGCTCGCCACCTCCCTGGTGCTCGCCGGCCGTGTCGGAGGCGTGGGCGAGGACATCTGCCGCAAGGCCGCGTACGACGCGGCGGGCGCCTACCGGCGCACCATGCGGCTCCTCGCCAAGCTCCCGGCACTCGACGCGTGGAACGCCATCGCCGACGAGGAACTGGTCTCGCACAGCGACGCCCACGATCTGCTGGGCACACTGGAGCGGGTCTCCGAGAAGGCCCGGGCCAACACCAGCGGCCGTTTCGCGGCCAAGGCGACCGAGCAGGTGGCGGGCGGCGGACGCCGCTTCGTGGACGCCCCGCCCGTGCTGAGCCGGGTGGACGACGCGGTCGCCGATGCGGTCGCCGCCTCCCTGGAGCACTACCTGACCACACTCTCGGAGGACCGCCACCCGCTGCTCGCCCGGTACGCCGTGCACGATGTGGCGTTCCGCGTGGTCGGCACCGGCAGCGTGGGCACGCGCTCGTATGTCGTGCTGCTGCTGGACCACCGGGGTGAGCCGTTGGTCCTCCAGGTGAAGGAGGCCCGCGCCTCGGCACTTGAGCCACACCTCGCGGCGGCCGGGTTCGACGTCCCCAAGGTGAGCCACGAGGGCCGCCGGGTCGTTCTGGGACAGAAGCGGATGCAGGTCGTCAGCGACATCCTGCTGGGCTGGACCACCGTCCACGGACTGCCCTTCCAGGTCCGCCAGTTCCGCAACCGCAAGGGCAGCGTCGACCCCGCGGAACTCTCCGCCGACCAGATCGACGACTACGGCCGTATGACCGGTGCGCTCCTGGCCCGTGCCCACGCGCACAGTGCCGATCCTCGGCTCATCGCCGGCTACTGCGGCAAGAACGAGGAGTTCGACGAGGCCATCGCCACGTTCGCCACGGTCTACGCCGACCGTACGGAGGCGGACCACGCGGATCTGGTGGCGGCGGTGCGGGCGGGGCGGATCGCGGCGGAGACGGGGGTGTGACGTGAGGGCACCTGCGGTGGGCTCGGCGACGGAGGGCTTCGATGGGGTTCCGTGGTGTGGCCTAGGCTGGGGCGGGTGACGACCCCGGAAGCCGATCAGTCCCCGTTCGACCGCCCCGCCGAGCCTGCTGAGCCCGTCGCGGGCGCGGAGTCCGCGGAGGGCGCCGAGTCCACCGAGTCCGGCGCGGGGGCCGGGTCCGTCGATGGAGTGGGTGCCGACGAGGCCGGCGACGGCGCCGGGGCCGATGAGGGCCACGGGGCTGATGAGGGCGGCTCGGTCGGCGGGGCCAACGTGGTCGGCGGGGCCGGTGAAGGTGGCGGGGCTCGTGAGTCTGCGGGGGTGGAGCGGCCCGAGGAGCGGTTGGAGCGGGCTGTCCGTGCGGCCGAGCAGGCGTTGATCGAGTTCGAGATCGCGGTGGAGACCTTCCGGGTCGAGGTGGAGAACTTCTCCCGGCTGCACCATCAGAAGCTCGGCCCCATGTACGCGCGACTCGACGAACTCGACGCCCAGATCGCCGAGGCGAGGGCCGCGCGGACCGGTGATCCCGAGGATCTGCGCAAGGCTCAGGAGGCGCGGGCGCGGGTCATGCCCATGCCGGGCGTGGAGGAGCTTTTCCACGGCTGGATGGACTCGGATGGGCTGTTCCCCGAGGCCGCGGCGATGCTCACCGATCAGCCGGTCCGGCCCCCTGAGCGGGTCCGGCCGAGCGACGAGGCCCGCAGGCTCTACCGCGAGCTGGTCCGCAAGGCCCACCCCGACCTGGCCCAGGACGACAAGGAGCGCGCGCGGCGCGACGAGTTCATATCCCGTGTCAACGCCGCGTACGGCCGAGGCGACGAGGTGCTGCTGCGGGAGCTGGCGGAGGAGTGGGCCGCGGGGCCCGTGCCCGAGGAGCGCAGGCCGAGTCGCAGCGAGGAGCTCTACGCCCGCCTCGAATGGCTCGCCCAACGCAAGGAGATGCTCTCCGTCGTCGCCCGGGACTTGGAGGAGGGGGCGATCGGCTCGATGCTCCGCCTCGCGCCGGACGACCCCGACCGCCTCCTCGACGAGATCGCCGAGCAACTGCTGGCGGAGGTCGCACAGCGGGAGGCGGAACTGGCGGGGTTGCTGGGGCAGGGGGCGCGGGGCGGCGAAGAGGGGTAGCCCGAGAGGGATGCCCGAGGAAGGTGGCCTGAGCAGGGTCGCCTGAGGAGGTCGCCTGATGAAGGGGTAGCGGAGTGGCAGCCGGGTGGTCGGCTCGGCCGGGTTCGTTGCCGATCTTCGGTGCTTCTCGGCGTATCTCGGTATATCTCCGTGTTCCCCGGTGATCCTCGTTCCCCGGTGATCTTTCGGCGGCCGGTCGGGGGTCGGCCGGCGGTCCGGTAGCGTCGGACGCATGCATCTTGGAGCTGGTGTGCCCACGGTCGAGGTCGCGGACCTCAAGGACGGCGACTTCCTGCTGGACGTCCGTGAGGACGACGAGTGGCAGGCGGGCCATGCCGAAGGGGCGCTGCACATCCCCATCAGCGAGTTCGTGGCGCGCTACGGCGAGTTCACCGAGGCGGCGCCGCAGGACGGCAGGGTTCATGTGATCTGCCGCTCGGGCGGGCGTTCGGCGCAGGTCGCCATGTATCTAGTGCAGCAGGGCATCGACGCGGTGAACGTCGACGGCGGTATGCAGGTCTGGGCAGCCGCCGGCCGCCCGGTGGTGGACGACAAGGGCGGGGCGGGGTTCGTCCTCTAGGGACGGATGTCGGGAAGCCCGCGGCATCGGACCTGGGCAGGCCGGAGCAGACGGGGCCAGACCGGGTCGTAGGGGCGCGCGGGAAGCTGGTGCGCGCCCTCACTGCCGGCGTGCGAGGCGCTCAGCCCAGTGGGTGGGCGGCCAGGAGGTCGCCGAGGGCCTCCTCGTGCGCCGCCGCGGGGCCGAGGGACAGTTCGAGGTGCTTGGCCCAGGCGTGGTAGCGGTGCAGGGGGTAGTCGACATCGGCGCCGAAGCCTCCGTGCAGGTGTTGCGCGGTCTGCACGACCCGGCGTACGCCCTCGGAGGCCCAGATCTTGGCGACGGCCACGTCACCGGCGGCGGGTAGCGCGCCCCCGGCGCCCGAGCTGATCCGCCAGGCGGCCTGCCACAGGGTCGCCTCCATCGCGCGCAGATCGATATAACGGTCGGCGGCCTGCACGGCGACGGCCTGGAACGTGGCGATCGGGTACCCGAACTGCTCCCGCTTGCCGGCGTAGTCGCTGGTCATCCCGAGCACCGCCTCCCCCAGCCCGAGCGCCAGCGCGCAGGTCCCGGTGGTCAGCAGCTCCCTCAGCCGTTCCCACGCGCCCTCCGCGTCGATGATGTACCGCGCGGCGATCCGGGTCGACTCCAGCCGCAGCTCGGCCAGCCGCTCGCCACTCGTGGAGACCTGCTCGGCGAGCGCGACACCTTCGTGGACCCGGGGGACGAGGGCGAGCACGACCTGGCTTCCGGAACCCGGTAGGTGCCGGGGCCCCTTGGTGACGGCTGTCGCGTCGGGCTCGGGCACCTCGGGGACGACGGTGGGCACGACCGTCGCCGGTACGACGACGAAGTCGGCGTCGTACGCCCACGGCACCCCTGTCTGCACGCCGTCCAGAACCCAAGCGCCGGCGTCCTCCCGCCGTGCGGTGACGGCGAGTTCGGCGGGGTCGTGGCCGGTGCGGCCGTGGGCGGCGACGGTCAGTACGGTCTCGCCCCGGCCGATCCGGGCCAGCAGCTCCGCCTTCAACTCCTCGCCGCCGTGCGCCTGTACGGCCACCGCGGCCGCGCTGCTCTCCAACAGCGGCACCCGGGCCAGTACCTTCGCCGACTCACGCAGCACCAGGCAGAGGGCGATCGCGTCCAGCCCCGAACCGCCGTACGCGGGGTCCAGCAGCAGGCTGAGCAGGTCCGCGTCGGCGAGCCTCGTCCACAGGGCGCGGTCGAAGTCGTCGGCCACGGCGCCCGGTACCAGAGAGGGGCTCGGCACCCCGTCCGGGGCGACCCCGGCGAACACCGCCCTCGCCGCCTCGCCCGCCGCCTGCTGCTCCTCGGTGAAGGTGAAGTCCACGGTTTTGCCCTTCCGTGTCGCCCGAGTCCCCGATGACGGGGCGTCAAGATAGAACAGGTTCTAGAAGAAGGGAATGGCGCTGTCGGCGAGGCACCCGATCGCGGAGATCGATCTACCGATCGTTCGGTCCGGGCGCTCGCCTTGGCTCAATGGTGGGCCATGCCGCCGTAAGGTGTCCCCCGCTGTGGATAACCTCGTGCGTGCTGTGTGATCGGTGTGACGATGTGACTGGTGTGGCCGATGAGGCTGTGCCGGATGGACACGGCTGAGTAAGTTCCGGTGGGTAGCGGACCGGAATCGGCAATCGGGGAGCGGGGCGGAATGGACGCGAACGACGAGGTCTCGAACGTCCGGCGCGAGCCGGACGAGCCCGAGGGCTCCGCCTCCCCGACCCCTGCCCCGGTGCAAACCGCGCAACCGGCGGAACCGGCAACGGAACCGGCCCCACCGGCCCCACCGGCCCCACCGGGCCGACCGGCGTCGCAGCCGACCACCGGTATCGCCGCGCTCCCCCTCCCGTACCAGATAGCCGTGGCGCTCGCGCTGGCCGTCGTCGCGGTGGGAGCGTGCGCGCACCTCGTGCTGGTGTTTCTGCATATCGCGCCCTCGAACACACTGACGAAGCAGCACGGTCAGGCGGTCGATGAATGGGTGTACCCGGAGTTCGAGCAGAACTGGAAGCTGTTCGCGCCGAACCCGTTGCAGCAGAACATCGCCGTGCAGGTCCGTGCCGAGGTCCGCACCTCGGGCGGTGAGGTCCGCACGACCGGCTGGTACAACCTGTCCGCCCAGGACGGCGCCGCCATCGACGGCAATCTCATTCCCAGCCACACCCAGCAGAACGAGCTGCGCCGGGCCTGGGACTTCTACGTCGCCTCGCACGACGCCGAGAACCGCGCCACCACCTCCCGGGGTGAGCTGTCCGAGCGTTATCTGCGTCGCATCGTGATGCTCCGTCTCGACCGCGAAGAGGTCGGCGGCGCCGATGGGGTCATCGACCGTATACAGGTCCGGTCGCGCACCACGAATGTGCGGCCGCCCGACTGGAGCGAGGAAACGGTGTCCGAGGAACCCGTTGTCCGAGAGCTGTCCTGGTGGACGGTGACCGACAGCGACCGTATGGCCGACGATCAGGGCGACGCCGACCGGACGGGGGCGAGCGCCCAGTGAGCTCACCGAACCCGAGCACCCTGAACGCGTCGAACCCGAGCACTCCCGCCGGTGCCCGGGCGCGGCTCTCCTCGGTCGTCGCCGGCGGCATCACCCGCCTCACGGACAATGCGCTCGGCCCCTACCAGAGCGCGATCATCCGTATCGGATTCTCGCTCACCTGGCTCCTGTTCCTGCTGCGCGAGTTCCCGCACCGCAATGAGCTGTACGGCCCCGACGGGCCCTGGAGCTGGGATCTCGCCCAGCGACTCACCGTGGACAACGAGGCGTTCACCGTCCTGATGTGGTCGGACAGCGCGGTGTGGTTCGAGATCGTGTACGCGCTCGCCATGCTGTCGAGCCTCATGCTGCTGCTCGGCTGGCGCACCCGTGTCGCGAGCGTGCTCTTCATGGTGGGCGTCCTGTCGCTGCAGAACCGCAGCGTCTTCATGGGCGACGGCGGCGACAACGTCATCCATCTGATGTCGATCTACCTCGTCCTCGTCCGCTGCGGCCAGGTCTGGTCCCTGGACGCCCGACGCGCCCGGCGCACGCGGGCGCGCGCCCTGCGCGAGGGCAAGGAGCCGGAGGACCGTGTCGGGCCGACCCTGTGGGCCGTGCTCGGCTTCGCCCTGCTCGTGGTGACCTTCGGCGGTCTGCTCAGCCTTGGCTGGCTGGTGATCTTCTGGGGCCTGTGGGTCGTGTACGCGCTGTGGTGGTTCGTGTGCCGCGTGGACCGGTACGGCAGGTCCCACAACGTGTTCGACATCATCGGCAACCTCGTCCACAACGCCGCCCTCTTCGTGATCATGGCCGAGGCCTGTCTGATCTACGCTGCGGCCGGCTGGTACAAGATCCAGGGCTCGCGCTGGCAGGACGGCACCGCCGTCTACTACCCGCTCCACCTGGACTACTTCTCGCCCTGGCCCATGCTCTCCGACCTGATGTCGTCGAGCGGCACGATGGTGATGCTGGCGACGTACGGGACGGTTCTCGTCCAGGTCGCCTTCCCGTTCACACTCTTCAACCGGCGCGTCAAGAACGTGCTGCTGGCGGTCATGATGACCGAGCACGCGGTGATCGCCTTGGTGCTGGGCCTGCCGTTCTTCTCGCTCGCGATGATCGCCGCCGACGCCGTCTTCCTGCCGACGCCCTTCCTGAAGCGCCTCGGCGGCTGGGTGTCACGCGCGCGTGCCCGCGTCGTACGCCGGGTGCTCCCGGGACGCGGCGGCGCGTCGCCGGACCCGGACGAGGAACGGGCACCGGCCGCGCAGCAGAAGCAGGACGCCGAGCAGGCGCACGTCGGTTTCACCGCCTGAACGACGCATAGGCTGCACCGTATGAACGACCCGGCGAGCGCGACACCAGCCGACGCGGCGGCGCCCGACGACCCGGTACGGGCCTGGCACCGGCGCGTCGACAACTCCGTGCTGCTGGACGGCTTCCACGCCCTCAAGCACGCCGTACGCTTCGGCGCCGAGGTCCCGGTGGCTGTCGCCGCCGACCGCGCGGCGGCACTCGCCCTGGCCGACGAGCTGGCCCCGGACGTACGGGACCGGCTCGCGGAGCTGCTGTGGGAGGTCCCGGAGGAGACGTACCGCACGCTCGTGCCGCGTCCGCACCCCACGGCGGTCGCCGCCTTGGCCGTACGCCCGGCGCGCGCGACCAATCTGGCGGCGCTCGCGCACACCCCGCGCACCGCCCCGGTGATCATCCTCGACAATCCGCGCAACCTGGGCAACGCCGGTGCCGTGATCCGGCTCGCGGCCGGTTTCGGGGCGACCGGGGTGGTCACCACCGGCACGCTGGACCCCTGGCACCCCACGGTCGTACGCGGTGGTGCGGGCCTGCACTTCGCGACCGCCGTGGAGCGACTGGAGGTGGCGGAACTGCCGCCCGGCCCGCTGTTCGCGCTGGACCCCGAGGGCGACGACATCCGGGGCGTGCAGCTCCCGGACGACGCCGTCCTCGCCTTCGGCTCCGAACGCAGCGGCCTGTCCGCCGAACTCCGCGCACGCACCGACCACTTGCTGTCCCTGCCGATGCGCCCCCAGGTCTCCAGCTACAACCTGGCGACGAGTGTGGCGATGACGCTGTACCACTGGAGTGCGACCGGGGGCGCGAGGGCCTGTTAGGGGGCCTCAGGAGTCCCGGCGTACTTCCACCACCCGGAAGCGGTTGGCCACGAACGCGCCGTCGCACAACGCGGCGTTCGCCGCCGGGTTGCCACCAGACCCGTGAAAGTCCGAGAACGCGGCCGTCTGGTTCACATACACGCCACCCGTGAGGTTCAGCGACAACTGGGCGCACTCCTCAAGGCACGCCTCCTCCACCGCCTCGGCCACCTCACCGGAGGTGGTGTACGCGCCGACCGTCATCGCGCCCTTCTCCCGGACCGTGCGCCGCAGCAGCTCCACCGCGCCCTGCGCCGAGTCGACCGCGACGGCGAACGACACCGGCCCGAAGCACTCGTTCATGTAGGCGGCCTCGTCGTCCGGCTTTGCCCCGTCGAGCTTCACGATCACCGGCGTACGCACCACCGCGCCCGGGAACTCGGGGTTGGCGATCTCCCGTGAGGCGAGGGCGACTTCGCCCAGAGCGGCGGCGGCTTCGAGGCGGGCCTTCACATCGGGGTTGACGATGGCGCCGAGCAGGGCGTTCGCGCGGGCGTCGTCGCCGAGCAGACCGCCGACCGACTTGGCGAGATCGGTGACCACCTCGTCGTAGGACTTGGGGCCCTCGTCGGTGGTGATGCCGTCGCGGGGGATCAGCAGGTTCTGCGGGGTGGTGCACATCTGGCCGCTGTAGAGGGACAGCGAGAACGCCAGGTTGGACAGCATGCCCTTGTAGTCGTCGGTGGAGTGGACGAGCACCGTGTTGACGCCGGCCTTCTCCGTGTAGACCTGCGCCTGGCGGGCGTTGGCCTCCAGCCAGTCGCCGAAGGCGGTGGAGCCCGTGTAGTCGATGATGCGGATCTCCGGGCGCACCGCGAGGGCCTTGGCGATGCCCTCGCCGGGACGCTCGGCGGCCAGGGCCACCAGGTTCGGGTCGAAGCCCGTCTCGGCGAGCACCTGGCGGGCGACCCGGACGGTGAGGGCGAGCGGCAGCACGGCGCGCGGGTGGGGCTTGACCAGGACCGCGTTACCGGTGGCGAGGGAGGCGAACAGGCCCGGGTAGCCGTTCCACGTCGGGAAGGTGTTGCAGCCGATGACCAGGGCGATCCCGCGCGGCACCGGCTTGAACCGCTTGGTCATCGTGAGCGGGTCGCGCTTGCCCTGCGGCTTGGTCCACTCGGCGTTGTCGGGGGTGCGGACCTGTTCCGCGTACGCGTACGCCACCGCCTCCATGCCGCGGTCCTGGGCGTGGGGGCCGCCCGCCTGGAAGGCCATCATGAACGCCTGGCCGGAGGTGTGCATGACCGCGTGCGCGAACTCGTGGGTGCGGTCGCTGATCCGCTTGAGGATCTCCAGGCACACCACCGCGCGCGCCTCGGCGCCCGCGTCGCGCCACGCGCGCTGCCCCGCCTTCATCGCCGGCAGCAGTGTGTCGATGTCGGCGTGCGGATAGGTGATCCCGAGCGCCAGGCCGTACGGGGAGGTCTCGTCGCCCACCCAGTCGTCGGTGCCGGGCTGGTCCAGGTCGATGCGGGTGCCGAGGAGGGCGTCGAAGGCGGCCTTGCCCTCGGCCATGCCCAGGCTGCCGTTCTCGCCGTACGCCTTGGGGTGCTCGGGGTGCGGGGACCAGTACGCGCGCGTGCGGATCGCTTCCAGCGCCTGGTCGAGGGTGGGCCGGTGCTTGGCGATCAGATCGGGCGCGGACAGTGCGGCGGCCATGCGGGACCAACTCCTCACGTCAGGAGCTCTTCTTTGAGCCCTGACCTGGGCAGGAACAGGCTGACACGGCTAGAGTAACCGAACGATCGGTCGGGACAAGGGGGCCTGCCCCTTCTGTGGAAAACCCTGTGCGGGAGGATCGCGGGCATGTCAGCACTTGACCTCAGCAGCCCCGTCGCCGTCGTCGGCACGGGCACCATGGGCCAGGGCATAGCCCAGGTCGCGCTGGTCGCGGGTCACCCCGTACGCCTGTACGACGCCGCCCCCGGGCGTGCCGCGCAGGCCGTCGAGGCGATCGGAGCCCGGCTCGACCGGCTCGTCGCCAAGGACCGACTGACGGGTGCCGAACGCGACGCCGCCCGCGCCCGGCTGGACGCCGTGGAGAGCCTCGAAGGTCTCGCGGACTGCGCCCTCGTCGTCGAGGCCGTCCTGGAGCGGCTGGACGTCAAGCAGGAGCTGTTCCGCGCGCTGGAGGACATCGTCGGCGAGGACTGTCTGCTCGCCACCAACACCTCCTCCCTCTCCGTCACGGCCATCGGCGGTGCCCTGAGGCTGCCCGGGCGCTTCGTGGGCCTGCACTTCTTCAACCCCGCGCCGCTGCTGCCGCTCGTCGAGGTCGTCTCCGGGTTCGCCACCGACGTCACATCGGCCACGCGCGCGTACGAGACGGCCCGTGCCTGGGGCAAGACCCCCGTCGCCTGCGCCGACACCCCCGGCTTCATCGTCAACCGCATCGCACGGCCGTTCTACGCCGAGGCCTTCGCGGTCTACGAGGCCCAGGCCGCCGATCCGGCCACGATCGACGCGGTCCTGCGCGAGTCGGGCGGTTTCAGGATGGGCGCGTTCGAGCTGACCGACCTGATCGGGCAGGACGTCAACGAGTCGGTCACCCACTCCGTGTGGCGGGCCTTCTTCCAGGACGTGCGCTTCGCGCCCTCGCTGGCCCAGCGCCGGCTCGTCGAGTCCGGCCGGCTCGGCCGCAAGACGGGACAGGGCTGGTACGACTACACGGACGGCGCCGAGCCGCCCGAGCCGCACACCGCCGAACCGGTCCGGCCGCCCGCGTACGTCGTCGCCGAGGGCGATCTGGGACCGGCCTGCGAACTGCTCACCCTGATCCGGGAGGCGGGCATCCCCGTACGGGAGGACGACGAGGACCACGGCACCCGGCTCGTCCTGCCGAGCGGCGGTCAACTGGCGCTCGCGGACGGTCAGACGTCCGTGGAGTTCCGGGACGTCGTCTACTTCGACCTGGCGCTCGACTACCGCCGGGCCACCCGGATCGCCCTGTCGGCCTCCCAGGACACCGCTCAGCAGACGCTCACCGAGGCCATCGGGCTCTTCCAGGCGCTCGGCAAGGCCGTCAGCGTCATCGGGGACGCCCCGGGAATGATCGTCGCCCGCACGGTGGCCCGGATCGTCGACCTCGCGCACGACGCCGTGGCCAAGGGCGTGGCCACCGAGGAGGACATCGACACGGCGATGCGGCTCGGCGTCAACTACCCGCTGGGGCCCTTCGAATGGAGCCGCAGAATCGGCCGGGTCTGGGCGCACGACCTGCTGGAGGAACTGCATCTGCGGGAACCCTCCGGCCGCTACGCGCCCTCTCTGGCGCTGTATCGCCATGGACACGCTGCCGAGAAGCGGGAGGGCACCTCATGACCACGGCCAAGCGTGACACCTACACCCCGGAATCGCTGCTCTCCGTCGCCGTCCAGGTCTTCAACGAACGCGGCTACGACGGCACGTCCATGGAGCATCTCTCCAAAGCGGCGGGCATCTCCAAGTCGTCGATATACCACCACGTCGCCGGCAAGGAGGAGTTGCTGCGCCGGGCCGTCAGCCGGGCGATCGACGGGCTCTTCGGCATCCTCGACGAGGACCACGCGCGCGTGGGGCGCGCCGTGGAGCGCCTGGAGTACGTGGTGCGACGCATGGTCGAGGTCCTCGTCACCGAACTGCCCTACGTGACGCTGCTGTTGCGGGTGCGGGGGAACACCGCCACCGAGCGCTGGGCCCTGGAGCGGCGCCGCGACTTCGACCACCGGGTCGCCGAGCTGCTGAAGGCCGCCGCGGCCGAAGGCGACGTACGCGGCGACGTGGAGGTGCGCCTCGCCACCCGCCTCGTCTTCGGGATGATCAACTCCATCGTGGAGTGGTACCGCCCGGACGGCCGTGGCATGGGCGAACGCGAGGTCTCCGACGCGGTCGTCCAGGTGGTCTTCGGGGGGCTCCGCAGGGAGCAGTGATGCTCATCGGCCGCCCTGTGCGGCTCACCCCTCCGGTTCCACGTCCTCCTCCTCGAAGACCAGCAGGGTGCGGGTGCTCAGGACCTCCGGGATGGCCTGGAGTTTGGTGAGGACGACCTCGCGCAGGGCTCTGTTGTCCGGGGTGTGCACCAGCAGCAGGACGTCGAAGTCGCCGCCCACCAGGGCGATGTGAGCGGCGCCGGAGAGCTGGCGGAGTTGTTCGCGGACCGTGCGCCAGGAGTTCTGCACGATCTTGAGGGTGATGTAGGCCGAGGTGCCGTTTCCGGCGCGTTCGTGGTTCACGCGCGCCCCGAAGCCACGGATCACGCCGTCCTCGATGAGGCGGTTGATACGGGCGTAGGCGTTGGCGCGGGAGACATGGACGCGTTCGGCGACGGACCGTATCGAGGCGCGGCCGTCGGCCTGGAGCATGCGCAGGATGTCCTGATCTATGGCGTCCAGCGGTCGAGGGGGTGGCAGGGCCGGGCCGTGCTCCGGCGGCTCGGCCATTTGTTCAGGTGCCATGTTCCCCCGCCTCCCTACCATGGACGTACTGCGTTCATTGCAGGCTGTGCAGAACCGTTTGTCCACAGCCTGAGGGTGCCTGTAGCCAAAATGCGTCATCGACCGAACAATCGGTAGGTGAGACGCGTCACAGCCGTGCCGTGTCCCACAGCCGCTCCCACGAGGAGGTGCCGTATGACGGTCATGGAGCAGCGGGGCGCGTACCGCCCGACACCGCCGCCCGCCTGGCAGCCCCGTACGGACCCCGCTCCGCTGCTGCCCGACGCCCGGCCGTATCGCGTGCTCGGCACCGACGCGGCGGCCGATGCCGATCCCGCCCTGCTGCGCCGGCTCTACGCCGAGCTGGTCCGCGGGCGCCGGTACAACGCGCAGGCCACGGCCCTGACCAAGCAGGGCCGCCTCGCCGTCTACCCCTCCAGCACCGGTCAGGAGGCCTGCGAGGTCGCCGCCGCGCTCGTCCTGGAGCAGCGTGACTGGCTCTTCCCGAGCTACCGGGACACCCTCGCCGCCGTCGCCCGCGGCCTCGACCCCGTCCAGGCGCTCACCCTGCTGCGCGGCGACTGGCACACCGGTTACGACCCCCACGAGCACCGGGTCGCGCCCCTGTGCACCCCGCTCGCGACCCAGCTCCCGCACGCCGTGGGGCTCGCGCACGCCGCCCGCCTCAAGGGGGACGACGTGGTCGCGCTCGCCCTGGTCGGCGACGGCGGCACCAGTGAGGGCGACTTCCACGAGGCGCTCAACTTCGCGGCCGTCTGGCAGGCCCCGGTCGTCTTCCTCGTCCAGAACAACGGCTTCGCGATCTCCGTACCGCTGGAGAAGCAGACCGCCGCTCCTTCTCTGGCCCACAAGGCCGTCGGGTACGGGATGCCGGGCCGGCTGGTCGACGGCAACGACGCGGTGGCCGTGCACCAGGTGCTCGCCGAAGCCGTGGCCCACGCGCGCGCGGGTGGTGGTCCCACGCTGATCGAGGCGGTGACGTACCGCATCGACGCCCACACCAACGCCGACGACGCCACCCGCTACCGCGTGGACGCCGAGGTCGAGACATGGCGCGCTCATGACCCGATCGCGCTCCTGGAGCACGAGTTGACGGAGCGTGGGCTCCTCGACGACGACGGCATCCAGGCCGTGCTGGACGCCGCCGAGGCCATGGCCGCCGATCTGCGCGAGCGCATGAACCAGGACCCGGCGCTGGACCCCATGGATCTCTTCGCCCATGTGTTCGCCGAGCCGACCTCTCAACTGCGGGAGCAGGCGGCTCAGTTGCGGGCCGAGTTGGCCGCGGAGGCCGAGCCCCACACGGACCACACCGGGCATGCCGGGCACGCCGGAGGCGCCGCCGGGTCGGTCTCAGGCGCCGGGCGCGCGGAAGGGGCGGGCCGATGACCACCGTCGCCCTCAAGCCGGCCACCATGGCGCAGGCCCTCACGCGCGCGTTGCGGGATGCCATGACCGCCGATCCCACCGTGCACGTCATGGGGGAGGACGTCGGCACCCTCGGCGGGGTCTTCCGGGTCACCGACGGGCTCGCCGAGGAGTTCGGCGAGGACCGGGTCACGGACACTCCGCTCGCCGAGGCCGGCATCCTCGGAACGGCCGTCGGCATGGCCATGTACGGGCTCCGGCCGGTCGTGGAGATGCAGTTCGACGCGTTCGCCTACCCGGCGTTCGAACAGCTCATCAGCCATGTCGCCCGGATGCGCAACCGCACGCGCGGGGCGATGCCGCTGCCCATCACCGTCCGCGTCCCCTACGGCGGCGGCATCGGCGGCGTCGAGCACCACAGCGACTCCTCCGAGGCGTACTACATGGCGACTCCGGGGCTCCATGTCGTCACGCCCGCCACCGTCGCCGACGCCTACGGGCTGCTGCGCGCCGCCATCGCCTCCGACGACCCCGTCGTCTTCCTCGAACCCAAGCGTCTGTACTGGTCCAAGGACTCCTGGAACCCCGAGGAACCGCGGACCGTCGAGCCGATCGGCCGCGCGGTCGTGCGCCGTACCGGCCGCAGCGCCACGCTCATCACCTACGGGCCGTCCCTCCCCGTCTGCCTGGAGGCCGCCGAGGCGGCCACGGCCGAGGGCTGGGACCTCGAAGTCGTCGACCTGCGCTCCCTGGTGCCCTTCGACGACGAGACCGTCGCCGCGTCGGTACGGCGCACCGGTCGCGCCGTCGTCGTCCACGAGTCCGGCGGCTACGGCGGACCGGGCGGCGAGATCGCGGCCCGGGTCACCGAGCGCTGCTTCCACCACCTGGAGGCGCCCGTGCTGCGCGTCGCCGGGTTCGACATCCCGTATCCGCCGCCGATGCTGGAGCGTCACCATCTGCCCGGCGTCGACCGGATTCTGGACGCGGTGGGGCGGCTGCAGTGGGAGGCGGAGAGCTGATGGCCCAGGTGCTGGAGTTCAAGCTGCCCGACCTCGGCGAAGGGCTCACCGAGGCCGAGATCGTCCGCTGGCTGGTCCAGGTCGGGGACGTCGTCGCCGTCGACCAGCCCGTCGTCGAGGTCGAGACGGCCAAGGCCATGGTCGAGGTCCCCTGCCCCTACGGCGGCGTCGTCACCGCCCGCTTCGGCGAGGAGGGCACGGAACTGCCCGTGGGGGCACCGCTGTTGACGGTGGCGGTGGGACCGCCGGTCGCCGACGGCGGCGCCGGGAGCCCCGGCACGGCGCAGGGCACCGGCTCCGCCGGGAAGACCGAGGGCTCCGGGAACGTGCTGGTGGGCTACGGCACCGGAGCGCCTCCGGCACGGCGCAGGAGGGTACGGCCGGGGGAGCCGGCTCGGCCGGGTGAGCCCGCTCGGCCCACTCCGTCGACATCGGCCGCCGCTGAGCCTGCCGCGCCCATGGCACTCGCCGCGCCCGATGTGACACGCGCGCCGACCGCCGCTCCCGGGCGGACCGAAGGGCCTGTCTCGGTCGCTCCCGAGAGGCCCGGCGGACCCGCGTCGACTGCCGCCCCCGAGCGGCCCCACGGCCCCGTGCCGGTCATCTCACCGCTCGTGCGTCGGCTCGCGCGCGAGCACGGTCTGGATCTGCGGAAGGTGCGCGGTTCCGGGCCCGACGGCCTGATCCTTCGGGCGGACGTGGAGTACGCGCTGCGGACCGCCGGACCGGCTGTCACCGCCGGCACCTCGGCACCGGAAGCTCCCCTCGCGCGGCCCGCCGCCATGTCCCCGCAGCCCCTGCCCCTGTCCGCGCCGCCCCTCGCATCCGCTGCTCCACCCCTCGCGGCCTCCACGCGCGCGGAGACCGCCCCCGGCACACGTGTCCCCCTCCGGGGCATTCGCGGGGCCGTCGCCGACAAGCTGTCGCGGAGTCGGCGGGAGATCCCCGACGCGACCTGCTGGGTGGACGCCGACGCCACGGAGCTGATGAACGCCCGTACGGCGATGAATGCCACCGGCGGCCCGAAGATCTCCCTCCTCGCGCTGCTCGCCCGGATCTGCACCGCCGCGCTGGCCCGCTACCCGGAGCTCAACTCCACGGTCGACATGGCGGCCCGCGAGGTCGTACGGCTGGACCAGGTGCACCTCGGGTTCGCCGCGCAGACCGAGCGGGGGCTGGTGGTGCCCGTGGTGCGAGACGCCCACACCAGGAACGCGGAGTCGCTGAGCACCGAGTTCGCCCGGCTGACGGAGGCCGCGCGGACGGGGACGCTGACCCCGGCGGAGCTGACCGGCGGGACCTTCACGCTGAACAACTACGGCGTCTTCGGCGTCGACGGCTCCACGCCGATCATCAACCACCCCGAGGCGGCCATGCTCGGCGTCGGCCGTATCGTCCCCAAGCCGTGGGTGCACCAGGGCGAGTTGGCGGTACGGCAGGTCGTGCAGCTCTCGCTCACCTTCGACCACCGGGTCTGCGACGGCGGCACGGCGGGCGGCTTCCTGCGCCATGTCGCCGACTGCGTCGAACAACCGGCGGTGCTGCTGCGCACACTCTGATCGGCCGCGCGCACTCCGACCCGGGCCGGTGGAGGCCCCGGCCCGGCCATCCGGCCGCGCTCACGCGCCGCCGCGCCGGACACGTGCCGCCGGTGGACCTCGCTCCGGCTCCGACGGCGCCGCTGCGCCCGCGAGGGCCCGCCTCCGCTTTCGGCGGGCTTGCTCCGGCTCCGCCCGCGAGGGCCCGGCTCCGCTGGCGGTGGACCTTGCTCCGGCTCCGCCCGCATTGCCGTGCGGCGGGGCCCGTCTCCGCTGTCGGCGGATCTCGCAGCCGCTCCCGCCCGCGCCGCCTCCCCGCAAGGACGCGCACCTCTGCCGGCGGACCTCACCCCGGCTCCCACCGCGCCGCCTCCCCCGCGTTCCCTGTGATCGCCGGGGCACGCATACTCGGGGGATGACCGCGTACGAGTTTCCGGGCGGCCCCGGTGCCGAGGCGTACGACGCCGTCGTGCTCGCCGGGGGTGCCGCCCGGCGGCTCGGTGGCGCGGACAAACCCGGAGTCCGTGTGGGCGGACGGGCTCTGCTGGACCGGGTGCTGGCCGCCTGTGCCGGAGCCGGGACGACCGTGGTCGTCGCCGATCCCCGCCCCACCGCACGACCCGTGCTCTGGGCCCGCGAGGAGCCCCCGGGTGGCGGCCCGCTCGCCGCCCTCGACGCCGGGCTCCGCAACACCACCGCTCCGTACGTCGTGGTCCTCTCGGCCGACCTGCCGTTCCTGGGGGAGGAGACGGTACGGCGGTTGGTCGAGGCCCTGCGCGCCGGTGACGCCGATGGCGACGGCCGGACCACGCCGCCGCTCGACGAGCACACGAGCGGCCCTCCGCCCGGGTCCGCCGCCGAGGGCATGCCCGTGCCCGCCGACGCCGAAGGGACTCCCGCCCGCACCCCCGTCGAAGGCGGTCCCCCTCCAGCCTCCGTCGAAGGCGTCCTGCTCACCGACCCCGACGGTCGTGATCAGCCCCTGGTGGCCGCCTACCGGGCCGATGCCCTGCGACGGGAGCTGGCCCGGCTCGCCGCCGAGCACGGTGGGACGGCCGGGCTGCCCCTGCGGCGGCTGATCGCCGCGCTCCACCTCACCCGTATCACCGACCCGGTCGCGTCCTTCGACTGCGACACCTGGGACGACATCGCCGCCGCCCGCGCACGGATCAGGGAGCATGGCCACGTGTTGGATGAATGGATTTCCGCAGTCAAGGACGAGCTGGGGATCGACCTGGACGTCGACATCCGCGAGCTGCTCGATCTGGCCCGTGATGCCGCGCACTCGGTGGCCAGGCCCGCCGCCCCGCTGACCACGTTCCTCGTCGGGTACGCGGCGGCCAAGGCCGGGGGCGGTCCCGAAGCGGTCGCGGAGGCCGCTCGCAAGGCCTCCGCGCTGGCCCTGCGCTGGGCCGACGAGAACGCCCCCGACGCCGAGCCGGGTGGCAAGCAGGGCGGCGCCCCCGCTTCCGGCACGGACACCGCGTCCGGTACTGGCCCGGGCGGTGCCTCCGCCGCCCCCGACAGCACCCCGGACGCCGGATGACCGCCGCTCAGGACGCCGACGAACTCGACGTGGAGGAGGCGCTGGCCGTGGCCAACGACAGGGGCGACCGGGGGCGGGACCAACCACGCTCCGGACGGGAAGCACCCTCCCCAAGCGGCCACTCGTCTCAAGCCAGCCACGCCCCCCAAGCCAGCCACGCCCCCCAAGCCAGCCACTCCCCCCAAGCCAGCCACTCCCCCCAAGCCAGCCACTCCCCGCAAGGCGGCAGACCCCCTCACGGCGGTCACTCCTCCACAGGCGGCGACCGTTCGCCGGGAGACCACCGCGCCCACTCCGCCAAGGACGACAGCCACCACAGATCCACCCCCTGGCCCGAGGCCCGTGCCATCGCCGAGCGCGCCGCCCGCTCGGGAGGGCGCCGCACCCCGATCTCCGTCACCGTCGACGACGCGCTCGGCCTCGTTCTCGCCGCCCCCCTCACCGCCCTCACCGACCTCCCCTCCTTCGACACCTCCGCGATGGACGGCTGGGCGGTCGCCGGGCCGGGCCCCTGGGACGTACGGGCGGACGGGGTGCTGGCAGGGCACGCCGAGTCCGGGCGGCTCACCGACGGCGAGGCGGTCCGGATCGCCACCGGCGCCCGTATCCCGCCCGACACCACCGCCGTACTGCGCAGCGAACACGGCCGCACGGACGACAAGGGTCGCCTGCACCCCACCCGGGACCTCGCCCACGGCCAGGACATCCGCCCCCGTGGCCAGGAGTGCCGCAGCGGCGACCAACTGCTGCCGCTGGGCACGCTGATCACCCCGGCGGCGCTCGGCCTCGCGGCGGCGGCCGGCTACGACACCCTGACCGTCCTCCCCCGCCCCCGGGTCGAACTGCTCGTCCTCGGCGATGAACTGCTCACCGAGGGCCTCCCGCGTGACGGTCTGATCCGGGACGCCCTCGGCCCGATGCTGCCCTCCTGGCTACGCGCGCTCGGCGCCGAGGTCACCGCCGTACGCCGCCTCGGGGACGACGCCGACGCGCTGTACGAGGCCGTCCGTACGTCCACGGCCGACCTCATCGTCACCACGGGCGGAACGGCCTCCGGACCCGTCGACCATGTCCACCCCACCCTGCGCCGCCTCGGTGCCGAACTCCTCGTCAACGGCGTCAAGGTGCGCCCGGGCCACCCCATGCTGCTGGCCCGGACACAGGAGCGGCAGCACCTCGTGGGTCTGCCGGGCAACCCGCTGGCCGCCGTATCGGGACTCTTCACGCTCGCCGAGCCACTGCTGCGGACCCTCGCCGGGCACGCGGCCCAGGAGCCGTATGCGTTGCCCCTGCGGGAGTCGGCGCATGGGCACCCGTACGACACCCGGCTGATTCCCGTCGCTCTGCGCGGTGACGCCGCCGTGCCGCTGCACTACAACGGCCCGGCGATGCTGCGCGGTATCGCGACCGCTGATGCCCTTGCTGTTGTGCCGCCCGGTGGCGCTCGGCCCGGTCAGGCGTTGGAACTGCTCGATCTACCGTGGGCGACAGCGGGAATCCAGGTGTGTTTCACGTGAAACATCCGCATGTCCAACTGGTCATGGCCTTAGGGATGTTTCACGTGAAACACGAGGTGGAGCGGGGCGAAGCGCAGCAAGGTGTTGTACGCCGAAGCGGGGAGTGTTTCACGTGAAACTGCCGGGCCATGACGCCATTGCCCGCAACGAGGACGAGCGTGTGGCGACGCATCAGCTGAGACTGCCGAAGAGGGAGGTCGAGCGCCCGATCCGCCAGGTCGGCAAGCGTCTGTCCATGGCGTTGCTGGTGCTGGTCGCCACCGCGTTCATCGTCTACGCCGATCATGAGGGGTACAACGACAACTCCGACGGCGCCGTCGACCTGCTCGACTCGTTCTACTACGCCACCGTCAGCCTCTCCACCACCGGATACGGCGACATCACCCCGGCCAGCGACGGGGCCCGGCTCACCAACATCCTTGTGATCACACCGATGCGGGTGCTCTTCCTGATCATTCTGGTCGGCACCACGCTGGAGGTCCTCACGGAACGCACCCGCGAGGAATGGCGATTGAACCGCTGGAGGGCGACCTTGAGGGAGCACACCGTTGTTGTCGGCTTCGGTACGAAGGGGCGGTCGGCGATACAGACCGTCTGCGCGACGGGGCTGAGGAAGGACCAGGTCATCGTCGTGGACCCCAGCTCCAAGGTCATCGAGGCGGCGACGGCCGACGGATACGTGGGGATCGTCGGCGACGCGACCCGTAGCGAGGTCCTGCTCCATGCCGAGGCGCAGAAGGCGCGGCAGATCATCATCGCGACGGCACGGGACGACACGGCCGTCCTCGTCACGCTGACCGCCCGCCAGCTCAATCGCGGGGCGAAGATCGTGGCCGCCGTGCGGGAGGAGGAGAACGCGCCGCTGCTCAAGCAGTCCGGGGCCGACGCGGTCATCACCAGCGCCAGCGCGGCCGGGCGGCTGCTCGGCCTCTCCGTGCTCAGCCCCGCCGCCGGCATGGTCATGGAGGACCTGATCCAGCAGGGCAGCGGGCTCGACATCGTCGAACGGCCCGTCGTCAAGGCCGAGGTGGGGCGCAAGGTGCGGGAGACGGAGGACCTGGTGGTCAGCGTCGTACGCGGCCATCGGGTGCTCGGCTATGACGACCCGTCCATCGGTCAACTCCAGGTGGCGGACCGGCTGATCACCATCGTCCGGGCCACCCCGAGCACCAGGGTCGCCCCCGACACCAAGCATCTGCCACAGGGGGACACCCGGCATCTGCCGTAGGGACCGTGACGACAGGAGAGCGCCGCAGGGCAGCAGCCCTCGGGACGCTCTCCTGCGCCGACGCTACTTGCGGTTGTACAGCCGCATCGTGATCGGGCCGAAGACCAGCACGAACAGGGCGGACCAGCCCAGCGACCAGGCGATCTCGGCGGTCGGCCAGTCGCCCGCCATCAACTCGCGGACCGCCGACGCGAGATGGGTGATCGGGCTGTTGTTGACGAACGCCTGGAGCCAGCCCGGCATGGTGGTCGGGTCGACGAAGACGTTGGACAGGAAGGTCAGCGGGAAGATCACCATCATGCTGACGCCCATCACGG
This sequence comes from Streptomyces sp. NPDC002643, assembly GCF_053592555.1. Classification (NCBI taxonomy): domain Bacteria; kingdom Bacillati; phylum Actinomycetota; class Actinomycetes; order Kitasatosporales; family Streptomycetaceae; genus Streptomyces; species Streptomyces sp. NPDC002643. The sequence goes on from NZ_JBSFVY010000006.1 coordinate 240,422, forward strand.
ACTTCTCCGAGCGCAGCATCAGCCCGAACATCGTCCAGATCCACGAGAACGCGAACGAGAAGACGATCAGCAGGGCGATACCGAGGACCACACCCACGAACCCGCCGTCCGGGCGGTAGCCGAGGATCAGTCCGACGGTGAGCATCACCACGGACGCGATCGCGTACCGCAGCGCGTCGCCCAGCAGATAGCCGACCATCGTCGACGGCCGCCAGATCGGCAGCGAGCGAAATCGGTCGAAAACGCCCTTCTCGATGTCCGTGTTCACCGAGACACCCGTGTACATCGTGATCATGACGACGGACATCACCAGGATGCCCGGCAGCAGGAACTGGATGTACTCCTTCGGGGAGCCGGCCAGGGCACCGCCGAAGAGGTAGGTGTACATCAGCACCATCATGATCGGGAAGGCGGTGACGTCGAAGAGCTGCTCCGGTACGTGCTTGATCTTGAGGATGGCCCGCCAGCCGAAGGTCAGGGACGCCGACAGGGCGCTGGGCCTCGGCGGTCGTTCCTTGGCGATGAGCAGTTCGGCGAGCGACTCGGCGCTGACGGGGGCGAGTTCCTTGCTCTCGGTGGGGGTCACGGTGCTCATGCGGCCGCCTCGTCCTTCGTGTCGCCGACCTCGGGGTCGTGGGCCTGGGTGTCGTGTCCGGTGAGGGCGAGGAACACCTCGTCCAGGCTGGGCTGGCCCAGCGAGAAGTTGTCGACGGTGATGCCGGAGCGGGCCAGCTCGGCCAGCGCGCGGGCCGCGGCCTCCGCGGCCCCCTGCCCGTTCGTGGAGCCGGCGCCGACGCGCGCGGTCAGGGCCACCGGGTCCGGGTCCCGCTGCACCTCGGCGTGGAGCGCGATCCGCAGCACCTCCTCGGCCTGGGGCCGCTGCGCCGCGTCACGCAGTCGCAGATGGACGGAACCGGCTCCCACGGACGCCTTCAGCTCGCCCTTCGTGCCCTCCGCGATCACCCTGCCGTGGTCGATGACGGCGATCCGGGACGCCAACTGGTCGGCCTCGTCCAGATACTGCGTGGTCAGCAGCACCGTGGTGCCCTGGGAGACCACCGCGCGCACGATGTCCCACACCTGGTTGCGGCTGCGCGGGTCGAGGCCGGTCGTCGGCTCGTCCAGGAACAGCAGGTCGGGGGTGTTGAGGATGGACGCGGCGATGTCTATGCGGCGCCGCATGCCGCCCGAGTAGTGCTTGACCTGTTTCCCGGCGGCCTCGCTGAGCCCGAACGCCTCCAGCAGCTGCCCGGAGCGGCGCCGGGCCGCCCGCTTGTCGTGGCCGAGAAGGCGGGCCAGCAGCACCAGGTTCTCCATACCGGTCAGGTCCTCGTCCACCGAGGCGTACTGTCCGGTCAGGCTCACCCGGCCGCGTACCTCGTCGGCCTCGCGGACGACATCGTGACCGAAGACATGGGCCTCGCCGCCGTCGGGGCGCAGCAGGGTGGCGAGCATCTTCACCGTGGTCGTCTTGCCGGCGCCGTTCGGGCCGAGGACGCCGTAGACCGTGCCGGCCGGAACAGCCAGGTCGACGCCGTCCACCGCCCGGGTCTCGCCGAACGTCTTCACCAGACCCGCGGTCTCGATCGCGAGGCCGGACGTCTGTGGGCTCATGTCTGCGTTCCTTCCGTGTACGGGCCCGGTGTCCGGGGCTGTGCAAGGGGAGACCGCCGCCGCGGCCGGAACTCATCGGTGGCGGCACGAATCGTGGCCGAACGAATCGCCGCAACTCATCGGTGGACGCACGGACCGCCGCGCGAAATCGCCGCACGAGAAACCGCCGAGCCCCCGACACCGACGCGGCCGTCGCGTACTCGCGGACGAGTTCCCCACCGGCCCCCCGTCCACGGGGCCGCACCCTCCACACTCGCTCCCCCACCAGAGGAATGCATCTCGATGAGGACCAAGGGGCCAGACGGATACAACCGGGGACGCAGACCCGCCCTGGGGCGCCCACGCAGCAGAAACGGGGCGGCGGAGCCGGTCCCGGAGGCGTAGGGACCGGCGCGAGGCCGGGGAGTAGCGTCGGCGCCATGTATGCGATCACGATTTCTGAACCCGGTGGGCCCGAGGCGTTGGTGTGGGCCGAGGTGGCCGATCCGGTGCCCGGTGAGGGGGAAGTGCTCGTCGAGGTGACGGCCGGCGCCGTGAACCGGGCCGATCTGCTGCAGCGGCAGGGGTTCTACAACCCGCCCCCGGGCGCCTCCCCCTACCCCGGCCTGGAGTGCTCCGGCCGGATCGCGGCGATCGGGACCGGCGTCTCCGGATGGGCCGTCGGCGACGAGGTGTGCGCGCTGCTCTCGGGCGGCGGCTACGCGGAGAAGGTCGTCGTCCCGGTCGGCCAGCTGCTGCCCGTACCCTCCGGCCTCGACCTCAAGCAGGCCGCCGCCCTCCCCGAGGTGACCTGCACGGTCTGGTCGAACGTCTTCATGATCTCCCACCTCCGCCCCGGCGAGACCCTCCTCGTGCACGGCGGCTCCAGCGGTATCGGCACCATGGCCATCCAGCTCGCGAAGGCGGTCGGTGCGACGGTCGCGGTCACCGCGGGCACCAAGGAGAAGCTCGAACGGTGTGCCGCCCTGGGTGCCGACATCCTGATCGACTACCGCGAGCAGGACTTCGTCGAGGAGGTGCGCCGGGCCACCGACGGCAAGGGCGCGGATGTCGTCCTCGACAACATGGGGGCCAAATACCTCGACCGCAATGTCAAGGTCCTCGCCGTCAACGGCCGTCTCGCCGTGATCGGCCTCCAGGGCGGCGTCAAGGCCGAGCTGAACATCGGCGCCCTCCTCGCCAAGCGCGCCGCCATCAGCGCCACCTCGCTGCGCGCCCGGCCCCTTGAGGAGAAGACGGCCATCGTCGCCGCCGTACGCGAACATGTGTGGCCCCTGATCGAGGGCGGCCATGTACGGCCGGTCGTCGACCGCGAGATCCCCATGAACGACGCGGCCACGGCCCACCGCGTACTGGAGGAGAGCGGCCACGTGGGCAAGGTGCTGCTGGTGGTGCCGTAACAGCACCGCCCGGCACCCGCCGTGACAGAGCCGGACCTGTGACAGAGCGGGGCCCCGACCCCGTACGACGGCTCCGGCGTTCAGGTGCGGCGTATGCGCAGTCCCACGAAGGCGAGGCCGAGGCCCAGGCCCATCAGGATCAGGCCGCCGCCGAGGGCGAGGGCCCGCAGGACCTGCTCGTCGGGGGTGCTGTGGCCGTTGCGGGCGCCGTACGACGGTACGGGCAGGGCGGCGTTCTGCGACGGCTCGGGGGACACACCCGCCTCCGGGCCGTCCGGTTCGCCGGGAGCCTCGGACGAGTCGGCGTTCGCGCTGGGGTCGGCCTCCTCCGGCTCCGTGGGGTCGATCCCCTGCCGCCCCGGCCGCTCCCGCCCCTCGCCCGCGCGGCTGCCCGCCCACGAGGTGGCGGGGTCGGGACCGGCGGCGTACCCGTACGGCACCGTTCCCGCCACGAGGACCAGGAGCAGTCCCGCGACGAGAACCAGTCCCGTCAGCCGCACGGAGCGAACGCAAGGAGCCACGCCCTCAGCGTCACACGCCCCCGCCACCCCGGCATCTCGACCCGAACCCGCCCGAACAACCCACCGCCCGAACACCCCACCGCCTGAACCCCCACCTTGCCCGAACACACCACCCCCGACGCGAACGCCTTGTACGTAAACGGTGGATCACCCCGCGTCGGGGGCAGCACGGTGGTGAGGTGTCGGTGTGCGAGAGAATGGCGGCATGGAGATGCCGAGGAACGAACGGTCCCCCGAACAGCCCCAGATCCTGGTCGTGGGCCAGGACGGAATGGCGGTGGGTGGCGGCGGAGGAGACGAGGACTCCCGCGAGGTCCCGGTGACGGACATGGTGGAGCAGCCCGCCAAGGTCATGCGGATCGGCAGCATGATCAAGCAGTTGCTCGAAGAGGTGCGGGTGGCGCCCCTCGACGAGGCGAGCCGGGCCCGGCTGAAGGAGATCCACGCCAGTTCGGTCAAGGAGCTGGAGGACGGCCTGGCGCCGGAGTTGGTCGAGGAGCTGGAGCGGCTCTCGCTCCCCTTCACCGACGAGGCCATCCCCAGCGACGCGGAACTGCGGATCGCGCAGGCCCAGTTGGTCGGCTGGCTCGAAGGTCTCTTCCACGGGATTCAGACGACGCTGTTCGCCCAGCAGATGGCGGCGCGGGCCCAGTTGGAGCAGATGCGCCGCGCTCTCCCGCCGGGTGTCGGCGGCCACGACGGCGACGACGACCCCCGCACGCTCGGCCGCTCCGGCGGCCCGTACCTCTAAACCCCCGCCCGGCCTCCGAGGGAGGCCACCCCCGCCCCCCACCGACGTACGAAAGGGCCCGGCACCTCACGTGCCGGGCCCTTCCTACGCCCTGGGCTCACACGAGCGCGGCCCGGCGCCGCAGGCCTACGCCGGGTTCCCCGTGGACACCTTCAGGATGATCGTCGCCATGTCCTTGGGGTCGACGTCCTCGTCCGCCGAGGGGTACTGCTCCATGACCGTGCCCTCGCCGTAAGTGTTCTCGTCGACTTCCTGGGTGTCGTACTGCCAGCCCGCGGCCTGGAGGCACTCCTTCACCGAGTCGATGTTCTTGAAGGTGAAGTCGGGGAGCATGATCTTGTCGGGGTCGTTGTACGACTCCGTCGGCTCCGTGCACTCGGTCTTGTCGATGACCTTGGTGGTGTCGGGCCCCTTGTGCCCCTCTTCCACGGTCGGGGAGGGGGAGGCGCTCGCGTTGTTGTCGCCGCCCCCGGACTCGCTGCCGCTGTTCATCGCGACCGCTGTGACCAGACCGCCGATCGCGATGATCGAGACCGCGATCGCGCCGATGACGACACCCTTGTTGCTCTTGCCGCCCCCGGAACGCCCCGCCGACAGCGAGGACTGCTGCGGAGTGATGTTGTACGGCGGCGGAGTGGCGACACCCTGCTGCGGCGCGTACGCGGCGGTCTGCGGCGGGGTCTGGTACCCGCCCTGCTGCGGATAGCCGTACGACGGCGCCGGGGTCGGCGCGGGCGTCGACGGACCGAAGGCGCCCGCCTGGGACGGCGGCGTGTACGGCATCTGGACACCGCCCGACTGCGGCGGAGCCGTCTGGTCGACCGGCGGGAAGACGGCCGAGGAGACCCCGGCGCCGTTCGCCGTCTGCGCGCCCGGCACGATGCTCGGCGCGACGGCCTGCAGGGACGCGGCGACCCTCAGGCACTCGTCGCGCATCGCCTCGGCGCTCGGGAACCGCTCGTTCGGGTTCTTCTTCAGCGCACGGGCGACCAGGGCGTCGACGGCCGGCGGAAGGGAACGGTTGATCGAGGAGGGGGCGACCGGCTCCTCCTGGACGTGGGCGTACGCGATCGCCAGCGGGGAGTCCGCCTCGAACGGCAGCCGCCCGGTGGTCAGCTGGAACAGCATGATGCCGACCGAGTACAGATCGGACCGGGCGTCCACACCGCGGCCGAGGGCCTGCTCGGGCGAGAGGTACTGCGGGGTGCCGACGACCATGCCGGTCTGCGTCATCGACGTCACCCCGGACTGCATGGCGCGCGCGATGCCGAAGTCCATGACCTTGACGACATTGCGCTTGGTCATCATCACGTTGCCCGGCTTGATGTCCCGGTGGACCAGGCCCATCTCATGGCTGATCTCCAGCGCCGCCAGCACATCGGCGGTGATCTTCAGCGCCTTGTCGGCGGGCATCGCGCCCTGCTGCCGGATGTCCGCGTCGAGGACCGAGCCGAGCGGCTTGCCCTCGATGTACTCCATGACGATGTACGGCGTCGTCAGCCCGTCGACCTCGTCCTCGCCGGTGTCGAAGACCGAGACGATGTTGGTGTGGGTGAGCTTCGCCACGGCCTGGGCCTCACGGCGGAAACGCTCACGGAAGGCCTGCTCACGGCCGAGCTCGGTGTGCAGTGTCTTGACCGCGACCTGCCGGTCGAGCACCGCGTCGTACGCGAGGTGGACGGATGCCATACCGCCCTCGCCGAGCAGGTCACGCAGCTGATAGCGGCCGCCGGCGAGCGAACGCCCCGCGTACCGGCCCTGTGCGGCGTCCTGGCTCATCTTCCTGCGTCCCCCATCGGCGCGCGCGAGCGCCGAACTGACGCGGCCCCCGCGGTCGGTGATCCTCACGATCCCCGACCATCCTGGTGATCCTTTGTGCTATTCCAGGCCAAGTCTGCCGCAGGGCACTGACACGTCAAGCGCGGTGCCCGTTCCGTGACCGTACGCGAAAGAAGCGTCGCGGAAGCGTTACAGGGGGCGTACGCCCGGTACACAGAACTTGCACGACTGCGCGCCCGGCGGGTTTGATGGCCGATCAACGTTGATCACGCCCCGAATCCGACCGGAACCCCTCTCGCGCCCGAGCGGAATCCGAGCGGAACCCGTCTCACATCCAACTCGGACCGGCCCCTTGCGTGAAGGCTGTAGCGTGGCCGAGGGAGACCGTAACAAGAACCGCGCGGACCGCGGGCAGAAACGACGGCGAGGACCGATGGCACAGCAGCAGCGCTCTCAGGGCCCGTCCGACCCCGAGGCGACTGGCGGCGGAATGTCAGACGCGCCGGAGTCGTGGGGCAACGGCGGGCTTGTCGGCGACGGCCGTTACCGGCTGACCGGCAGACTCGGCCGGGGTGGCATGGCCGAGGTGTTCGCGGCCGAGGACGTACGCCTCGGCCGTACGGTCGCGGTCAAGCTGCTCCGCTCCGATCTGGCCGAGGACCCCGTCTCCAAGGCCCGCTTCACCCGCGAGGCACAGTCCGTCGCCGGCCTCAACCACCACGCGATCGTGGCGGTCTACGACTCCGGCGAGGACGTGGTCGGCGGCACCTCCGTGCCGTACATCGTGATGGAGCTGGTCGAGGGCCGCACCATCCGTGACCTGCTGCTCAACGCCGAGGCACCCGGCCCGGAGCAGGCGCTGATCATCGTCTCCGGTGTCCTTGAGGCACTGGCGTACTCCCACCAGCACGGCATCGTGCACCGTGACATCAAGCCGGCCAACGTCATCATCACCACCAACGGCGCGGTGAAGGTGATGGACTTCGGCATCGCGCGCGCCCTGCACGGCGCGTCCACCACGATGACGCAGACCGGCATGGTCATGGGCACGCCCCAGTACCTCTCCCCGGAGCAGGCGCTCGGCAAGGCCGTCGACCACCGCTCCGACCTGTACGCGACGGGCTGTCTGCTCTACGAACTGCTCGCGCTGCGCCCGCCGTTCGTCGGCGAGACCCCGCTGTCGGTGGTCTACCAGCACGTCCAGGACATCCCGACCCCGCCCTCCGAGGTCACCGAGGGGGCGCCGCCGGAGCTCGACGGCCTCGCCATGCGCTCCCTCGCCAAGGAGCCCGACGACCGCTTCCAGAGCGCCGAGGAGATGCGCGGCCTGGTCCAGTACGGCCTGCAGATGCTGTACGACCAGGGCAGCCACACCGGCACCTGGAACACGGGCCCGGTCGCGGCGCACGACGGCCGGCACACCCCGCCGGGCGGTATGTCCGGTACGACGGTCATGCCGCACCCCGGTGACATGGGCACCTCCCAGATCCCGCAGCCGATCATCCCGGGCTATGGCGGCGGTGGCCGGGACGACGGCGGCTTCGAGGGGCACGGCAACCGCGGCAGCGGTCGCGGCAAGCTCTGGATTCTGGCCGTCCTCGCGGTGATCGCCATCGCGGCGGGCGTCGCCCTCGCGCTGAACCAGGGCGACAACACCGGCGGCGGCACGGACACCACGCCGTCGCCCACGGTCTCCTCGTCCAGCAAGGACGAGGAGAGCACCGAGTCGCCCAGCGAGCAGCCGACCGAGGAGGCGACGGAGGAGAACACCGGTTCGGGCGACGGCTCGAACTACACCCCGTCGTACACGCCGTCCCCGACCTACAGCCCCTCCGCGCCCGAGACCCAGCCGACCGAGGAGCCCACCGACACCGAGACGGTCACGGAGGAGCCGACGCCCACGGCGGACGAGTCGACGCCCACAGCGGAGGAGACCACGCCCGACGACGGCAGCGGCGGTGACGGCGGCGACGACGGCGGCACGGTGACCGAGGGCGTCGTGGGCGGCGCCGACGGCAACTGACCCGAGCGGCCGTCGCGAGCACCGCCGAGCGGGCGGATCGAGATCCGTTCGGTACGACGAACCCTGAGGAGCGCGCCCGACACACCGGGCGCGCTCCCTCTTTTTTCGCCGACGAGGCCGTACGGCGAACTCTTCCCGAGCCGGGGGTGGCCGGGATAACGTGCCGGTGTTCCGGCCCCCTGCGAGGCTGTAACCAGTGCTGTGACCAGCAACAGTTCCCGACAGGCGCCACTTACCTGGACGTCCGAGTACCGAATTACTTGGAAATCCAAGGAAAAACGCAGGTCAGGAGGGGTTTCACAGGAATGTGTGGCACTGGGTAACGTGCCTTGTGCAGGGCGCTCGCCGGGGCACCTGTCACGTCTGTTCCCGGCCAGGGCACCCACCCCGTGCACGGATTCCGGGACCAGGCGAGTCGCTTCCCAGGCTCTGAACGAGCTGGGGGGAACCCCAGGTCTCCGGCAATCCCGGGGGCCGGACCGACGGAGGAGCACACGTGACCGTGGAGAGCACTGCCGCGCGCAAGCCGCGACGCAGCGCCGCAGGCAAGACCGGCACCACTGGTGGCAAGGCGGCCGGCACCACCGGCACCAAGCGCACCACTGCGAAGAAGACGACCAGCGCCGCCGCCAAGGACCAGCCCGGCACCGAACCCGAGCTCGTCCAGCTGCTGACACCCGAGGGCAAGCGCGTCAAGAACGCGGACACCGCCCCGTACGACCCGTACGTCGCCGACATCACCCCCGATGAGCTGCGCGGTCTGTACCGCGACATGGTCCTCACCCGGCGGTTCGACGCCGAGGCCACCTCCCTGCAGCGCCAGGGCGAGCTGGGGCTGTGGGCCTCGCTGCTCGGCCAGGAGGCCGCCCAGATCGGCTCCGGACGGGCCACCCGCGCGGACGACTACGTCTTCCCGACCTACCGGGAGCACGGGGTCGCCTGGTGCAGGGGAGTCGACCCGACCAATCTGCTCGGCATGTTCCGCGGTGTGAACAACGGCGGCTGGGACCCGAACAGCAACAACTTCCACCTCTACACGATCGTCATCGGCTCCCAGGCGCTGCACGCCACCGGCTACGCGATGGGTGTCGCCAAGGACGGCGCGGACTCCGCGGTCATCGCCTACTTCGGCGACGGCGCCTCCAGCCAGGGCGATGTCGCGGAGGCGTTCACCTTCTCCGCGGTCTACAACGCACCTGTCGTGTTCTTCTGCCAGAACAACCAGTGGGCGATCTCCGAGCCCACCGAGAAGCAGACCCGGGTCCCGCTCTACCAGCGTGCCCAGGGCTTCGGCTTCCCCGGTGTCCGCGTCGACGGCAATGACGTCCTCGCCTGTCTCGCGGTCACCAAGTGGGCGCTGGACCGGGCCCGGCGCGGCGAGGGCCCCACCCTCGTCGAGGCGTACACGTACCGCATGGGCGCCCACACCACCTCCGACGACCCGACCCGCTACCGGCACGACGAGGAGCGGGTGGCGTGGGAGGCGAAGGACCCGATCGCACGCCTGCGCGGCTATCTGGAGTCCGAAACTGACACGAACGAGGGATTCTTCGCGGAACTCGAAGAGGAGAGCGAGGCGTTGGGAAGGCGAGTGCGCGAAGTGGTGCGTGCCATGCCCGACCCGGACCACTTCGCCGTCTTCGAGAACGTGTACGCGGACGGCCACGCGCTCGTGGACGAGGAGCGCGCGCAGTTCGCCGCGTACCAGGCCTCGTTCGCCGACGTGGATGTAGAGGAGGGGGAGCAGCGATGACCACACGGACCGCGGCAACGGCCTCGGTGTCGGCCGAGGGGGCGGCGTCCGCGCCGAAGAGCATGGCGATCGCCAAGGCGATCAACGAATCGCTGCGCAAGGCCCTCGAAACGGACCCCAAGGTCCTCGTCATGGGTGAGGACGTCGGCAAGCTCGGCGGTGTGTTCCGGGTGACCGACGGCCTGCAGAAGGATTTCGGCGAGGAGCGCGTCATCGACACCCCGCTCGCCGAGTCCGGCATCGTCGGCACGGCCATCGGCCTCGCCCTGCGGGGCTACCGCCCGGTGGTCGAGATCCAGTTCGACGGCTTCGTCTTCCCGGCGTACGACCAGATCGTCACCCAGCTCGCGAAGATGCACGCGCGCTCCCTGGGCAAGGTCAAGCTCCCCGTCGTCGTCCGTATCCCCTACGGCGGCGGCATCGGCGCGGTGGAGCACCACTCGGAGTCCCCGGAGGCGCTGTTCGCGCATGTCGCGGGCCTGAAGGTGGTCAGTCCCTCCAATGCCTCGGACGCCTACTGGATGATGCAGCAGGCCATCCAGAGCGACGACCCGGTGATCTTCTTCGAGCCGAAGCGCCGCTACTGGGACAAGGCCGAGGTCAACCCGGACGCCATCCCCGGCCCCCTGCACAAGGCCCGGGTGGTCCGGGAGGGCACGGACCTCACGCTCGTCGCGTACGGCCCCATGGTCAAGCTCTGCCAGGAGGTCGCCGACGCGGCCGCGGAGGAGGGCAAGTCCCTGGAGGTCCTGGACCTCAGGTCGGTCTCCCCGCTGGACTTCGACTCGATCCAGGCCTCCGTGGAGAAGACCCGCCGGCTGGTCGTGGTCCATGAGGCCCCGGTGTTCTTCGGCTCGGGCGCGGAGATCGCCGCCCGGATCACGGAGCGCTGCTTCTACCACCTGGAGGCCCCGGTGCTCAGGGTCGGCGGCTATCACGCCCCGTACCCGCCGGCCCGCCTGGAGGAGGAGTACCTGCCGGGTCTGGACCGTGTGCTCGACGCCGTCGACCGCTCGCTGGCGTACTGAGGGAGAGGCCTTGACGACGATGACAGACACGTCTCTGCGCGAGTTCAAGATGCCCGACGTGGGCGAGGGGCTCACCGAGGCCGAGATCCTCAAGTGGTACGTCCAGCCCGGTGACTCGGTCACCGACGGCCAGGTCGTCTGCGAGGTCGAGACGGCCAAGGCCGCGGTCGAACTGCCGATCCCGTACGACGGTGTCGTCCGCGCGCTGCACTTCGCCGAGGGCACCACGGTCGACGTCGGTACGTCGATCATCGCGGTGGAGGTGGCCGGGGGCGGTGGCGCTGCCGCTGAGGTGGCCGGGGGTGGTGCGGCCCCCGCCGAGGAGGCGCCCCGGGCTGCCGCCGAGGCCGCGCCGGGGCCGGAGACCAAGCCGGCCGCCCCCGCCAAGCCCGAGGGGCGCAAGCCGGTGCTCGTCGGGTACGGCGTCGCCGAGTCGTCCACCAAGCGTCGCCCCCGCCGGGGTGTGCCCGCCCTGGCGGCTCCCGCCGAGGACACCCTGTACGGCGCCACGGCACTCCAGGGCGTCCAGGGCGAGTTGAACGGTCACGGGGGTGGCGCGCAGCCGCGGCCGCTGGCGAAGCCGCCGGTGCGCAAGCTGGCGAAGGACCTCGGGGTCGACCTGGCCTCGGTCACCCCGTCCGGCCCGGACGGCGTCATCACCCGCGAGGACGTCCATGCGGCGGTGGCCCCGCCGACGGCGCCCGAGCCGGTGACGGCGTCGGCCGCCGCCCCGGTGGAAGCGCCCGAGGCCGGTGCGTCCGGGGTCAGGGTGCCGGCCGGGGCCCCGGCGCCGGTGGCCGCGTCGTACGACAGTGCCCGTGAGACCCGTATTCCCATCAAGGGCGTCCGCAAGGCGACGGCCGCGGCGATGGTCGGCTCGGCGTTCACGGCGCCGCACGCGTCCACGTTCGTGACGGTCGACGTGACGCGCACGATGAAGCTGGTCGAGGAGCTCAAGCAGGACAAGGAGTTCCAGGGGCTGCGGGTGAACCCGCTGCTGCTGATCGCCAAGGCCCTGCTGGTGGCGATCAAGCGCCACCCCGACATCAACGCGTCGTGGGACGAGGCCGCCCAGGAGATCGTGGTCAAGCACTACGTGAATCTCGGTATCGCCGCGGCCACCCCGCGCGGGCTGATCGTGCCGAACATCAAGGACGCCCACGCGAAGACGCTGCCGCAACTGGCCGAGTCGCTGGGTGAGCTGGTCTCGACGGCGAAGGACGGCCGTACGTCTCCGGCCGCGATGCAGGGTGGCACGGTCACCATCACCAACGTCGGCGTCTTCGGCGTCGACACCGGCACACCCATCCTCAACCCCGGTGAGTCCGCGATCCTCGCGGTCGGCACGATCAAGCCCCAGCCGTGGGTCCACAAGGGCAAGGTGAAGCCCCGCCAGGTGATGACCCTGGCGCTCTCCTTCGACCACCGGCTGGTGGACGGGGAGTTGGGCGCGAAGGTCCTGGCGGACGTGGCGGCGATTCTGGAACAGCCGAAGAGGCTGATGACCTGGGCGTGAGGGTTCTCGGCCGATAGGCACACAAGGAAGGGGCCCACCGCGGTGTGCGGTGGGCCCCTTGCGCTTGTCTCACGGGGAGCTGTCGAGGCTCCTGACGTGCGGGCTCCTGACGTGCGGTCCTACAGCGCCGCGAAGCCGTAGTTCAGGAGCTTCTTGGCGTCTGCGAGGCGGTTGTCGGCGGAGGAGGCGGTGAGGACCGTGCCGTAGATCGTCTTGCCGTTGCGGGTGGCGGCGAAGACGAGGCAGTACTTGGCCTGGGTGCCCGAGCCGGTCTTGACGCCGATCGTGCCCGAGTAGGTGGTCAGCAGCGGGTTGGTGTTCGTCCAGGTCGGCATCGTGCGGGTGCCGCCGGACTTGGTGATCGTCTTGGCCGTGTACGACTTGGTCTTCACGATCGTCTTGAACGTGGAGTTCTTCATCACGTTCCGGGCGAGGGTCGTGAGGTCCTTCGGCGTCGAGTAGTTCGAGCCGTTGCTGATGCCGTCGAACGAGTCGAACTTCGTGTTCGTCATCTTGAGGCTCTTGGCCATCGTGTTCATCTTGCCGATGAACGACTTCACCCGCGCCGCACGCGTCGAGCCCGTACCGAACTTGTCGGCGAGGGCGTACGCGGCGTCGCAGCCCGACGGCAGCATCAGCCCGTAGAGCAGCTGACGGACGGTGACCTTGTCGCCGACGATCAGGCGGGCGGAGGACGCCGTGTTCTTGACGATGTAGTCGCTGTACGCCTTCTGGATCGTGACCTTGGCGTCCAGGTTCAGGTTCTTCTGCGACAGCACGACCTTGGCGGTCATGATCTTCGTGGTGGAGCCGGTGGCACGCGTGGTGTTCGCGGTCTTGCCCCAGCTCTTGCCGGTGGCCGGGTTGATCACGAACCCGCCCTTGGCATTGATCGTGGGCTTCGCGACAGCGGCCTGCGCGGGAGCGGAGCTGATCACTCCGGTCGCGATCATCGCACCGGAGGTCACGACGACGGCAGTGGCTCTGCGGACACGCGCGCCCTTTATGGCGGTAATCAAGTCAAGTACCCCAGTTGCGTCAAATGTCTGTGGAGCGCGGCCACTTGGGTGCCGACATCGTGGGCAGAGCACGGCCGCTTCTCGTGTGACAAGTGAGTAGCACAAAAGGTTGTGCGGTGGTTGAGGCGGGGGTCAATTCTGGTCCACCCGACAGCGCTTCGATAGGTGCGTGACAGTTCCGGGTGTGGTTTCGAAGGAGTTTCGAAAGAGCTTTGAAGGGGGGCCCGGGGAGGCCGTAGGAGCGTTTCGGGGGCGGCAGGTTCGGGAGGGGCGAGCCGGCCGGGGGTGGTCTCGTTCCGGATCGTGGACGGAACCGGCGATGCGTACGTGTTGTATCTATGCTGTGGCCATGCCCTCAGCGTCGCCCATGACCACATCCCGCCGAACCACCGCGACCGCACCCACGACCATGACCGCGACCGAGACCAGGACTTCCGACGCCCCCGTGAAACAGCCCCCCGCCGCCGACCGCGTCTACTCCCATGTCAAACAGGGCGTCCTGGAGCGCCGTTACGAGGGCGGCACCCTGCTCACCGAGGGCGAGCTGGCCGAGGCGGTCGGGGTGTCACGGACCCCGGTGCGCGAGGCGCTGCTGCGGCTGGAGGTCGAGGGGCTGATCAAGCTCTACCCGAAGAAGGGCGCCCTGGTCCTGCCGGTCTCCGCGCAGGAGATCGCGGATGTGGTCGAGACGCGGCAGCTGGTCGAGGAGCACGCGGTCCGCAAGACGGTGCCGGCGTCGCCGCAGCTCATCGCCCGTCTGGAGGAGCTGCTGGAGCGGCAGAAGGAGCAGGCGGCGGCCGGAGATCTGGCGGGCGCGGCCGTCACCGACCGCTGTTTCCACGCCGAGATCGTCCGCAGCGGCGGCAACGAGATCCTCTCCCGCCTCTACGACCAGCTCCGCGACCGGCAGTTGCGCATGGGTGTCGCCGTGATGCACGCCCACCCCGACCGGGTCACCAAGACGCTCGTCGAGCACGAGGAGATCCTCCAGGCGCTGCGCGCCGGTGACGCGGAGACGGCCGTGGGCCTGGTCCACCGGCACGTCAACTGGTTCTCGAACCTGGCTCGGGGGGAGGTCCGTTGAGCCGCGCGGGCATATCCTCGTCGTCCTCCGCGTCCCTCCCCGGCGACCCACCCGGTGGCCGCCGCGCCCTCGCCGTCTGGGGCACAGGCGTCTCGGTCTACTTCGTCGCCGTCATCTTCCGTACGTCGCTGGGGGTCGCCGGCCTCGACGCCGCCGAGCGCTTCCATGTCAGCGCCTCCGCCCTGTCGACGTTCTCCATACTCCAGCTGCTGGTCTACGCGGGCATGCAGATACCCGTCGGCCTGCTGGTCGACCGGCTCGGCACCAAGAAGGTGCTGACCCTGGGCGTGCTGCTGTTCACGGCCGGCCAACTCGGCTTCGCGCTGTCGCCGTCGTACGGCACCGCCCTTGCCTCGCGCGTGCTGCTGGGCTGCGGCGACGCGATGACCTTCATCAGTGTGCTGCGGCTCGGCACCCGGTGGTTCCCGGCCCGGCGCGGGCCGATGATCGCGCAGTTCGCTGGGCTGGCCGGTATGGCGGGCAACCTGGTCTCGACGCTCGTGCTGGCCCGGCTGCTGCACGGGGTGGGCTGGACGGCGGCGTTCGCGGGCAGTTCGGCCGCCGGTGTCGTGGTGCTCGTCCTGACGCTGCTCTTCCTGAAGGACCACCCGGAGGGGCACGCGCCGGAGCCGGTGCCGCACCAGGGGGCGGCGTATGTGCGGCGGCAGATCGCGGCGTCCTGGCGGGAGCCGGGGACCCGGCTCGGGCTGTGGGTGCACTTCACCACGCAGTTCCCGGCGATGGTGTTCCTGCTGCTGTGGGGGCTGCCGTTCCTGGTCCAGGCGCAGGGGCTGAGCCGGGCCACCGCCGGTGATCTGCTCACCCTGGTCGTCCTCTCCAACATGATGGTCGGACTGGTGTACGGCCAGGTGGTGGCCCGGCATCACGCCGCGCGGTTGCCGCTGGCGCTGGGCACGGTTCTGGCGACGGCGACGGTCTGGGCGACCACGCTCGTCTACCCCGGCGACCACGCCCCGATGTGGCTGCTGATCACCCTCTGTGTGGTCCTCGGCGCCTGTGGCCCCGCTTCCATGCTCGGCTTCGACTTCGCCCGCCCGGCGAACCCGCCGGAGCGTCAGGGAACCGCCTCCGGGATCACCAACATGGGTGGTTTCGTGGCCTCCATGACGACTCTGCTGGCGGTCGGCGTCCTCCTCGACCTGACCGACGACAACTACGCCATCGCCTTCTCCGCCGTCTTCGTCCTCCAGGCTCTGGGCCTGACCCAGATCTTCCGTCTGAGGGGGCGGGCGGCCCGCCGCGAGCGGGAACGCCTGGTGGCGAGCCGGGTGGAGACGGTGCACGTACCGGCGTAAGGACGTGACGCGCCGCCGCGACGGCGGGGCCTACCGGTGCCCGTGGGGTACCGGTACGGCGGTGTAAGGGGCGTGCTCCTGGAGGCCGGTCGTTACACCGTCACCGCGAAGGAGTGGAGGATCGCCGCGATCAGCTGGGGGTCGCCCTCGGCCTTGATGCGGTCGGCGACCAGATCCGCGGTGACCCGGCCGCAGGCCAGCCGGACGTAGGTCTCCCAGTCGAGGGTGAGGGTGGCGGCCGGACCGAGGGCCGGGGAGGTCTCCAGGGTGCCGCGGCCCTGCATGTCCACGCGGACCGTGCGGATGAACTCGACGGGCCCGTGCACGTCGAACACGACGGCCGAACTGCGCGGCGCCTGAGCGTCCTCCGCGATGACCTTCGGCAGCACGGACAGCAGCTCGTCGCGGACGATGTGCGCGCCCGGCGAGTCCAGGTTCCCCGGCTGTCCGAGCGCCGCCCGCAGGTCCTGCTCATGGACCCACACGTCGAACGCGCGGTTGCGCATGGCCTGTTCCAGCGCCAGCTCCGTGCCGAGCGGGCCGCGCACCTTGTGGTCCGGCGTCCGCGACTCGTTCCGCAGCTGGCGGTTGCGGCGGATGATCGTGTACTCCAGCTCGGACGTCATCTCCGGCGCGGTGTGGTGCCGACGGGCGTCGACCTGCATCTCCATGTACCGCTGGTGCTCGGTCCGTACGTGGTACAGGTCGCGCGGGAGGGTGTGGATCGGCCGCGGGTCGCCGAGCATCTCGCAGTCCATGCCGATCACATGGGAGACCACATCGCGTACCGACCAGCCGGGGCATGGCGTACGCCTGTTCCACTCGCCCTCCACGAGCGGTGTCACCAGCTCGGATATCGCGTCCACTGAGTGGGTCCAGGCGTCGGCGTAGGGCTGAAGAGTGGGATGCAGACTCACGGAACGGGACCCCTCGGGCGGTCGGTACGGTCGGTACGTGGTGGACGGTTCTCGTTGGGGGCGTCGGCGTTGACGGCGGCGAGTGGGAGTGCGGGTTGACGGCGGTCGGTGTGGGCGTCGTTATACGTGCGTTGACGACGATCGGTGTGCGGGTTGACGGTGGTGAGCGGGCGTCGGCGGCTGTCGGTGGGTGCTGTGGAACGTTAAGTTACGCTGCTGTGGGGCACCCCGGCAGTGCTTTCGTGTGACGATCGTAGGCGGGTATGGACAGCTCGAATGCCAGGACGGTGGTAGTGTGCGCGCCTCGCTGATCCAGATCGGTGTAGACGAGGACGAATCGGTCGAATCACGCAGGCGGCGGGTGGCGTCGCTGGTGCGGGAGCAGGCCGGTGCCGATCTCGTCGTCCTGCCGGAGCTGTGGACCACCGGCGCGTTCTCGTACGAGGCGTTCGCCGAGGAGGCCGAGCCGCTCGACGGGCCCACGTACGAGGCGATGGCCAAGGCGGCGAGCGACGCGGGCGTCTGGCTGCACGCCGGCTCGATCCCCGAGCGGACCCCGTCCGAGAGCGGCTCCGCCGCGAGTGGCGGCCCCCTTTACAACACGTCCCTGGTCTTCTCCCCCTCCGGTGAACTGGCCGCCGCCTACCGCAAGATCCACCGCTTCGGCTTCGACAAGGGCGAGGCCGTGCTGATGGGTGCGGGGCGCGACCTGGTGACCGTACGGCTGCCGGGCACCGTCCTCGGTATCGCCACCTGCTACGACCTCCGCTTTCCCGAGCTCTTCCGCGGTCTCGTCGACGCCGGGGCCGAGACCTTCGTGCTGTCGGCGGGCTGGCCGGAGCGCCGCCGCGCGCACTGGACGCTCCTCGCCCAGGCCCGGGCCGTCGAGAACCAGGCGTTCGTTCTCGCCTGCGGAACGGCCGGTACGCATGCGGGAGTTCCCCAGGCCGGTCACTCGATCGTGGTCGATCCCTGGGGTGAGGTACTGGCCGAGGCCGGTTCGGAGGAGCAGGTCCTCACGGTGGAGTTCGATCCGGCGAAGGTCGCGACGACACGGGAGCAGTTCCCGGCCCTGAAGGACAGGCTCCTGGGGGTCGAGGCACCGCGCCGCTGAGCCGGGCCCCGTGCCTCTGGTGCTTACCCCCGGTCCTTCTCCGCGAGATGGATCACGCACACCGTCACCGCGATCAGCAGCGCCGGGTCGGCGTCGTCCCGGACGACGTCCAGGCCGTAGGTGTCCCGGATGTGCAGCCACCGGCGGGAGACGACGGCGAGGAGTTCGCCCTCGTACTCGACGGCGAACTCGCGGTCCAGGACCTTGCCGCTGACGTCCAGTTCCGTGCGGCCGTCCGCCAAGGCCACCCGGTAGTGGTTGCGCAGGAGTGACAGGCGTTTGCGGCGGACGGTGGCCAGGGGTTCGCCGTCGCGTTCGATCACCATGGTGTCGCGCAAGGCGAACATCTTCTGACGGATGTCGATCAGAACCCGTCCCTGGGTGTCCTTCAGCTCGAAGGTGTCCCGCAGCCGCATGGCCTTGCCGTCGACGAGGAAGGCCTTTCTGCCGTGCTCGTCCTCGATCCAGTAGTCGTCACCGATGCCGAGGATTCGGTCGCGTACGAGGAATCTCATGCGTCCAGAGGTTCCCCGGTGCCCGCTCCGAAACGTCGTCTGTAGGCCGAAGGGCTCAGCCCGGTCTCCTGGCGCAGCCGCGCGCGGAGGTTGGCGGCGGTGCCGAGCCCGCTGCGCTCGGCGACCACGTCGAGGCGTTCCTCACCGCGTTCGATGAGGCGCCGGGCCAGGGTGACGCGTTCCGCGATCAGCCAGGCGAGGGGGGTCGTGCCGAGTTGGGCGCGGAAGCGGCGGTGCAGGGTCGCGGGCGAGACGGCCGCCCGCGCGGCGAGGTCCGCGACGGAGAGGGGTCGGTCCAGCCGCTCCTGGGCCCACACCAGCACGGGCGTCAGGGACTCGTCCGGAATATGCGGAACGGGCCGCTCGACGAACTGCCGCTGCCCGCCGTCGCGATGGGCGGCGAAGACCAGACGGCGGGAGACATGGTTGGCGATCTCGGCGCCGTGGTCCCGGCGCCAGATGTGCAGTCCGAGATCGAGCGACGCGGCGCTTCCGGCCGAACTCAACACGTCGCCCTCGTCGACATAGAGCACATCGGGTTCCAGCAGGACCTTCGGATGCCGTTCGCGGAAGGCATCGGCCCAGCGCCAGTGGGTGGCGGCCCGGCGTCCGTCGAGAATGCCCGCCTCGGCCAGCGCGAATGTCCCGGTGCAGAAGCTCACGACACGCGCCCCGCGCGCGTGGGTGCGCCGGACGGCGTCGAGGACGGCGGGGGCGCGCGGCACCACGTTGTCCGGGCGGCCCGGTACGACAAGCGTGTCCGCGTCGTCGACCGCGTCCAGGCCGGCCGCCCCGGTCAGAGTGAAGAACCCGTGGTTCATCCGCACCTCGGGTGCCGGTGTGCACAGCGTCACCTCGTACAACGGTCCCGGCAGCCCCAACTCGGGCCGCGGCAGCCCGAACAGCTCCGTCGCCACCCCGACCTCGAAGGGATTGGTGGCCTCGTCGACCATCACGGCGACGCGATGTGGGGCGGCGGGCGACGGGGCCGGGCCACCGTGTGGTGAGCGCTGCGAGGATTCTTGCGGCATGTGCGATTCCTAGCACTCGTAGGGCCGTGCCACCACGCCGCACGATGATCGTATGGAATCCACGGAAGCCACCGAGCCCATCTCCTTGTCCGACGCCCTCGCCTCCTTCGACACCCTGTGGAGCCCCCGCATCGTCACCACGGTCAACGACTACGACGTCCGGGTGGCCAAGGTCGAGGGGGAGCACCTCTGGCACACCCATGACCACACCGACGAGTTCTTCCTGGTCCTCGACGGCGAGCTGCACATCTCGCTGCGCGAGGCCACCGGTGAACGCACGGTCGTCCTGCCCAGGGGCTCGGTCTTCACCGTCCCCCGAGGCACCGAACACAAGCCCTACGCCCCGGCCCGCGCCGCCATCCTCGTCCTCGAACCCACCGGCACCCTCACCGTCGGAGACCGCCACGACGAGATCCCCGATCATGTGGACGCGACGACCGGACACGCGCTGAACTGACCGGCGACAGCCCACCCGCCGGAGTTGTCCACAGGCCGGTGCGCGGAGTTATCCACAGGCTCGCGAACGGATCTCGCGCAAGTGGCAGTCTGGACCCATGAACGACTCCACGACCAAGCACCCGGCACACCGCCGTGCCCGTGTCCGCGCCCCCGAGCTGATCGGGAAGGGCGGCTGGCTGAACACGGGCGGGAAGCAGTACACCCTCGCTGACCTGCGGGGAAAGATAGTGGTGCTGGATTTCTGGACGTTCTGCTGCATCAACTGTCTGCATGTCCTGGACGAGCTGCGCCACCTTGAGGACAAGCACCGGGACACGGTGGTGGTCATCGGCGTGCACTCGCCGAAGTTCGTGCACGAGGCCGAGCACGGGGCGGTGGTCGACGCCGTGGAGCGGTACGAGGTGGAGCACCCCGTACTCGACGACCCGGAGCTCGCCACCTGGAAGCAGTACGCGGTACGGGCCTGGCCCACGCTCGTGGTGATCGACCCGGAGGGATACGTGGTCGCCCAGCACGCCGGCGAGGGCCATGTCCACGCCATCGAGAGGCTGGTCACCGAACTGGAGGCCGAGCACGGGGCGAAGGGCACCCTGCGGCGGGGCGACGGGCCGTATGTTCCATCCGAGCCCGAGCCGACGGTGCTGCGCTTCCCCGGCAAGGCCCTGCTCCTGCCGGACGGCGACTTCCTCGTCAGCGACACCACCCGGCACCGCCTGGTCCGGCTGGCCCCGGACGGCGAGACCGTCGTACGGCACTACGGGACCGGGGAGCGCGGTTTCGTGGACGGCCCCGCCGACCACGCCCGCTTCAGCGAGCCCCAGGGGCTGACGCTGCTGGACGGCGGTGACGTGGTCGTCGCCGACACCGTGAACCACGCTCTGCGCCGACTCGACCCGGACACCGGGCATGTCACGACCCTCGCGGGTACGGGCCGCCAGTGGTGGCAGGGCTCGCCGACCTCGGGGCCGGCGTGGGAGATCGACCTGTCGTCGCCGTGGGACGTGGCGGTGTTCGGCGGCAAGGTGTGGATCGCCATGGCCGGTGTCCACCAGCTGTGGACCTACGATCCGGCCGACTGCACCGTGGCCGTGGCGGCGGGCACGACGAACGAGGGGCTCGTGGACGGGCCGGGGACCGAGGCCTGGTTCGCTCAGCCGTCGGGGCTCGCGGCCACCGCCGACCGGCTGTGGCTGGCCGACTCGGAGACGTCCGCGCTGAGATGGGTGGACCTGGACGGGGTGGTCCACACGGCGGTCGGTACCGGGCTCTTCGACTTCGGGCACCGTGACGGCGCGGCCGAACAGGCGCTGCTCCAGCATCCGCTGGGGGTCACGGCCCTGCCGGACGGTTCGGTGGCGGTCAGCGACACCTACAACCACGCCCTGCGCCGCTACGACCCGGCGACGGACGAGGTCACCACGCTCGCCACGGACTTGAGGGAGCCCAGTGACGCGGTGCTCGCCGGGGAGGACATCGTGGTCGTGGAGTCCGCCCGCCACCGGCTGACCCGGCTGCGGCTGCCGGAGGAGGCGGTGAGGGTGGAGGCGGTCGCCCACCGCACGCGGCGGGCGGCCACCGAAGTGGCGCCCGGCAGCCTCCGGTTGGACGTGGTGTTCCAGGCGCCGCCCGGCCAGAAGCTCGACGACCGCTACGGCCCCTCGACCCGGCTGCTCGTCTCCTCCACGCCGCCCGAGCTGCTGCTCAAGGGCGACGGCGCGGACACGGCCCTCTCACGCGAGCTGGAGCTGAACCCCTCCATATCCGAGGGCGTCCTGCACGTCTCCGCGATGGCCGCCTCCTGCGACGACGACCCCCGGAACGAGTACCCGGCCTGCCATGTCCACCAGCAGGACTGGGGTGTACCGGTTCGAATAACGACCGCGGGCGCGCACCGACTGCCGCTGGTGCTGGCGGGGATGGACGAGAGGCCCTAGGGGCCGGGGAACCGGGGTGACGGCCGCCCCGTGGCCGTGGGCTCTCCCAGGTGCCGGTCAGTAACCCTGGTAGCCGTCGCGGTGGTGGTGGCGGTCGTCGTCGATGACGGGGGTCGTCGGTGGCACCACCACGCGCCGCCGCCTCGCGATGCTGCTGAACGTCACGGTTCCGATCAGTCCCACGACGATGAGGATGACACCGACCAGGTCGAGGTTGACCCCTTGCATGTCCCAGTCGGTGGCGAACGTGAGGATGGCCCCCACGGCGATCAGGATGATGCACCCGCCCAGGCCCATGAGCGTTCCCTCCCAGTCCGGTTGGGTCGGCCGGCCGTTCCGGTCGCTGTGTCCTACCGGTCGGGGCCGGGTACCCCGATGGGCCCGGAGATAACTAGCCCTCCAGGAAGGCGGCGAGGGCGTTGGCGAGGAGGTAGGGGTCCTTGGCGCCGCAGAGTTCGCGGGCGCTGTGCATGGAGAGGATGGCGACGCCGATGTCGACGGTCCGGATGCCGTGGCGGGCGGCGGTGATGGGGCCGATGGTGGTGCCGCAGGGCATGGAGTTGTTGGAGACGAAGGACTGGAAGGGGACACCGGCCCGCTCGCAGGCGGCGGCGAAGATCGCACGGCCCGAACCGTCCGTGGCGTAGCGGTTGTTGACGTTCACCTTGAGGATCGGGCCGACGTCGGCGCGGGGGTGGTGCGTCGGGTCGTGGCGCTCCGCGTAGTTGGGGTGGACGGCGTGACCGGTGTCCGAGGAGAGACAGACCGTACCGGCGAAGGCGCGGGCCCGGTCCTCGTAGGAGCCGCCGCGGGCGAACACCGAGCGCTCCATGACGCCGCCGAGGAGCGGGCCGTCGGCGCCGGTGTCGGACTGGGAGCCGTTCTCCTCGTGGTCGAAGGCGGCGAGGACGGGGATGTGGGGGAGGTCGTCACCGGAGGTGGCGACCGCGGCGAGCGCCGCCGTACCGGCGTGCACGGAGAGGAGGTTGTCCATGCGGGGGCCGGCGAGGAGTTCCTTGTCGCGGCCCAGATAGGCGGGCGGTTCGACGGAGTGGGTCATCAGGTCCCAGCCGGTGACCTCGCCGGCGGGCAGGCCCAGTTCGTGCTCCAGGAAGGCGATGAGGTCGCCGTCGCGGACATCGTCGCCGAGGCCCCAGATGGGCTGGAGGTGGCGCTGTTTGTCGAGTTTCAGACCCTCGGAGGTGACCGAGCGGTCGAGGTGGATGGCGAGTTGGGGGACGCGCAGGAGGGGTCTGTCGATGTTGACCAGGCGGCTGGAGCCGTCGCGCAGGGAGAGACGGCCGGCGAGACCGAGGTCGCGGTCGAGCCAGGAGTTGAGGAGCGGGCCGCCGTAGATCTCGACGGCGACCTGACGGAAACCGTGGGCGCCGCTGTCGGGGCGGGGCTTCACCCGGAGATTGGGGGAGTCGGTGTGGGCACCGACGATACGGAACGGGGTGTGGGGGGCGGCGCCCTCCGGGACGTACCAGGCGATGATCGCGCCGCCGCGCAGCACGTACTTGCCGCCGAGCGAGCCGTCCCACGCGTCGGTCTCCGAGACCTGTCGGAAGCCGGCCTTCTCCAGCCGTTCCGCGGAGGCGGCCACCGCGTGGTACGGGGAGGGGCCCGCCGCCAGGAAGGTCATGAGGTCGTCGGTGTGGCTGCGATCGAAGCGTGGGGGTGTGCGCATGGAGTTCACCTTAACGACGTTCGAGGGCCCGCTCCCGGGGGATGGGAACGGGCCCTCGACAAGGGGTGCCAGCGGGCAATCCGGTGCGGGACGGACGGGCAGGGTCCGTCCCGCACCGCGACCTCGGGGGTGCCGATGGGTTGGGCACCCGGCGGCTGGGGCTGGGCGGGGGTGGGTTTCGCTTACCGGCGCTTGCAGGGTGCCTCCCCCACTCTCAGCTTCGTTCGAGCGGGAGGTGCCCCCACCGCGGGTGCCCCCATCGCCCCAGCGGCACGATGCCCGCAGCTACGACAGCCACGATGCCCGCAGCTACGACAGCCCGCAGCTACAAGAGCCACGCCTGCCCGCAGCTGTGCAGGGCTTCGGATCAGAACGCCGCCTCGTCCAGGTTCATCAGGTCCAGGTCCGTGCCCTCGGCGATCTTGCGGGTCAGGGTCACACCCGGGAGGACGTTGGCGGCGAAGAACTTCGCGGCGGCGATCTTGCCGGTGTAGAAGGGCACGTCCTTGGCAGACACAGCCTTCGCCGAGGCCGTGGCCAGCTTCTCGGCGGCGACCGCGGCGCCCTTGAGGAGCAGGTAGCCGACGACCACGTCGCCGGAGGCGAGGAGGAAGCGGGTGGTGTTGAGGCCGACCTTGTAGATGTTCCTGACGTCCTGCTCGGTGGCCGCGAGGTCGGTGAGCATCAGACCGACGATCGACTCCAGCTCCACGGCGGCCTTGGCGAGGTGCTCGCGGGCACCGGCCAGCTCCTCGCCGCCCTCGCCGAGCGCCAGGAACTTCTTGATCTCCTCGGCGAGGGAGTTCAGCGCGGCGCCCTGGTTGCGGACGATCTTCCGGAAGAAGAAGTCCTGGCCCTGGATCGCGGTGGTGCCCTCGTACAGGGTGTCGATCTTGGCGTCGCGGATGTACTGCTCGATCGGGTACTCCTGCAGGAAGCCGGAGCCGCCGAAGGTCTGCAGCGACTGGGCGAGCTGCTCGTAGCCCTTCTCGGAGCCGTAGCCCTTGACGATCGGGAGGAGCAGGTCGTTCAGGGCGTGCTCGGCGGAGGTGTCCTCGCCGGCCGCCTCCTTGACCGCGATGGTGTCCTGGACGGAGGCCGTGTACAGCACCAGCGCCCGCATACCCTCCGCGTACGCCTTCTGCGTCATCAGCGAGCGGCGGACGTCGGGGTGGTGGGTGATGGTGACCTTGGGCGCGGTCTTGTCCATGAAGTTCGCGAGGTCGGGGCCCTGGACGCGCTCCTTGGCGTACTCAAGGGCGTTCAGGTAGCCCGTCGACAGGGTCGAGATCGCCTTCGTGCCGACCATCATGCGGGCGAACTCGATGATGCGGAACATCTGGCGGATGCCGTCGTGCTTGTCGCCGATCAGCCAGCCCTTGGCGGGGTGGCGGTCGCCGAAGGTCATCTCGCAGGTGTTGGACGCCTTGAGGCCCATCTTGTGCTCGACGTTGGTCGCGTAGACGCCGTTGCGCATCCCCAGCTCACCGGTCTCGAAGTCGAACAGGTACTTCGGGACGAGGAAGAGGGACAGGCCCTTGGTGCCGGGGCCGTGGCCCTCGGGGCGGGCGAGGACGTAGTGGAGGATGTTCTCCTCCATGTCGTGCTCACCGGAGGTGATGAACCGCTTCACACCCTCGATGTGCCAGGAGCCGTCCTCCTGCTGGATCGCCTTGGTGCGCCCGGCGCCGACGTCCGAACCCGCGTCGGGCTCGGTCAGCACCATGGTCGAACCCCAGGTCCGCTCCACCGCGATCTTGGCGATCTTCTTCTGGACCTCGTTGCCCTCGTCGTGGAGGATGCCGGCGAAGGCCGGGCCGGAGGAGTACATCCACACGGCCGGGTTGGCGCCGAGGATCAGCTCCGCGTACGACCAGATCAGGGACGGGGGAGCCGTCGTACCGCCGATCGCCTCGGGGACGCCGAGGCGCCAGTACTCCGAGTCCATGAAGGCCTTGTAGCTCTTCTTGAAGGAGGCCGGGACCGGGGCGGTGTTGGTCTCCGGGTCGAAGACCGGGGGGTTGCGGTCGGCGTCGGTGAAGGACTCCGCCAGCTCGTTCTCCGCGAGGCGGGTCAGCTCCTCCAGGATGCTCTTGGCGGTCTCCGTGTCCATCTCCGCGAACGGGCCGGTGCCGTACAGCTTGTCGCGCCCGAGTACTTCGAAGAGGTTGAACTCGATGTCGCGGAGGTTCGACTTGTAGTGCCCCATGGCGATGGCTCCGTAGAGAGATCGGCGAGGCACTTGATCCTCGCGGCGGTTCATCACGTACTCGCGTACCAGCAAGTAGCTTGTATGTCGATGATGCTACCCATCGGTAATAAGAAGCAACCCCGATCGGGCCATCTGTGACTCGTTACGCTTTGCCGCATGTACGGCTACGACCAGAGCGCTGGCACTCAGCAGCAGTACGCCCCTCCGCAGCAGCCGATGTCCGGGCAGCAGATGCCGGGGCAGATGCCCGGCGGCCCCATGGGCGGCGGTTACGGGCAGCAGTCGCCGCTGTATCCCGAGCCGTCACCGCCCTCGCTCGCGGACGCGGTGCGGGCGTTCACCACCGGGCAGATGGCCGCCGAGGACTTCCAGCAGGTGTTCGCGACGTCCAAGGTGTACTGCCCGCGCGGCGACAACCCCGGGTTCCTGGCGCTGCACAACACCCAGCAGCCGGTGATCCCGATGTTCACCTCGCTCAAGGAACTCCGTCGGTACGCGGGCAAGGAGTCCAAGTACTTCGTGATCACCGGGGCGGAGGTGATCGATCTGCTGCCGACCGGGTATGGGTTCGTCCTCGACATGGAGGGGGAGCATCGGATGGTTTTCGATGCGAAGGCTGTGGAGCAGATGGTCGAGTTCGCCATGCGGAGGATGTACGGGTAGGTCCGGTCGGGGAGGGTGGGCTGGGGTTCGTTGCGGGGTGCGGGTCGTGTGTGGTTGCTCGCGCCCACGCGGCGGAGCCGCATATTGATACAGCCCCGCGCCCCTGAAAAGACGGGGCTGCGCCCCGGCCTTTTCATTGATGTCGCGCCGCTGGTCTTGGATGACCGGCGGCGTTTCTGTTGCCTGGCCGGGGGGACGAAGGTGCCCTCGCCCCGGGAATGCGGCGCGGCTCCGCGTGGTTGGGGCTGGCAGGAAGTTCAATAGTCAACTAAACTGGCCGCACAAGGAGGTACCGACATGCCCGCAGTGACCGTCGAGAACCCGCTGACCCTGCCCCGTGTCGTCGCTCCCGCCGACGCCGTGGCCCGTCCGGTGCTTGCCGTGACGACCGCGCCCAGCGGTTTCGAGGGCGAGGGCTTCCCGGTCCGCCGTGCGTTCGCCGGGATCAACTACCGCCATCTCGACCCGTTCATCATGATGGACCAGATGGGTGAGGTGGACTACGCGCCCGGGGAGCCCAAGGGGACCCCCTGGCACCCCCACCGTGGCTTCGAGACCGTCACCTACATCATCGACGGGATCTTCGACCACCAGGACAGCAACGGCGGTGGCGGCACCATCACCAACGGCGACACCCAGTGGATGACCGCCGGTTCCGGTCTGCTCCACATCGAGGCGCCGCCGGAGTCCCTCGTCATGTCCGGCGGTCTCTTCCACGGCATCCAGCTGTGGGTGAACCTCCCCGCCAAGGACAAGATGATGGACCCGAGGTACCAGGACATCCGCGGCGGCCAGGTCCAGCTGCTCACCACCCCCGACGGCGGCGCGCTGCTCCGTGTCATCGCCGGTGAGCTGGACGGCCACCAGGGTCCGGGTGTCACCCACACCCCGATCACCCTGCTCCACGCGACCGTGGCGCCGGGCGCGGAGATCACGCTGCCGTGGCGCGCGGACTTCAACGCGCTCGCGTATGTGCTCGCCGGGCGCGGCAGCGTCGGTGTGGACCGGCGTCCGATCCAGCTCGGTCAGACGGCCGTGTTCGGCGCGGGCTCGTCCCTCACCGTGCGCGCCGACGAGAAGCAGGACGCGGACGCGCCCGACCTGGAGATCCTTCTCCTCGGCGGACAGCCGATCCGTGAGCCCATGGCCCACTACGGCCCGTTCGTCATGAACACCCGCGAGGAGCTGCAGCAGGCGTTCGAGGACTTCCAGAAGGGGCGGCTGGGGACGATTCCGGCGGTCCACGGGATGACGGAGGGCGGCCTCTGATCCGGCCGGTCTTGGCCGGCTGAGGGCGGCCCCTGGCCCGGCTGGCCTCAGCCGGCGGAGGGTGGTCTCTGGTCCGGCCGACCTTGGCCGGCTGAGGGCGGTCTCCGACCCGTCCGACCTTGGCCGATTTCGATCGGTCCTGAGTGACTCCGAACTGCTCCGGGCGGCCCCCGACCGACCCTGGTCACACGTTCACGGAGAGGCCCTCACCCCGGCTTGGGTGAGGGCCTCTCCGTATGTGGTGAAAGCCGCATACCGCGCATACTGGGAAGGAATCATGGGAGGCCGACGGGAGACCGACGGGAGGCCGGCATGGGGACCTCGACACCGCCCCCGACGGCGCGGACGACTCTGCGCATCGATCCCGATCCGCCTTTCAGAAAGGACGTCTGGCCCGGGATCGCAGGGATGGCGTCCGGTGTCCTTCTGCTCATCGCGATACCGGTGATGTACGGCAACACCCCGGACTACGACGGCGAGGACGGCCTCCGCGAGACGGTCGCCTTCTACCGCGACCAGGGCAACCTGGATCTGACCGAGGCGATGGCACCGCTGATGCTGGTCTCCGGGCTGCTGTTCCTGTGGTTCCTGGGCGGGTTGACACGGCGGGTCGGGAACCGGGCGCTCCTGGTGCTCGCGGGTGGGATCGCCTTCGTGGTGCTGACGATGGTCGCCACCATCGCCGGGTCCATCTACGCGATCACCGCGAACAACACCGAGTCGTTCGTGGTGGGGCCCGGGACCGCGATGGTCGCCATGGTGCTGCTCGATGTGGCGTACGGCGGGTTCATCGCGGCGATGGCCGGGGCGGCGGTTCTCCTCTTCACCGTCTGGCGGGCGACCATGCTGACCCATGCCCTCCCCGCCTGGCTGGGCTGGTCCGCCTTCGTCATCGCCCTGCTCTGCCTCGCGGGGCCGGTCAGCGCATGGCTCACCGTGCTGCTGATGGGGGCGTGGACGGGGGCGACGGGGACGGTGATGGCACTGCGGCCGACGGCGGAGAGCGGTTGAGTCACAGCCTGGTGTTGCCGCCCTTGTTGGTGATGGTCGGCTTGTCGCAGGTGTTCCAACGGAGCTTGTTCGGGCCGGTCTTGCCGCTGCCCTTGCCGCCCCAGCGGATCAGGGGGACGGACTTGCCGTAGTAGCCCTTGCCGTACTTGTTGTTCTTGACGGTGTTGCCGCCGCCGCAGGTCTCGCCCTTCCGCGCGTCGCGCCACTCGCTGACGACGGCGTACGTACCGGACTTGGTGAAGGTGTTGCCGCTCACCGTGTTGTCGCGGCTGCCGTCCCGGATGCGTACGGGGTCGCCGGTGATGGACGAGAACTTGTTGCCGGTGATGGTCGAGTTGGTCGTCCCGACCAGGTACACGCCGTGCATATGGCCCTTGTTGCGCAGGTTCGAGAACGTGTTCTTCTTGATCACGATGCCGGACGAGTTCTTCACATGGACGCCGGCGTAGCCCGTGGAGCCGCTGAGGTTCTTGAAGGTGTTGCCGGTGATCGTGACGTTCGAGACGTTCCTGAGCAGGATCGCGTTGTCGTGGCCGGAGAACGTCCTGCCCTTGATCGTGAAGCCGCCGGGGCCGCCGTCTATGCAGAGCTGGTAGTCGCCCTTCGGGCACTTCGTCTGCCCCGGGTACTTGGCGGCCGCCTGCGGCGCGGACCAACTCGGCTCGGCCAGGGCGCCGAGCAGCAGCGCGCTGCCGAGAACGGTGGTGACGGTGGCCTTCGGTACGGAACGGCGCATGCCGTGACTTCCCTTCGGTGGGTGGGTGGTTGAGGGCGGCCGGCCCTCCCCTCGCCGGGTCGGCCGCCGTGACAGCAACCGAGCCTGCGGTGCCGGATCTTGTCCGGCAACGGTTTTCCGTGTCCGGGACAGACGTACGGCTGTCCGGGCTGGTCAGCGGCCTGTCCGGGGCGGTGCGGGTGGTGTGCGCCGGGTGTGACGACGTGGCCGGGACGAGGGTTGTCGGTCGTGAACGGCGGGATCACAATGACCGCATGGCGATCACGGGGGACAGCGGACACACAGAAAACACCGGCGGCGAGGGGGAGTTGGACCCGGCGACCGCGCGTACCCCGGCCGCGTACATCGCCCTGTTGCGGCGGCTCAAGGAACAGAGCGGGCTCACCTACCGGCAGTTGGAGCAGAAGGCCGCCGAGCGCGGGGACGTCCTCGCCCGCAGCACCCTCGCCGACGTACTCCGCCGCGACGGTCTCCCCCGCCCCGAGGTCGTCACCGCGCTCGTACGGGCCTGTGGGGTGGGGAGGGAGGGGGAGGCCGTCTGGCTGGAGGCCAGGGAGCGGCTTGCCGCGGGGGGCGGCGACGGTTCCGCGGACGCCGACCTTTCCATCGGGGGCGACAGTTCCGCGGACGTCGACCCTTTCGCCGGGGGCGACGGGGCCGAGGGGCAGCATGACGGGGGCGACGGCGAGCGGGAAGGCGCCTCCGGCAAGCGAAAAGGGGGCGCATCCCCCACTCCCCGTACTACGGCCGTCGCCGCCGTCGCCTCGCTCGGTACGGTCGCGCTGCTGGTCGTAGGGGCCCTGGTGCTGTTGCCGGACGGCGACGGCGACGCCTCGCGTGACGCCGGGGCGGGGGCGAAGGCCTCCGGGACCTCGGGGCCGTCCATGAACGCGGCGGCCACCCCCGTGGGGCCCGGTCCCGCCCCCGGGCTCTCGCTCATCCGGCCCGCGCGGGCGCCCGAACTCTGTCTGACCGACGGGGACGTACGGGTGGACAGCGGCGAGTCCAAGTTGGTCGCCGTACAGCGGCCGTGTGCCGAGGCCGTGCCGCCGCGTACGTATCTGCTGCGGGCCGACGACGGGCTGTACCGCATCCAGTGGGACAACCCGCAGTTCGGCAAGGGGTGTCTCACCCTGCTGGTCGACGGAGTCTTCCGGAACAGGCTCGAACCCTGGAACGACTGCGATGCCGGTGGCGACTCCCAACTCTTCCGTATCGAACGGGCCGAGGGCACCAAGGGGTGGCGGCTGCGGTCCGCGCTGGGGGACGACATGTGCGTGGGTATCGACGGGGACGCCGGTGAGAGGGGTGCGCCGGCCGTGGTCGAGGGGTGTGACGACCGTGAGGGGAGCGATGGCGTCGCCGTCGGCGATCGTCAGCTGTTCCTCATCGGCAAGGGGTGACGCAAGGTCGCGGCGCGGGTCACCCGCCCGGGCCGTCTGCGCACGACAGGCCGGTCCGGCGCGTGATCGGCTGGGAAGGTGGAGGTGCTTTCCGAGTCCGTGCGGCGGGTCGCGGCCTGGTGTGCCGTGCTGCTGATGGTCGCGGGGGTCGTGTACATCGGGGTTCGGCTGTGTGTGGAGTTGCGGACCGCCGTCATTCCCGTGCTGCTCGCGTTGCTGGGTGCGGCGTTGTTGGGGCCGTTGTACCGGAGGCTGGTCAGGGCGCGGGTGAATCGCTCGGTCGCGGCCGGGGTGACCTGTGTCGCCGTCGTCGCGGTGGTCGGCGGGGCCGTCTACATCGTGGTCGCGGCGCTCGTCGACACCGGGGACCAGATCATCGCCTCGGTCCGGGACGCGGCCCAGGATCTCGCCGAGCGCTTCGGGGCCGCCGGGACCTCCCTCGACGATCTCGCCGCCAACGCCAGGGAACTGCTCTCGAAGTTCGGGGGGACCGCGGCGGCCGGGGTGATCAGCGGGGTGAGCGTGGTCGGCGAGGTCATCGCCATGGCCGTACTCGCGTTGCTGCTCGTCTTCTTCTTCCTGCGGGACTCGCACCGGGCCGTCGACGCGATCCGGGCCCTGTCGCCGAGCGGGGCCGCCGACACGGTCGAGGCGATGGCGCGGCGGGCCTTCGAGGCGGTCGAGGGGTTCATGCGGGGGACCACGGTCATCGCGCTGATCGACGCCCTCTGCATCACCGTGGGGCTGCTGATCCTCGGCGTGCCGGGGGGCGGTGGGGCTCGGGGCGCTGGTGTTCGTGGGGGCGTACGTCCCCTATCTCGGGGCGTTCATCTCCGGTGCGGTGGCCGTGCTGGTCGCCTTGGCGGACCGGGGGTTCGTGATCGCCCTGTGGGCGCTCGGGGTGGTGGTGGCCGTGCAGGTGCTGGAGGGGCATGTGCTGCAACCGATGATCCAGAGCCGGACCGTGCGGATGCATCCGGCGGTCGTCCTGCTGGCCATCACGGCGGGCGCGTCGGTGGCCGGAATCCTCGGCATGCTCCTGGCGGTGCCACTGACGGCGGCGGCGTTCGGGGTGGCACGGTATGCCTCCGGCGGGCAGGGGGAGGAGAACGCCGAGCCGACTGCACCGCCACCTCGGTGACGGTACGTCCGCTCGGTGACGGTCGGCCCGCTCGGTGACGGTCCGCCTCCGATAGGCCGCCGAGCCCTTACGAGCCGTCCCAGCCTCTCAGCGAAGGTCCGCCCGCTATAACCGGCCCGGCCCTTCCGAGGCGGCCGACCCTTCCCGAGGCGGTCGGCTCCTCCGAGCCGTCCAGCCCCTTTGCGAGGGTCCGCCCGCTGGAGCCCAGCCGTCCGAGCCGTCCAGCCGTCCGAGCCGTCCAGCCGTTCAGCGAAGGTCCGCCCGCCATCACCTGCTCAGCCCTTACGAGCCGCCCCAGCCCCTCAGTGATGGTCCGCCCCCACATAACCCGCCCGGCCCTCAGGAACTGCTCAGCCCCTTGGCGACGGTCCGCCCCCAAAACCCGCCCAGCCCATCCAAGCTGTCCAACCCCTCAACGCCGATCGCCCCCTACCGCCCGCCCAATCCTTCCGGCGCGCCCGGCCCTCCCAGGCCGCCCAAGCCCTCCAGGCCTCCCAGCTCGTCCAACCCCTCCATGACGTCCACCCCGGCCGAGTCACCCGGCTGTACCGGCCCGCCCGGCTTCGCCGGCGCTTCCGGCGCTCCCGGCGCCCCCCGCTCCCCCGGCGGAGCCGTCTCGTGGAGTTCGAACCAGATGCTCTTGCCGTAGCCACGCGGGTCCACCCCCCACGCGTCGGCGAGCATGTCCATGAGGACGAGGCCGCGGCCGGAGGAGGCCAGTTCGCCGGGGTGGCGTTTGTGGGGGAGGTCGTCGCCGGCGTCGGTCACCTCGATTCGCATACGGCGCTTGCCGCCCTCCCCCGTCATCTCGGCGACGAGCAGCGCGTCCGCGTCGGTGTGGACGAGGACGTTGGTCAGCATCTCGGAGACGAGGAGGACCGCGGAGTGGATCTGGTCGTCGTCGGCCCAGTCGTGCAGCAGCTCGCGGACCTGCTGCCGGGCCCCGGAGATGCGCTCGGGTTCGGCCTGGGCGACGGTCAGGGCGCTGCGCCGTACCGGTAGCCCGGCGGTCGCGGTGTCGCCGCGGTCCCGCCCCGCGCTCTCCCGGCAGAGCAGCAGCATCGCGATGTCGTCCTCGCGGCGGTCGGCGAGCGGACCGGGTGTGTGGTGCGACGACGGGCCGTGCACCCCTTGCACCAGCACATCCGCCAACTCCTCCAGCCGCGCCCGCTCATAAGGCGGTGCATAAGGCGGTGTGTCGTCGCCGGCGCGGGCGTCGAACGACTCCAGAATCCGCCGGACACGGAGCCAGCCCGTGTCGAGGTCGTGGCCACCGGTCTCGATGAGGCCGTCGGTGCACAGCAGCATCGTCTCGCCGGGCTCCAGCACCAGCCGGGTCGTGGGGTAGTCCGCGTCGGGGTCGATGCCGAGGGGGAGGCCGCCGGGGGTCGGGCGAACCAGGACCGTGCCGTCGGCCATCCGGATCGCCGGGTCGAGATGTCCGGCGCGGGCGATGTCCAGCACCCCGGACGCCGGGTCGACCTCGACGTACAGGCAGGTCGCGAAGCGCAGGTCGGTGAAGTCGGCGGTGGCGGTGACGGCGTCGTGGGTGATGCCGTGGAGGAAGCGGGAGGCGCGGGAGAGGACCGCGTCGGGGCGGTGGCCCTCGGAGGCGTAGGCACGCAGGGCTATCCGGAGCTGGCCCATGAGCCCGGCGGCCCGTACGTCATGGCCCTGGACGTCGCCGATGACCAGGGCGAAGCGACCGTTCGGCAGGGCGATCATGTCGTACCAGTCGCCGCCGACCTGGAGTCCGCCCCCGGTCGGGACATAGCGGGCGGCGACGGTCATGCCGGGTATCTCGGGGCCGAGGGTCGGCAGCATGGTGCGCTGGAGGCCGTCGGTCAGCTCGCGCTCGGTCTCGGCGGCGCCCGCGCGGGACAGGGCCTGGGCGAGCATACGGGCGACGGTGGTCAGGACCGAGCGCTCGTCGGGGGTGAAGGCGACCGGGTAGGTGAAGCCCGCCATCCAGGCGCCGATGGTGCGGCCGGCGACGATCAGCGGCAGAAACGCCCAGGACTGGCGGCCGAACTGTTCGGCGAGCGGCCACGCCGTGGGATAGCGGCCCTGGTACTCCTCGGGCGAGGAGAGATAGACGGCGCGGCCGGTGCGGACGACCTCGGCGGCCGGATAGTCCGTCTCCAGCGGCATCAGGGCGAAGGGACCCTCGTCGCCGGGCTTGTGCCCGTGGTGGCCGATGACGGTGAGCCGGTCGCCCTCCGCCCCGAACACGGCGAGGCCGTCCGGAGAGAAGCCGGGCATGGCGAGGCCGGCCGCGACCCGCAGGACCTCCTCGGTGGACCGCGCCTCGGCCAGCGCGCGACCGGCGTCCAGCAGGAACGCCTCACGGGAGCGCCGCCAGTCGCCGGTGACGGCGGGGGCGCGGGAGGCGGTCTGCGGCGAGGGCTCGGTGACCTCCTGGAGCGTGCCGATCAGTTCGTAGGAGCCGCGCGCCCGGTCGAAGGTCGATCTGGAGCGGCTGCGGACCGTACGGATGACCCGGCCGCGGTCGTCCATGACCCGGATGCGGACCTCGGCGATCGTGTCCTCCAGGCCGGCGAGCTGGACGACGGAGACGATCTCGTTCCAGTCGACGGGGTGGAGTCTGGCTCTCGCGCCGGCCTGGGTGAGGGTGCTCGGCTCCGCGGGGAGCCCCAGCAGTCGGGCGGCTTCGGCGTCCACGGTGACGGCACCGGCGGCGCTGTCCCAGGTCCACAGTCCCGTCGCCAGAGCGGACAGGACGTCCCCCACGGGAGAAGGGGGCTCACCAGTGCGCATTGACCCACTCTAAGAACAGCTGATCGGACCGTGCCACCGAAGCTGTCCGGGGCACCGGGCAGTACCGCGAGTAACCGCGATCGGCGGCGACGGCGGTACGACGATCGACGCTATCGGCAGAAACCGCTTGCGGTCCTGCGGATGGCTATGCCCATGGCTGGACGGTGCGTGGCTGTCGGGCTCGGCGGTGCGGGGCGGGTGTGCGACGGGGGTGCGCTGGCGCCGCGTGGGGCCGACGGCGGTAAACGGTGGGAGGCGATCTTGGGGTGCCCGGTACCCTTGGGGTTGTTTCACGTGAAACACCCACCGTGAGCATGGGCCGTGTGCCCGTTCTTGCCGGGGTGGCAACCTCGGCAGGCGCCAAACCCGACCAACGAAGGACGATGAACGACGATGCATCGGTACAGGTCCCACACCTGCGGCGAGCTCCGCGCCTCTGACGTCGGCACCGACGTCCGGCTGAGCGGCTGGCTGCACAATCGGCGCGACCTGGGCGGCATCCTCTTCATCGATCTGCGCGACCACTACGGCATCACGCAGCTCGTCGCCCGTCCGGGCACCCCGGCGTACGAGGCCCTGGACAAGATCTCCAAGGAGTCGACCGTCCGCGTGGACGGCAAGGTCGTCTCCCGTGGCGCCGAGAACGTGAACCCGGACCTCCCGACCGGTGAGGTCGAGGTCGAGGTCGGCGAGGTCGAGCTGCTCGGCGCCGCCGCCCCGCTCCCCTTCACCATCAACGCCGAGGACGGGGTCAACGAGGAGCGGCGCCTGGAGTACCGCTTCCTGGACCTGCGCCGCGAGCGCATGCACCGCAACATCATGCTGCGTACGGCCGTGATCTCGGCCATCCGTCACAAGATGACGGCGCTGGGCTTCAACGAGATGGCGACCCCGATCCTCTCGGCGACCTCCCCCGAGGGCGCCCGTGACTTCGTGGTCCCCTCCCGCCTCAACCCGGGCAAGTTCTACGCGCTCCCGCAGGCGCCGCAGCAGTTCAAGCAGCTGCTGATGATCTCGGGCTTCGACCGGTACTTCCAGATCGCGCCCTGCTTCCGTGACGAGGACGCGCGCGCGGACCGTTCGCCGGGCGAGTTCTACCAGCTCGACGTCGAGATGAGCTTCGTGGAGCAGGAGGACGTCTTCCAGCCCATCGAGAAGCTGATGACCGAGCTGTTCGAGGAGTTCGGGGGCGGCCGTCATGTGACGTCTCCGTTCCCGCGTATCCCGTTCCGTGAGGCGATGCTCAAGTACGGCTCCGACAAGCCGGATCTGCGCGCCCAGCTGGAACTGGTCGACATCACCGATGTCTTCGAGGGCTCGGAGTTCAAGGCCTTCGCCGGTAAGCACGTACGCGCGCTGGCCGTGCCGGATGTCTCCGCCCAGCCCCGGAAGTTCTTCGACCAGCTCGGCGAGTACGCGATCGAGCAGGGCGCCAAGGGTCTGGCCTGGGTGCGGGTCGCCGAGGACGGTTCGCTCTCCGGCCCGATCGCCAAGTTCCTCACCGAGGAGAACGTCGCCGAGCTGACCAAGCGGCTGTCGCTGGCCGCCGGTCACGCCGTCTTCTTCGGCGCGGGCGAGTTCGACGAGGTCTCGAAGATCATGGGCGCGGTGCGGGTCGAGGCCGCCAAGCGCGCCGGGCACTTCGAGGAGGGCGTCTTCCGCTTCTGCTGGATCGTCGACTTCCCTATGTACGAGAAGGACGAGGACACCGGGAAGATCGACTTCTCGCACAACCCGTTCTCCATGCCGCAGGGCGGTCTGGAGGCCCTGGAGACCCAGGACCCGCTGGATATCCTCGGCTGGCAGTACGACATCGTCTGCAACGGCGTCGAGCTGTCCTCCGGCGCGATCCGGAACCACGAGCCCGACATCATGCTCAAGGCCTTCGAGATCGCGGGCTACGACCGGGACACCGTCGAGGAGCAGTTCGCGGGCATGCTGCGCGCGTTCCGCTTCGGTGCCCCGCCGCACGGCGGTATCGCGCCGGGTGTCGACCGCATCGTGATGCTTCTCGCGGACGAGCCCAACATCCGCGAGACCATCGCCTTCCCGCTCAACGGCAACGCCCAGGACCTGATGATGGGCGCACCGACCGAACTGGAGGAGGCCCGCCTGAGGGAGCTGCACCTTTCGGTACGGAAGCCGCAGCCGAAGTAGTCGATATGCCGTGAAGTGAGTAAGGCAAGCCTTTGCCCGGCTTGAAAGAAAGGGTCCTGAAATCGACGAACGATTTCAGGACCCTTTTCTATGCGTGGTGAAAAGGCTTCGTTTTCTCAGCTCGCTGACAGGCTTCATATCTAACTTCCCGGCCCATGACAGCCAATCAACAGCCTGAGCAGCCGCAGTCGTCCCAAGAAACGACCGGAATGCAGGATTTGACGGAAAAACGGGATGTGACGCGCCGAAAGGTCGTCGTGACCGGGGCGGGCGCGGTGGCCGCGATGGGGCTCGGCACCGCGGTGGCGGCGAACGCTGTCGCCGGTGAGCGGAGAGAGGGCGCCGCCCGGAATCCGGAGGGCCGGGACACCGCCGAGGAGTGCTATCTGCTGACCTCGGAGACCACCGAGGGCCCGTACTACATCGACGCGGACAAGCTCCGCCGCGATGTCACCGAGGACAAGGAGGGCATCCCGCTGACCCTCCGCGTCAAGGTGATCGACTCCGAGACCTGCCGGCCCGTCCGCGACGCGGCCGTCGACATCTGGCACTGCGACGCGGGCGGCGTCTACTCCGGTTACGAGGACATGGGCAACGGCGGTGGCGGCCCGGCCCCCACCGGTGAACCCCCGACGGACGCGCCGACCGGCACCCCGACCGGCCCGCCCCCGGGCGGCGGCCACCAGGAGCCGACCGACGACACCCGCTATCTGCGCGGCACCTGGCGCACCGACCGGCACGGGTTCGTCACCTTCAAGACCATCTTCCCCGGCTGGTACCGGGGTCGTTGCGTCCACATCCACGTCAAGGTGCACGTCAACGGGGAGTGGACGGACGCCGGTTACGAGGGCGGGAACACCTGCCACACCGGGCAGTTCTTCTTTGACGAGGAGTCCGTCCTGGCCTCCGCCGCAGTGGAGCCGTATGTCTCCAACACGGCGGAGCGCACGACCCTCGACGAGGACACCATCTACGACGGCACCGGCACCCAGGGCGGTCTGCTCAAGCTCCGTTACGACAAGAGGGACATCGCGAAGGGTGTCCGCGCCTCGCTCACCGTCGGGGTCGACCCGGAGGCGACGAACACCGGACAGGGTCTGCCATAA
Source organism: Streptomyces sp. NPDC002643 (assembly GCF_053592555.1). Classification (NCBI taxonomy): domain Bacteria; kingdom Bacillati; phylum Actinomycetota; class Actinomycetes; order Kitasatosporales; family Streptomycetaceae; genus Streptomyces; species Streptomyces sp. NPDC002643. The sequence continues at coordinate 278,362 of NZ_JBSFVY010000006.1, forward strand.
AGCGGCCGTATAAGTAAGGTAAGCCTTGCCGAAGCTTTGCTGAAAGAGGGCCTGAAATGGACGGAGATTTCAGGCCCTCTTTCCTCACTCTTGGGAATAAGTGCTAAACCACAGTCCTTTCTTAAGGCCTTGACAGTCTGCGTCCCTAACTTCCCTGCCCATGACGGGAATGCAGACCGAAAACGGTGAGTACAGCGAGAACGGCGACGGCCGGCCCAGCCAGGGGCCCAAGCACAAGCGGGATCTGACGCGCCGCAAGGTCGTCGTCGCGAGTGCGGGTGCCGTGGCCGCCGTGGGTGTGGGCGGAGCCGTCGTGGCGACCGCGAGCGCGGGCACGACCAAGGGCAAGGGCAACGCGAGCCCCCTCGCCTCCACCAGCGCGAGCGCCGGCGAGGAGTGCTACAAGCTCACCTCGGAGACCACCGAGGGCCCCTACTACATCGACGCCGACAAGCTGCGCCAGGACATCACCGAGGACAAGGAGGGCATCCCCCTGACCCTCCGCATCAAGGTGATCGACTCCGAGACCTGCCGGCCGATCCGCGACGCGGCCGTCGACATCTGGCACTGCGACGCCCTGGGCTACTACTCGGGCTACGAGAGCTTCTCCGAGGGCGGCGGCACCGCGCCCACGGACGCCCCCACCGGCACCCCCACGGACATGCCGTCCGGCACCCCGACCGGCGAGCCCCCCGCCGGCGGCGGGGGCGGCGGCCACGAGGAGCCCACCAGCGACACCCGCTACCTGCGCGGCACCTGGAAGACGGACAAGAAGGGCTTCGTCACCTTCACCACGATCTTCCCCGGCTGGTACCAGGGCCGCTGTGTGCACGTCCACACCAAGGTGCATGTCAACGGGGAGTGGACGGACGCCGGTTACGAGGGCGGGAACACCTGCCACACCGGGCAGTTCTTCTTCGACGAGGAGTCGGTCCTCGCGTCCGCCGAGGTGGAGCCGTACTCGACCTCCACGACCGAGCGGACCACCCTCGACGAGGACACCATCTACGACGACAGCGGCACGCAGGGCGGGCTGCTGAAGCTGAAGTACAAGAAGAACGACATCGCCAAGGGCGTCATCGGCAGCATCACCGTGGGGGTCGATCCGGAGGCGACGAACACCGGCACGTGATCGCTGCGCTGGCTTGGGCGGGGGTGCGGCTCCGCCGCCGGGGCAGGCCGGTAGTTGTTTGTCTGCCGCGCCGTTGTGGCTGGTCGCGCCCGCGCGGCGGTAGCCGCACATCCAACACAGCCCCGCGCCCCTTTGGGGCGCGGGTCATGGCCCGGAACCCTACCCCCTGGGTTCCGGGCCCTTCGGCATGCCCGCGTACCCGTGCCCCGGGATGGGGGCTTGGGAAGTCATCAGGAGACGCACAGGTTTCTCGACGGGCGATCACAGCGGGGCGCGGTCTGATGGGACGTACAGGGTGAGAAACCCGTAGGAGACGAATACGTCGAAACGTCGAACGTCGAACGTCGAATCGAAACGCTGGAGAAGGTCATGAAGATCGCCATGCTGGTGGCGTTGCTGCTGATCGTCGGGGCGGTGGGGGCGGTGGTCGCGCAGCGACGGTCCGGCGCCGGGCGGGAACCGGCGTCGGACCTGGACGCCGAGGCCGACGCCAACCGCTGGGTGGTACGGCTCGGCGGCAGCCTCGCCGGGATCGACGTACGGACGCAGGCCGGGGCGGACGGCAGCGCGGCGCAGTCCCTGTCCGACGCCGGCGAACGTCTGCGCACGGCCCGCGCCCAGTTGGCCGCCGCCCGCACTCCGGCCCAGTACGCGCTGGTCACGCGTACGGCGACCGAGGGGCTGCACCATGTCCAGGCGGCGCGGACGGCGATGGGCCTGGACCCGGTGGCTCAGGTGGCTTCGGGGCGGGCGTCCCGTACGGCGATCAGCAGCCCGCTCGACCAGGCGAGCCGGGTGCTCCGGAAGTCGGAACGCCCCTCCAGCACGGCCAGCAGATCGGTCACCGCGGTCTCGTGACCCTCGGGCCGGCCGGGCTGGGGCAACAGATCGTCGATGACGTACATCCCACCGGGCGCGACGAGTCGCAGCGCCCGGTCGAGGTGTGTGAACTTGCCGGGCCAGGTGTCGGCGAAGACGAGATCGAAGGGGGCGCCGTCGTACTCCTCCAGCCAGCGCCCGCCGTCCGCCGTCACGAAGCTGACCCGGTCGTCACCGCCGAGCCGGTCGCGGGCGATGCCCTGCACCTCGCCGTCCAGTTCGACGGTCACCAACTCGGCGCCGCCACTCATCCCACTGAGCAGCCAGGCGGTCCCCTCTCCGACCCCGGTCCCGAGTTCGAGCACCCGACCGCCGGGCCGGCTCGCGGCGAGCGTGGCGAGGAAACTGCCGGTACGCGGTTCGCACGACATGGTGAAACCGGCGGCATGCGCGGCGGCCCGCAGCTCCGACAGCACAGCGGGGAACTGGGTGATGGTGGGATTGTCGTCCATACCGGGATTCTGAGAGCACGACGCCGGGGCGTTCAACCAGTTTCCGGTGCCGGTTTCCGGTGCCGCTCATGGCCGTGCCGGATTCCCGTGGCTCAGGGTCGCCATGCGGAGACCACGTCCCCGGCACCCCACACCAATGCGACCCCGTCGTCCTCGCCCATGGGCGTCACGGTCCCGGACAGTGACACCACGGCCAGTCGCGCCCCGGTGTCCGGGAAGCCGGGAACCTGTTCGGCCCCTGTCCGCAGTGCGGTCAAGTCGTGCCGGTCGAACGGCGAGGCGAGCCACTTCACGGACCCGGCGAAGTGGAGGGCGCTCGCGACGGGAGCGCGGTCCGCGCCGATGAGGTCGATCTCCGGGGAGAACCGCCGGTTCCACCAACCTCCGACGACCTCGGTGTCCGGCCACGGGAACTCCCCGACGGCGGCGGCCAGCTCCAGCGCTTCCCGGATCAGCGGTTCCACGGCCCGCCCACGCCAGGCGGCCCAACGCCGCTGAACGAGCTGGTACGCGGCTTCGGGCCGGCCCCGCCTCGACAGTTCCTGCGCGGAGCGCAGGGCAGCGAGGTAGAGACGCAGGTTGCTGTCGGCGACGCGGTAGAGCGCGGGCTTGCCGGGACTGGTGGACAGCGGTGTGTCGCAGGCGAGGACGCGCTTCTCCTCCGTGAGCCTGCGCAGCAGAGGGGACAGTACCCCCGACGGCAGCGCCCCGCTCTGGCTCCCCGCCGTCGCCCCGATGTTGGCGTGCGTACGGTCGCCGCTGCCTACCGCCTCCAGCACCCGCCGCGACTGGTCGGGCGCCGGGAACTCCGCCATGAGGGCCGCTTCCGGAACGCCGAAGAGCGGCGAGGCGGGGTCCGCGCACTCGGCCTCGATGAAGTGCAGTGCCGGGGTGCCGTGCGGCCAGGCTCGCAGGATTCCCGGCAGCCCACCGGACACGAGATGTGCGTCGACGGCGTCCGCGGCCGCCAGCCCCAGCGCGTCCCCTGTCTCCGCCGGGTTGAGCGGACCGAGTACCAGGCTGTCCGCCCGCCCGTAGAACGGCCGGTCGTATGCCGTGAACCGCTCCATCATGTGCGGATCACTGCCGAGCAGGAGGAGAAGCACGGGCCGATGGGCCAGCAGCCTGTCCCAGGCGGTCTGGAGTGCTCCGTCGAAGACGCGGTCCTGCTCGGCGAGCCAGGGCAGTTCGTCGAGTACGACAACGCATGGGGAGTCGGTCGGCAGAACGCCGGCGAGTGTGCGCCAGGCGTCGGGCCAGTTGGTCGGCGCGCTCTTCGGCAGGAGCTCCCGGTCGACGGGGAGGGACGACTCCCTCAGCTCGGCCATGAAGTCCGCGATGCCCTCCACGGGGGAGGCGCCCTTGGTCGCGGTGAAGAAGACATACGGCCGCCGGGCCCGGTCACAGAACTCCTGAACGAGCCGCGACTTCCCGACCTGCCGCCGCCCTCTTATGGTTACGGCCACCCCGGCACCCTCGGAGGTGACGCGGTCGAGACGCTTGTGGAGGAGGGCCAGCTCCGTCTGACGGCCTACGAAGGGGGTGGGCATGGGGCGGCCTCCTGAGAAGTCGCGCAGAGTTTTGTAGATGCATTCTACGTAGTTTGATTCTATGTAATTCCTCGACGATGCGCGGGGCCGGGCGAGGGAAAAGGCAGGGCCAGCAGGGGGCGGGGGCTATCGCTTCAGTGAACCCGGGCCACGTAGCGGCGTTTGCTCATCGGCCCCTCACCGGTCGGTCACCAAGGGTCTTCCTCCGTCGGGGGGTTCATCGCCTCCTCTTCCAGGAGGCGTTCGGCGATGTCGTCGGCCCAGGTCTGGGCCCATGCTCTGAGGGTCAGAATCGCCTGTTCGTCCAGGGCGTGGCGAGCGAATTCCCTGTCGTCCAGATACTGGGTGGCTTCCAGGCGGGACTGGAGGTCCGCCAGGTCGAAGGTGGACGAGGTGTCCTGGGTGTGGCGGCGGGCCAGTTCCTCGCGTTCGGGGTGGGTCCAGTGGTCCGCCGTGGCGTGTACCGCGATCAGGTCGCGGGCGGTGATCCGGTCCGCCAGGGACCTGACCTTCGTGCCGATGACGTCTTCCAGGGAGAGGGCCGGGCCCAGCGGTGTGTCCACCGGGGGGTGCCAGAAGGGTTCCTTGACGAGGTCCAGGGTTCGGGCCTCCGCCGTCGTCGGGTCCGTGATCACCAGGCGGGCGGAGAGAGGGGTCGTCGCCGCCTCCGTCATGACCAGCCAGCCTCGGGCCGTCAGGCCCTCGCTGATCGCCGTCGCGATGCGGTCCATGGGTGTGGGGTGTTCCGTCGCCACCTCCAGGGTCGCGCCTCGGCCCACCTTCTCCAGCAGGCCGTGCGCCTGGACCGCGTAGTCGCCGGTCAAGGCCAGGCCATAGGGGGCGCCGATGGTCAGGACTTCCGTGAGGAGGTGGTGGACCGGGTCGGGGATGGAGGGGTGCGCGTCGGGGGCGTTCACGTTCGGGCCTGTGCGGTGGTGGGGGGTGGAGGTGGGGCCATGGGGGGATTATCACGCCGCCGGAAAAGTGATTGACGCTCGTCGGTGTCCGGCGGTCGGATGACGTGCCATGAGCGCAGGGCAGATGCGTCCCGGCATGCACCCCATCGACGTCGGCCTGGTGCGGCGGCTGATCGCCGGGCAGTTCCCCCAGTGGGCGGGGTTGGCGGTGCGGCGCGTTCCGTCCGGTGGGACGGTCAACGCCATGTACCAGCTCGGCGACGACATGGTCGTACGGCTGCCGCTCGTGGAGGGCGGGGTCGGGGATGTGGCGGTGGAGCGGACGTGGCTGCCCCGGCTCGCGCCTCACCTGCCCACGGCCGTCCCCGAGGTGCTCGGCGAGGGGGAACCCGGTGAGGGGTACCCATGGCCGTGGTCGGTCTACCGGTGGCTGGCAGGGGAGAATCCCGAGGCGGGAGCCCTGAGCGCGCCGGTGCCGCTGGCCGGGGATCTGGCCGCGTTCGTGGCGGCGATGCGGAGCATCACCCTGCCGGGGGCGCCGCGGGCCCACCGCGGTGGGCCGGTCGCCTCGCTCGACGCGGAGACCCGGGCGGCGATCGAGGAACTGCGGGCGATCCCCCAGGAGGGCGTCGACTGCGATGCCGCCACGGCCGTGTGGGAGGAGGCGCTGCGGGCCCCCGGCTGGGACGGGCCGCCGGTGTGGCTGCACGCCGATCTCATGCCGGGCAATCTGCTGGTGGACGGTGGCCGGCTGACCTCCGTGATCGACTTCGGGTGCCTGGGGGCGGGCGATCCTGCCTGCGATCTGTTCCCGGCGTGGAATCTGCTCCCGGCCAAGGCGAGGGAGGTCTTCCGCGAGGCGCTGGGCGTGGACGACGCGACCTGGGTCCGCGGCCGTGGACGGACACTCTCGCAGGCGCTGATCGCGCTGCCGCACTACCGGAAGACGAACCCCGCCATGGCGCACAACGCCCGGCACGTGATCCGGACGGTGCTGGAAGAGGACTGAGGGTCGGCCAAGCGAGCTGAGGCCGGCCAAGCAGGTCGGGCGAAGCCCGCTGCGGCCCGGCGGCGGAGCCGCATATCGACACGGCCGGCGGAGCGCTCAGTACGGCCTTCGGCCCACCCAGTTCCCCGGTGGGTCGAAGTTCGCCACCACATATGTCCAGCCGTTGCGGCACTTGGTCTTCGCCGCGCCGATTCTCGTCGAGGTGCGCCAGACGACCTGGGTGTAGTGGAGGCACTGGCGGCCGTTCACGCAGGAGTTCGTGGCGCGGTCGTAGTCGGGTTTTTCGTCCACCCACAGGCGGGCCGCGTCCGACAGTGAGAAGTCGGGGCCGGAACCCTTCGCCAGGGTTTCGCCGTAGCGGCTGTTCGAGTGGATCAGCGCGCAGTCGTCGACCCTCACCCTCGCCCAGTAACGGGACTGGGCCGCCACCGATTCGTCCCAGACGAGCGGGGGGACACCGACGTCCGCCCGCGCCTTGTTGACGATCGTCAGGAGGCCGTTGACGTCCCGTTTTCGTACCGTCGTCCCGGTCGCCGACTCCCACATCGTCGCCGCCGCCGTCGGTCGTCCGGTCGTCGTCTCCTCCACCACCCTCGGCCGGTGATCCGCCGCCCGCGCCGCCCCCGGTGTGAGCATCACCATGGCCGCCGCGACCGCCGCCATCGCTCGCACCCTGTCCTGTCGCACGCCCTGTGTCCTCCTGCCTCTGTCGCTCAACTTCCTTACCGGCGTTGCTACTTGTAGAGGAGCGACCGCAGCGTGCGGAGCGGACGAGGAGTTCTGCCATTCCATCGGGGGAAACTCGGACGCGAGGGGTTTCGAAAACCGAAGACCGCCCGCGAACTCCTCCTCAAGCAGCGGGAGTTCGCGGGCGGTCGGCCCGACAACAGGTATCCGGCTATCGCTACGGCGTCACCGTCAGCGCCGTCTGCCCCACCTTCGTCTCGCCGTCCCCGAACTCCACGACCCCCACGTACCGTTCGCCCTTCGCGGCGTCCGGCCAGGTGAGCGTGATCTCGGGGCGGTCCCCGGAGGTGACCTTCTGCTCGGCCGGGGTGACCGCCGGGGTCACGGCCGGGGTGCCCTGGCCGACCTCGTAGGTCCACAGGGTGTACTGCTGGCTGGTGGTGCCGGCCGGCAGCTCGTACTGGAGGACGTAGACGTCGTAGTCCCCGGGCGGCAGATCGGCGTACTCGTCGGAGCCGACGTCGGGCCAGCGGCCCACATGCTCGCCCTTGGTGTCGAAGACGTACAGGTCGATGTCACTGCCGGCGACATGGTCCGCCGAGGTGGTGGCCACCCGGGTGAACGGCACGCCCTCGGGGACATGCACCCGGTGCTTCACGACCGCGTCGTTCGTGTGCTGGCTCTCCCAGAAGCGGGACTGGTCGGTGCCGGTCAGGGTGCCGGTGGTCCGCTCGCCGGTGTAGAGGGACGCCTTCGCGGTCAGCTCGCCGTTCCAGCCGACGCCCGGCGACAGCTTCACCGAGTCCGAGCCGGTGACCGTGACCGGGTCCGGCGCCACGAAACGCACCGGCCGCAGGGCGATCGGGCTGGTCACCCGGTGGGCGCTGTGCGCGTCGCTCCAGGTCAGGGAGCCGAAGGCCCAGTCATCGTAGGTCGCGTCCGTACGTTCGAACGCCACCTGGTACGTCGCCGACTCGCCCGGCGCCAGCGTCAGCCGCTTCGGCGTGACCTCGGCGCGGACACCGGCCGGGGTCTGGAGCTTCGCCGTGTAGGTGGCCTTCTCGTCGTCCACGTTGGTGACCTTGCGGGTCACCGTCTGGTGGCCGAGCAGGTCGCCGACCGCGATCGACGCGTAGTTGAGGTCGCTCGGGTCGATCTTCGCGGCCGTGGCGCAGGCGTCGCCGCCGTCCTGGGTGGCCGGCGGGTTGCCGATCGCACAGAGGTACGAGATCCAGTCGGCGGACGTGGAGTCGTAGACCAGACCGGGGTCGGCGGCACGGGTGACGACGGGGGTGCCGGAGCCGTAGTCGAGGGGCGTGGCGGAGTCGGCGCCCTGGCGGCCGATGGGGTCGCCGGTCTCGTCCTTGGTCGTGGCCGTCGTCATCAGCGCCGACTTGATCTCCATCGGCGACCAGTCGGGGTGCAGCTGCTTCAGCAGGGCGGCGAGGCCCGCGATGTGCGGCGACGCCATCGACGTACCGTCGGCGAAACCGAACTGCCCGGTGAACTGGCCCGTGCCCGGCACCGTGCCCGCCACGACGGCCTCGCCGGGGGCGGCGATGTCCGGCTTCAGCAGGTCGCCCTTGCCGAAGTGGTCGGGGCCGCTGGAGGAGAAGTCGGTGATGTCCCGGGTCTTCACCGAGTGGCTCTGGCTGCCGACGAACTCGGCGGTCGCGCCCGCTTCCGCCGCGTACTCCTTGACGGCCTTCGCCTCTTCCGTCGTCACCTGGAACACGGGCACCCGGAAGGCGTACGCGATGAAGTCCTGGGAACTGGCCGGGGTGTTGGCGAGGACGATCGCCTTGCCGCCCGCCGCCGCGACCTCGTCGGCCTTCGCCTCGATGAAGACGCCGCCGCTCCGGTCGCAGACCACGATCTTGTCCTTGGCCTTCGCCGGGTCCAGCGTGCCGGACGCGCAGAGCGCGGCCTTCGCCTGGTCCGCGTCCGCCTTGCGCACGTCGACGGCGTTCACCAGCGGCGTCGAGGCGAGGCCGCCGTTGAGGTTGCGGTGGGTGTAGCGCTCGCCGTTGCCGAGGACGAGGGACCCGGTGTAGTCGGTGTCGTGCGTGGACGCGGCGACCGTGGTGACCCAGGGGGCGGTGTGTGCCACGGTGTCGGGGCCGCTGTTGCCCGCGGAGGTGGCGACGAAGACGCCCGCCCTGGCCGCGTTGAACATCGCCTCCTTGGTCGGCGCGCCGCTCAGGTCACCGCCGATGGAGTAGTTGATGACGTCCACACCGTCGGCGACCGCACGGTCGATCGCGGCGGTGGTGTCCACGGCCCAACAACCGGTGCTCCAGCACGCCTTGTAGTACGCGAGGCGCGCCGCCGGGGCGATACCGCTGAGCTTTCCGCTCGCGTTGCTGCCGGGCACGGACGCCTCGACACCGTGGTTGCCGGCGGCCGTGGTGCCGGTGTGGGTGCCGTGGCTGTCGCGGTCCATCGGCGAGGAGACGTCGTCGGCGGTGGGCTCGGCGACACCCTTGCGGTACCACTGGGCGCCGATCACCTTGTTGTTGCAGGTGACCTTGTACGCCGGGTCCGTGCCCGGGTCGCAGTCGCCCTTCCACTTCTTCGCGATCGCCTCGGCGTCCGGGCGGGGCTCGGGCAGCGGGGCGAGCAGCGGGTTCGACGGGTCGAAGCCGGTGTCGACGATGCCGACGACGACCCCTTCACCGGCGTGCGCCGGGCCGCCGGCCTTCGCCCACAGGCCCTTGTCGCCGGTCAGGCCCAACATGCGGGGGAGATTGGGGAGGTCGGCGGTTCCGGACTTGGCCTTGGCCTTCGAGGCGGCGGACTCGGGGTCGGCTGCGGCGGGCGCCGGGGAGGGCTGTGGGACCCGCTCGTCGGTCCCGGTGCCGGCCCCCGGCCCATGGTCGGCAGCCGGTGTGCCGGACGTCGGTGTGTCGGACGTCGGTGTGTCGGACGTCGGTGTGTCGGACGTCGGTTGCGCGACCGAGTTGCGCATCAGCGAGACCACCCCGGGCTGGGCGGACAGCTTCGACGCCTGCTTGGCGGTGAGTTCGGCGGCGAAACCGTTGAACGTGTAGGTGTAGTCGTAGAGCGGCCGGACCCCGGGTACGGCGTCGAGGACCTTGTCCCGACGGTCGTCCAGGTGTTCCAGATAGTCCTCGACCGCGTCGGATTCGGTGTCGAGTCGTCGGTCGGCCTTCGGTGCCGTCCGCTTCAGTCCGGGCAGTCCGCCCTCGTAGGCGGCGACGGGTGCGTCGGCGAGCTTCACCACATAGGTGCCGGGTCCGTAACTCCCGTTGTTCTCAAGGGAGTCGGTGGAGCTGTCGTTGGCGGCGAAGACGGGTGCGGTGACGGCGGTCAGCGTCAGGGCGCTCGCGAGAAGGGGCGTCAGCAGGGCGGCGGCCGCGCTTCTCGGGCGTATGTGATGGTGTGTCAACTGTGGTCCATGTCAGTCGAACGGGTAAAAACCTCGTCCCCCATTGACCTCATTCAACAGCCGACTCACCGGTAATAAATCTTGAAGCGTCAAGTACTGGAGGGTCTCCACAGGCGTTTCACAAGGCATCACAGAACCCGCCGTGAAGCGGGTCGGCGGGTGGTGCGTGAGGGGGTCGGCGGGTGGTCGACGAGCGGGTTGACGCGTGGTGCGCGAGCGATCGGCGCGTGGTGCGCGGGCGGGTCGGCGGGTGGTGTGCCGGCGACCCCTGGTTCACCCGGCGTTGGCCCGCCCAACTTCTCAAGTTCAGTTAAGCGAAGGCAAAGGGAACCCAAAGCTTCACCCACGATCGTCTTCTGTCATGGACCAGACCCTTCTCGTGGTCGCCGACCTGGCCGCCATCTCCGTGCTGACCTTCGCGGTCTACTTCCCCCGCCACCACCGCCGCGACCTGATCGCCGCGTTCCTCGGTGTCAACGTCGGCGTTCTCGCGGTGGCGATGACGCTCAGCTCGTCCTCGGTCGGTATCGGCCTCGGCATGGGCCTGTTCGGAGTCCTGTCGATCATCCGGCTGCGCTCCTACGAGATCGCCCAGCACGAGATCGCGTACTACTTCTCCGCGCTCGCCATAGGCCTGCTGGCCGGGCTCCCCGAGCAGGTCAACATCCTCTCGGCCCTGCTCATGGCCCTGATCGTCGCCACGATGTACGTCGGCGACCACCCGAAGCTCTACGGCCGCTACCGGCAGCGCAGCCTCCGCCTCGACGCCGCCTACACCGACGAGGACGCCCTGCGCGCCCATCTCGAAGTGCTGCTCGGCGGACGCGTGGTGAACCTGAACGTGCAGAGCGTCGACCTCGTCAACGACATCACCCAGGTCGACGTCCGCTATGTCGTCACCGGCGCCGGCAGGCCCGCGCCCCAGGAGGCGGGCGCCGGGCTGGTCGACCGAGGGGTCCGGGCATGACGACCATGGACCACTCCGTCACCCCGGTCGTGGGGGCGCTGCGCCCCATCGGTCTCGACGAACTCGTCGAGCGGGCCGAGCTGTTGACCCGGGTCGACCGCAAGTACATGCTCCCCGCCACCGAACTGCCGTTCGTGATCGGCGGTCTGGAGGAGGACATCCGAGTCCTGGAGGTCGAGGGGCAGCGGCGGTTCGCGTACCGGTCGATCTACTTCGACACCCCAGACATGGACGGCTATCTCGGCGCCGCCCGGCGCCGGCGCCGGCGCTTCAAGCTCCGCGTCCGCACCTATGTCGAGGCGGACCGGCACTACTTCGAGGTCAAGACCCGGGGTCCCCGGGGCACCACCGTCAAGCAGCGCGTCCCGTACGAGGGCGATCCCTGGCGGCTGAGCCCCGAGGCCCGCGCGTACGCGGACGAGACGCTCGGCGCGGCCGGTATCGACGCGCGCCGCTTCCGGCTGGTCCCCACGCTCACCACCGGCTACCGGCGCACCACGCTGTTCCTGCCCGGCAGCGGCAGCCGGGTCACCGTCGACACCGACCTGACCTGGGCGCTTCCCGACGGCACCGAACTGCGCACCCCCGAGCGCACCATCGTCGAGACCAAGGCCGGGCGGGCCGGTTCCACCGCCGACCGGCTGCTGTGGTCCCTGGGGCACCGCCCCTGCCCGGTCTCCAAGTACGGCACGGGCCTCGCCGCCCTCCGCCCCGACCTGCCCGCCAACCGCTGGCTGCCCGTCCTGCGCCGCCACTTCCCGACCGCGCCCGCACTGAATGGGAGCCCCGCATGAACATGAGAACGATCAGCCGTATCCGTAACAGGTCCTTCGGCGCCCGTATGCGTACGGGTGGTGCCCGTACGCGTACGAAGGTGGCGGCCGCCCTCGCCTCCGTGGTCCTCGCGACCGCCGCGCTCGCCGGGTGCTCCTCCGGGGGTGACTCGGAGTCCGACGCGGCGTCCGGGTCGTCGTCATCGAGCGCGAGCGCGGCGGCGGCCGTGGACGGCGGGCAGTCGGCCGCCGAGGTCCTCGCCGACAACGAGGAGACGCACGCCGAGGACGGGGAGACGGAGGAGGACGCCTCGGACGCCGTCGCCATCGAACTGAAGGGCGACTCGGCGTCGGCCGACGGCAAGGGCGTGGACGTCGACGGGTCCACCGTCACCATCACCTCCAGCGGGACGTACCGGCTCAGCGGCACCCTCGACGACGGGCAGATCGTGATCACCGCGCCCGAGGCGACGGTGAAGCTGGTGCTGGATGGGGTCGACATCTCCAGCTCCTCCGGTGCGGCGATCGCGGCGACGGAGGCGGAGCGGCTGGTGGTCGTGCTGGCGGACGGCACCGAGAACACTTTGAGTGACACCGACGCGTACGCCGAGGACGCCGAGGCGGACGCCGCGCTGTACAGCGCCGGCGACCTGACCATCGGCGGCAGCGGCTCGCTGACGGTGAAGGGCAACGGCAACGACGCGATCGCCGGTAAGGACGGGCTGGTGATCGAGGGCGGGAACATCACCGTCGAGGCCGCCGACGACGGTATCCGCGGCAAGGACTACCTGGTCGTGACCGGTGGCTCGGTCACCGTCACGGCGAAGGGCGACGGGCTGAAGTCCGACAACTCCGATGAGGAGGACGCCGGTTACATAGCCGTCGAGGGCGGCACGGTGAACGTCACGGCGAGCGGTGATGCCGTGGACGCGGCCACCGACCTGGTCGTGACAGGCGGCAAGGTGACCGTGAAGGCGGAGGGCTCCGACGACACCTCGGCGCACGGTCTCAAGTCGGGCGTGATCACCGTGCTGGAGGGTGGCACGGTCGACGTGAACGCCTCCGCCGACGCCCTGCACGGCGACGCGGCCGTCCATCTCGCGGGCGCGACCGTCACCCTCGCCTCCGGCGACGACGGTGTGCACGCCGAGGGCGACCTGGTCATCAGCAAGGGCACGCTGACGATCACGGGCTCCAACGAGGGCCTGGAGGGCAAGGACATCCTGATCAGCGGCGGTACGACGACGGTGACGTCCAACGACGACGGTGTCAACGCGTCCGGCAGCGAGGCGACTTCGGAGGACCAGTCCGGACAGGGCGGCGGCCCCGGAGGCGGCGGACCCGGCGGCGGTGGCGAGATGGGCGTCGGCGACTACAGCGCCAAGGTCACCGGCGGCACCCTCGTCCTCAACTCCGAGGGCGACGGCTTCGACTCCAACGGCACCGCCGAGATCACCGGCGGCACGATCGTCGTCAACGGCCCCCAGCGCGGCGGCAACGGCGCGCTCGACGTCAACGGCAGCCTAACGGTGAGCGGCGGCACGCTGCTGGCCTCCGGCAGCGCCGGGATGGTGGTGGCCCCGGACGAGGAGTCCGACCAGGGCTGGCTGTCAGCCACCTTGGATTCATCGGTCGAGGCGGGCACGACCCTGCACATTGTCGACGCGGACGGGAAGGTCGTGGCCTCGTACGTCACCTCGAAGACCATCCAGAACGTGGTGTACTCGGGCGCCGGGATCAAGAACGGCGAGGAGTACACCGTCTACTCCGGCGGCACGACCTCCGGCAGCGACACCGGCGGCCTGGCGGGCTCCGGCAAGCTGGGCTCCGCCGAGAAGATCGCCACGGTCACGGCAGGCGAGGCCCCGGAGGGCGGCGGCTTCGGAGGCGGCCCGGGCGGAGACCGAGGCTGAGCACCCGCCCGCACCGAGGCCACCGTCGCCACCGCTGCTCCACACTGCCCGCCGGTGGGTGGCCTGGCGGCGGCGACGGGGGGCGGTGGCGTCGGCCGAGCGGTGGCGCTATGGCTGACCGGCAGGGCGACGACAGACGGCGGAGCTACGACTGAACGGCAGCACTACGACGGACCGGCGGTGCTATGCCTGATCGGCGGAGCCATGGCCGACCGGTTGGGCGGCGAACAACTCCTCCGCGTCGGTGACGGTGTGGGCCATGGTCAGCCAGCGGGTGAGGGTGGCCAGGTCGGAGCAGGCGGTGACGCGTTCCCAGGTGTTGCCGGTGACCTCGATGCCCCGGCTCTGCAGAATCCGTAGAACCGCCGTGGCCCGGCCCTCCGCGAACCCGGCTGCCCATGCCTCCGTGTACTCCTCGGACCAGCGGCCGGCAAGGGCCCGCAGGCCGCTGACCTCGTCGAGGTTCAGGGACTCGCGGCGGCTGATCTCACAGAGGTGGGCGTTGTGGTCGGCGATCGCGTCGTCGAAGGACAGCCCGATGGCCATGGTGAGGGTCGTGAGCATGAACCGCCCCCTCACCTTCTCCTGCAGTTCCGGATTCATCCGTTCGATGAGCCGGGAGGAGTGGATCTCACGAGGGTGCCGAGTCCTCACGCGGTCGCTCCGTCGGACGAGCCCTCGATGACCTGCGGGTTCTCGATGGCCTTCGGGCTCTCCGCGGGCGGCTCATCGGTGAACAGGTCCTCCGCGCGCTCGACCGTGCCGGCCCGGTCGAGCCAGCCGTCGACGCGGGCGAGGTCGGTGCAGGTGGTGATGCGGGTGCGGACCTCGTCGGAGACAGGAATGCCGCGCACCTCCAGGACACGCAGAATCCCCTTGGCCTCGCCTGTGACGGCACCTTCCGTGTAGGCCCTCTCCCGGAGCGTGGCCCTGCCGGGATAGTAGGTGACGAAGCTCATGATTTCCTCCCATTTCTCTCCGGCGGGGAAGTGCCCCGCAGGTTGACTTCCACTCACGACGCCTCGGTGAGTTCGCACCAGACGAACTTGCCGTCGGTGCGGTCGGGTTCCTCGGTGCGGATGGATCGGTACCAGCCCCAACTCTCGGCACAAGCCTCGACCAGGGCGAGACCGCGCCCGCTCTCAAGGATGGGTGCGGTGTTACGGGGCTTCATGGCGAGGGCGGGCGTACAGGGCTGGGTGTCCCAGACGGTGACCCTGAGCACCGGGTCGGCCCAGCGGACCTTCATGGCCGCCGGGCCCTTGGTGTGCCGCAGGGCGTTGGTGATCAGTTCGGTGGCGACGAGTTCGGCGGCGTCGGCGAGGTGGAGGAGGCCGTGAATGCCGAGGATCAGCCGAAGGGTACGGCGACAGATCGTGACGGCTCGGGGGTCGTTGGGGATGTTGAGCGTGTAGGTCCAGGGCTCTTCGGGCTCTTCGGGGCGGATGGGCTCGCACTCGGACTCTCCGGTTTCGGGCATGCGTGACTCCTGTTCGGTGGTGGGGGTTGGGCTCACTGCGGCATGGGCGGTGGCTCTGCCGCGCCCGCCGTGGCAGGGCGGTGCGGTGCGCTTCCGGGGGTCCCGAGATTCCGCAGGGTGTGCGTCGCGTCACTGACGGTACGGACTAAAGTTAGTTCGCTGCAACCCATTGTCGTAACCTGGTCACCCGATGTGGTGATGTGTGGCGAGCGCGGAGGTACGAGTGCCACGGAAACAGCCGACGGCACGGCAGGAGCGGCTGGGCCGTGAGTTGCGGAGACTGCGGGAGGCGGCCGGGTTGACCGCGCGTGAGGCGGGCCGGTTGCTGGGCGTCGTCTCAGTGACCATGAGCCAGATCGAGTCCGGCGTCGCAGGGGTCAGCGAGGCACGCGTACGGCGGATGGCGGCGCAGTACGCCTGTCAGAACGCGGAGTTGGTCGACGCCCTGGTGGAGATGGCCACCTGTCGTACGCGAGGTTGGTGGGAGGAGTTCCGGGGCGTACTGCCGCCGCTGTTTCTGGACTTGGCCGAGCTGGAGCATCACGCGACGTTCATTCAGGAGGTCGGCGCCGCGCATGTCACGGGACTCCTGCAGACCGAGGACTACGCGCGGGCGGTGTTCGAGTTCTGGTGCCCCGAACTGCCCATGAGCGAGGTGGAGGCACGGGTTGAGCACCGGATGCGGCGCGGGGTCGTCCTCGATAGGGCGGCGGAGGCTCCGTATACGGCTGTGTTGCATGAGTCCGTACTGCGCACCCGGGTGGCCGACCGCCGGGTTCTCAGGGCGCAACTCGACGAAGTGCTCGTGCAGTCGGAGCGTCCCGGCGTCACCGTGAGGGTGATCCCTTTTTCCGTGGACGGGTACGCCGGGGCCACTGCCACGTTCCTCTACGCCGGTGGTCGGGTACCCGAGTTGGACACAGTGCAGAAGGACACGCCATCGGGTTCGGGCTTCGTGAGCGCAGCTGCACAATTGACTGCTATGCGAACAGTTTTCCGTAAAATCGAGTCGCTATCACTGGACCCATGCCGGTCACAGGAGTTCATGCACCAACTGGCGAAGGAGCTGTAAGCCATGAGCCAGTGGCAGAAGTCGTCGTTCTCCGGAGGCACGGACGGCGCCTCATGCATCGAAATCGCCCCCTCCGCCGAGGACTTGCTCCTCCGCGAGAGCGACGACCCGGATCGAATACTCCCCGCCACCCACCAGGGCCTCGCCGCCCTCATACGTCACCTCACCTCCCCACCACGACGAGACAGACGCATCGGCGAGAGGTGAGCGCGGCTGAGCCAAGATTCTTACCCGACAACGCAAATATCGCCGATGCCGGGTGGACGAGCACGAATCGCCCTCGTACGGTCGTCCCGAGCAGCAACGGCAACGGAGAGTGCGGCAAGGACGACTGCCCCAACCTCTACCGGACGGCAAACGGCTCGATCATCGTCCAGGGCGATCTGTCCGTCGCGTTCCGACCTCCCGAAGGCGAGGCCTTGGTGGAGATCCCCGAAGCTGTCCTCAGGGAGGCCGTGCATGCTCTTGGATGGTGAAGCCTGGCGGGCCAAGTTCCGGGGCTTCGAGAACGAGGCGTGGCGGCTGGAGACACTTCCTGTCTACAAAGTTCCGCAGGAGGTGGATGAGATCCGGGCTTTCTTGGCGGGCGAGCGCATCGATCCTCATGCGTACTCGAACGACTACACCGAGGATCTGAAGAGGGTGCGTCGAGAGGGAAAGAAAAAGGGGCGCGTTCACATCGTCACCCGTCCTCTCACTACGTATCTGCGGTACGAGTTCATGTGCTACCGACCGCACGTATGGGCCGGTGAGGACATTCGAATCATGGATGTCACCGACCGGCAAAACCCGCTGGCCGGGGTCCAGGATTTCTGGATGTTCGACAAGCGGGAAGTGGTCCTCATGAATTACGAAGCGGACGGTACGCAGATCAACCGGGAAGTCCACGCGGGGGACGTGGCACCCTTCGTCGAATATCAGCGCATCGCGCTGGCCGAGTCGGTCCCCTTCGAGGAGTACGCGAAGGGTCTTGACGTTTGAACCGGAGGAGCTGGGTCAGTCCAGAGCGGACCTGGCCGACACTCTGAAGACGCTCCGTAAGCGAGTCGGGATCACACAGACCCGGCTCGCTCTGCGCTGCAATATGTCCCAGACGAAGATCAGCAATATCGAGGGCGGGAAGCTGACGCCGAGTCTCGTCGATGTCGAGTTGATCCTGAGGGCGCTGGAAGCACCTCCTGAACTCGCCTCGCACGTAGCGACGCTTGCTCGGACTGCCAACACCGAGTGGCAAGACGCCTGGTCCCAGCGTCGAACGGGCCTGGAGAAGAAGCAGAATCTGCTGGTTGGGTTCGAGCGATCGGCAACGGAATTCCGTTACTTCCTGTTGTCCATGGTGACCGGCCTTCTCGCGACACCGGAGTATGTGCGTGCCAGTCTGGCGCATATTCCTGGAGACCACAGCAAGGCGATCGCGAAGAAGCTGGAACGGCAGTCCGTTCTCTATGACGCTTCGAAGAGTTTTACGTTCATCTTGACGGAACAGGCCGTGCGGTGGCCGTTCCTTCCCGCGCATGCCATGGCGATGCAGGTGGACAGGCTTGTGTCGATCAGTCTGCTGCCCAACGTCCGACTTGGAGTAATTCCACTGGAAGGCCATATGCCCATGGCCCCGTTGAATACTTTCACCGTCTATGACACATGGATGGCGACAGCCGAGACACAGACCGGGGCGATGGTCTTTCGTGACCATCGGGACGTGTCGGCGTATCTGGAAGAATTCTCCGTGTACGAAGGGTACGCCTTGTTCGAAGACGAGGGAAGGGAACGTCTCTCCGAATGGGCTCGTCGTTTCCGTTCGTGATCTTTACCCGACTGCGCCAATAAAGCTGGGTTCCGCCCTGAATGTGCCCCATCATGGCTGGGACGCAAAATTAGGGAGGGCCGATGACGGATACGCAGAGACCTCAAGGATACGGACTTGGGGAACTGCCGCCGGAGCCGAAAGCCGTACCGGGGTGCGGTGTATTTCTCGAAATCTGTGTGCGCCGGAGAAACAGCCGATCCAGTGGCGACTACAGTGCTGTTTCCGATGCGAACGTGGAACTGCGGCGGCACCAGAGCGAGGCGCACGAGTCATGAGAGATAAGCCGGATTCCGGAATCTTCGCCGACCGCCCGCTCATGACCCTACGGGTGTCCCATGATTCGGGTCGGACCTGGGAACCGGAACGCGCTGTGTCCGCCGCGGATTACCTTCCGCCCCTCACCCTGGCGGAATGGCCTCCGTGCCAGTGCCGGTGCTGCAACGGGCGGCCTGGCAGGCGCCTCAACCGCTGAGGCAATCCGCCTCCGCCCCCTCACGAATCCCGCACCACCACGAGAGACGAGAGAAAGGAAGCGCGTAGATGTCCGTTGTCCCTGAGCGCGTCGCGACCGTTTCCCTGCACGGGAGGTTCCCTGCGTGGCAACTGCACCATCCACCCTGACCCGGTGCACTCTCCCTCCTCGCAACGAGAGCTGCGGGGACTGCGGCGGCAGCGGTGCCGACTCGTCGGGCAAGAGCTGCGGCACCTGCAACGGGCTCGGCGAGATCTACTGCCGCGTCGCCGACCGCCAGGGCGTACGCGTGCCGTCGCGCGTCTCGATCCGGAAGGACTACCACTGATGGCCCACGCTCTGATCGCCTCCCCGTTCCTTGACGGGCACCTGCTCCTCAAGCCCGGTGCCAGGGCTGGGGCTCGCATCCCCGCCTACCACTACGAGGGCCTGCGGCAGGCCGCTGCTGACGGTGAGGCTTTGCCTACCTGGGCGGTGCAGACCGCGTCCGACGTGTGGGGCATCGACCTGAGCGGCCAGCCCGCGCAGGGCACGGTGCTGGTGCGCGAGCCGTCCCCGTACGGCTACTGCCGGGCTTCCTGGGAGATCAACCTCGGCTGCAATTTCGGCTGCAAGCACTGCTACCTCGGCGAGCGCCCCTTCTCCGGGCTCGCGTGGGAGGGCAAGGTGCGGCTGCTGGACATCATGCGCGAGGCCGGCGTCCTCTGGCTCCAGATCACCGGCGGCGAGCCCACCATGGACCCGGACTTCCAGGGCGCCTACCGGTACGCCTGGCAGGCCGGGATGATGCTCACCATCTCCACGAACGGCTCGCTGCTCTGGCGGCCGGACCTCCTCAAGCTCTTCCAGGACTCTCCGCCGTACCGGCTGGTGGTCAGCATGTACGGGGCGAGCGAGGAGTCCTTCGACACGCTCACCCAGCGCCGCGGGGCCTGGAAGGCGTTCCGGCGCGGCATCGACGCCGCACGCGAGGCGGGGCTTCCGCTGCGGATCAACGTCGTGGTGACCGAGGACAACGCTTCTGAGGCCGACGAGATGGCCGCCCTCGCCGACGAGTGGAACGTCGAGAATCACGCGTACACGAACATGACGCCCACGATCTATGGCGGCGGTGAGCCGCTGCTCGCCCAGTCCGCCGCCCATCTGCGCCGGCGCAAGCCGTTCGCCGGCTGCAACGCGGGACACACCTTCTTCCACGCCGACCCGCACGCCAAGGTCTCGATCTGCAAGGTCGGCCGCGACGACCAGATCGACCTCATGGCCGATGGCATCGACGGCCTCACCCGGCTCGGCGCCATCGCCGACCGCCTCATGCTTCGCACCGGTGGGTGCGAGTGCTGCGCCCTGTCCGGCACCTGCCGGGTTTGCCGCCCCCTGGCCAAGCACTACCAGGAGGCGAAGGCGCCGCTGCACAGCTACTGCCAGCACGGAGACAAGGAGAATGCCTCATGACCCCGCCCGTACCGGTGGCCATCCTCCCCAGCCCGCCGGCCTCGGCCCGCCGCGCCGCCCCGCCCGTGGCCGCTTCGGCGGTTACCGCCGTCCTGGACCTGGACGCGGTCGTGGAGAGCGCGGAGTGCTCCTGCGACGCCGGTGACGACAACCCCCACTAACCTACTGAATCCGGTCGGTACCGTTCAGGCCCTGGCGTCTTCGCGTCGGGGCCTGAGCCCTGGCCAGCCGACCGTTAAGGTGCCGCTCATGTTCTTCCGCTGGGACTGGCTCCGGCCCGTATTGACCGCGCCGATCGTGCCGACTCTCGGCCCCGTCCACCCCCATGTCCTCACCGTGGATCTCTTCGAGGACACGCTGCGGGCGGCCGTCTCTGACCGTTCCTTCCTGCACTACGACAAGGACCGGCGTTGGAGCAGTGAGAAGGACGAGGCGGTTCTTCGTGGCGATGTGGTCCACCTGTCCGATCACACTCTCATCCCCACGCTGACCCGGCGCGGACGTGGCACCGTCAAGGTCTTCGCCTACGGGCACCGTGACAGCGTCGTGGACGAAGCGGCGGAACTGTCCGCGAAGCTCGCCGTCGTGCATGACGTGGTCAACGCGAGGGTCGTGCGCCCGCTCGGTCCCGAAACCGGATTCCCGCGTGGCACCCGCATCCAACTTCAGGACTTCACCGCCCGCCCCTGTCCCGACCCCGGCGGTCCGGTCCGGCCCTTCACCGACTGGCCGACCGCCGTGCAAGAGACCTTCGCCCCGTTCGCCTCGGCCATGGCCGCGGATGGCCTGGCCTTTCTTCACGGGCAGATGCAGGCCGGCCGGTGCGGCCCGGTCCTCGCTGCCGCCTCGGATGGTCGCATCGTGGGTGCGATCGGCCCGATGGAAGTACGTCCCGACGCGATCGGCTGCCCCCAGCTCATGCCCCAGTACTTCGCCGTCCTGCCCGAGGCCCGAGGGCAGGGCCTCGGGCGTGTTCTGTGGCGGGCCGCGATGCACTGGGGTCAGTCCCATGGCGCCGCTTACCAGCTCCTACAGACCGAGGTCGGCGGCCCCTCCGACAGACTGTGTCAGTCCGAAGGGCTGACCTCCCTCGGGTTCAGCCACACCACACGGGCGTAGTGGGATCGCGGCCTGACCTGGACAACGAAAGACCGGACCACTCCTTGGCCTGGACAGCATCCGACGAGTTCACGCACACCCCCATCGATCTGCCCGGCCGCATCGAGGACGGTGTCCGCGCGATGATGCGACGCCTCGGACTGGTCTTCGCCGCCCTCGACTTCATCGTGGACGGACAGGGCACGCACTATCTGGTACAACTTCCGGTTCCTGGTGAGCATCGTGGTGCCGGGGCTGACCTGGCAGTACGACCTCGACGACGAGCGCCGGTTGGTCGGAGCCCGCGTCTGGGACGAGGACGGCTCCAGCGCCCGGCTCCACTCCGACGGTGCCGTCACCGAGGTCGGTCCGCTGTGGGCCGTTCTTGAGGATGCCTACCGTGCCTACCGGAACGCCGGGCAGCCCGCTCCCGACCGCTATCGCGTCACCATCGGCGACGACCAAGAACAACGCGTCTGGCTCGACAACCCGGGCGGATCGAGCTGGGTTCTGCGCGCTTGTTGCCGCTGATGCGCGCCTACCGTCCGGCTAAGCCGTCGAGCCGAAGTCCTGGGTCCAGTAGTTGCCCGGCTGGGCCAGGCCGATGCCTATTTCCTTGAAGTCGCAGTTGAGGATGTTGGCGCGGTGGCCGGAGCTGTTCATCCAGCCGTCCATGACGCTCTCGGGGGTGCCGTATCCGGCGGCGACGTTCTCTCCTGCCGATGTGAAGCGGTATCCGACGCGGGCGAGCCGGTCGCTCATCGAGGAGCCGTCGGAACCGGTGTGGGACATGTTCTGGTGGTCGGCCATGTCCTGGCTGTGGTCCTGGGCGGCCTTGGTGAGCTTGGTGTTCTCGGTCAGTGGCGCACAACCCGCCTTCTCGCGTTCGGCGTTGACCAGGGCCAGCACACGGTCCGTGGGCCCGGAGTCCGCACGGTTCTCGGAGTCGCTCGGGGTGCGGTCGGCCTCCGTGGCCTTCGGGGTGCTCGCGGGCGCGGTCGTCTTCTTGGCGGGAGTGTCCGCAGGCTGCTCGGCGGCCGGGCGGCGGTCCTTCGACGGGGACGCGCTCGGGGTGGGGGTGGTGCGGGACGCCTTCGGAGTGCGGGACGGTGAGGGGGAGGGGGAGGTGTCCCTGGGGGTGCTCGCCGATGGGGAGGGCGTCGGCTTCGGGGTCTTCGGCGGGGCGGCGTCGGTCACCGCGTCCGACTCGTGCCCTCCCCACCAGGAGGACGCGACATCGCCCCAGCCGCCCAGTCCGACGCCGCTCACGTGCGCGGCCGTGGGAATGCCCACGGCGCCCACGGCCACGACGACGGCCGCGGCTATGGCCGTCTTCCGGCGCCTTGTTCTCGGCCGCCTCGCTTTCGGGCGCCCCGTATGCGGCGGTTTCGTTTTCCGGCGATGCCTGCTCATACGCGGCCTCACTAAGCGGTGTCAGCGGTACTAAGCGGTATCAAGGGGTATCAAGGGGCTCAAGCTGTACTAAGCGTCCGACTTTCGGTGGGAATGGGGCCTCGGCCCTGGCGAGCCCGGTCATTATGGGGACCCCCGAGCGCGCCGGGCAACGAACGTGTGTGCTGTCGCCGGGCGCCGTCGGCGAGGTGTTCCGAGGGTGTGAAGACGGGTCGATCCCGGTGGGCGGGAGCACGCTTCCGGGCCCCCGCGCCCAGCCGGGACCAGGCAGAAGGCCGCCCTTTCGGAATGGCCTGCCAGGGAATCGCCGATCCGGATGATCAGTTGAATTTGTCGTTTGCGTGGTGAATGTTTGCTCAATGTGCGGATGGTGATGGGCGAGAGGTGTTTGTCGTTTTGCGGAAAAGGGCTGATCGGCCCTATCGGGAGCAATTCGGTCGTGACGCATGTCACCCCGATTCGAGGCGTGCGCGGGACGGGCGCAGACTGGAAGTACGGGGTTCCCGAGAGGAGGAATCATGGGAGCCGTCATGCGGAAGGACGCACCCGTCGAGATCGAGGACGACGGCGTCGAACTGCGGATGCGGGACATCGGCGGGGACACCGACGTCGCCTTCGTGAAGTTCCCCAAGGGCACGGACATGCGCCCCGCGCTCCAGGGCGAACCCGACGGCCTCTGCCAGGTCCCGCACTGGGGCTACATGTTCAAGGGCCGACTGGTGATGCACACCAGGGAGGGCGACCGGACGTACGAGGCCGGCGAGGCCTTCTACTGGGCGCCCGGCCACGCACCGGAAGCGCTTGAGGACTGCGAGTACATCGACTTCTCGCCCAAGAAGGAGTTCGAGGAGGTCATCAGCCACGTGAAGTCCAACCTCGGCTGACCGAAAGGCGGTTCGTCCGGCGGCCCGCCGAAGTTCTCCGAGCGAAAGGGAAGTTGGCGGCAACCTTTCCCCACACGGCGACCACACATGAGTCGTAGCTCCCTTCACAGGGGCTCCATACGAACCACGTGATCCCCGAATCACGTACGTCACGTAAGGACTCATCCGTGGCCTCAGCCAACTCGCGCCCGTCCCACCGCCGGTCCGTCCGCAGGCGCCGCGCCCTCGTGGTCACCGCCGCCGCCGTGGCCGCCGGTGTCGGCGCCGGCGTGCTGGTGATGAACGCCAACGCCGGTGCCGTGGACCTCTACCACGAGGTGCTGCCCGCCAAGGACGGCTGGGCGGCGTCCGGTTCCGGTACCACCGGCGGTACGAAGGCGGACGCGGCGCACACCTTCACGGTCTCGACCCGCGCCCAGCTGGTGAAGGCGCTGGGCTCCCAGACCGACACCACCCCCCGGATCATCAAGATCAAGGGCACGATCGACGCCAACACCAATGACTCCGGCAAGAAGCTGACCTGCGAGGACTACGCCTCCGGCACCGGCTACTCGCTCTCCGCCTACCTCAAGGCCTATGACCCCTCGACCTATGGCAAGAAGGCGCCGTCCGGCACCCAGGAGACCGCCCGCAAGGCCGCCGCGGACAAGCAGAAGAAGAACATCGTCTTCCGCGTGCCGTCCAACACCACCATCGTGGGGGTGCCGGGCACGAACGCCGGGATCACCGGCGGCAGCCTCCAGGTCCAGAACGTCAAGAACGTCATCGTCCGCAATCTGACGTTCGCCGCGACCGAGGACTGCTTCCCGCAGTGGGACCCGACGGACGGCTCGTCCGGTGAGTGGAACTCCAACTACGACTCCGTCACCCTGCGCGGCGCGACCAACGTCTGGGCGGACCACAACACGTTCACCGACACACCGACCTTCGACAAGTCGCTGAAGACGTACTTCGGCCGCAAGTACCAGATCCACGACGGCGCCCTCGACATCACCAACGGCTCCGACCTGGTGACCGTCGAGCGGAACCTCTTCTACTGCCACGACAAGACCATGCTGATCGGCAGCAGCGACACCGACTCCACGGGCAAGCTGCGCGTCACGATCCACCACAACGTCTGGAAGGGGATCGTGCAGAGGGCGCCCCTGGCCCGCATCGGGCAGATCCACCTCTACAACAACGTGTACGACACCACCACGCTCAACGGCTACGAGCCGAAGTACAGCATCGACTCCCGCGCCAAGGCCCAGGTCGTCGCCGAGCGCAACGTCTGGAAGATCCCGGCGGGCGCCAAGACCGCCAAGCTCCTCAGCGGCGACGGCACCGGCTCCTTCGCCGGCAAGGGCAACCTGGTCAACGGCACCGAGACCGACCTGGCCGCCGCGTACAACTCGGCCAGCTCCAAGAAGCTGAAGACCACGGCCAACTGGACGCCGACCCTCACGGCCGGCCTCCAGACCACGGTGAAGGACCTGCTGACGGACCTGACGAACACGACGGGCGCCGGAAAGCTCTCCTGACCGATCCCCGCACACGTGGCGCCGCCCGGCCAACCTTCTTCTGGCCGGGCGGCGTCCCGAGCGACGAAGTACGACTGAAGTACGACTAGGGTCCGGAGCCACCAACGGTCACGGAGGTGAGCGTGACGGATCACAGGCCCCGCACGGAGGATCAGCCACGGCCCTTTGCGGAGGATCAGCCACGGCCCTTCACGGCGGACGGGCCACGGCCCTTCACCGAGGGTCAGCTACGGCTCATCCGGGACGCCGGTCGGCGACGCGACTGGCTCCGCGGGGAGACCCTGATGAGCGAGGGCTCCCCGTCCGACGACGTCGTCCTCGTCGAAGACGGACTGGTGAAGATCACCGCGGAGACCGCCAACGGATACACCAGCGTGCTCGCCCTGCGCGGCCCCGGCGAACTGCTCGGGGAGATGTCCTGCGTCGACGGCGGCCCCCGCTCGGCCACCGTCACCGCGATCCGGTCCGGCCGGGGGGTGACCGTACCGGCCGAGCGCTTCCGGCGGCTGCTGGCCGAGCAGGGGCCGCTCGCCCTCGCCGTGCTGCGCGCGGTCACCGCCCGGCTGCGCCACGCCGACCGGCTGCGGGCCGAACACGGCGCCTACCCCGCGGGCACCCGGGTCGCCCGGGTCCTCGCGGACCTCGCCCTGCGCCACGGCGAGTCCGTACGGGTCACCCAACGCGAACTCGCGGGCGCCGCCGGCGCCTCCCGCGAATCCGTGGCACGCACCGTGCGCGAACTGCGACAGGACGGCCTCGTCACCGCCACCCGGGGGTGCGTCCTAGTGCACGACCCCTCGGCACTGCTCAGCTGGCACGGGGAGTGAGCACCCCATGGCGGAGCGGAACACGAACGCCCCCTCGGCCCGGCCGCCGGTGAAGGTCCGGTAACGCCTCGACCAAGTCACGGCAGTTACCGAGCCGTAGTGCCCAGAGTGTCAACTGACACCGAACGTACGACAGTTGTGCGATATCTCTTTCCGCCATGGTGAGTTCCACAGCGCCGCGTTCCCACACGCGGCCTCTCCCGGCCCAGTACTCCCTCATCGCGATCCTCGACATCGAGGGCTTCGGCCGACGCACCGATCCCGGCCAGGCATGGCTCCGTGACCGGCTGAGCACCGTGGTGACCCGGGCGCTCCACGCCGCCGGCATCGCGGAGCCCGTGTGGGAGGACCGGGGCGACGCCGTCGTGCTGCTCCTCGCCGGAACGGTGCCCAAGACCGATCTCCTGGGCGGTTTCGTCCGCGCTCTCGTCCGTGAACTGCGCGACCACGCCCGCGACCACTCCGGTGACGCCGAGCGCGAGATGCGGCTCCGCGTCGCCGTCCACGCCGGTGAGGTCGCCCGCCATGGCACGGGCTGGGTCGGCGCGGACCTCAACACCGCCTTCCGCATGGCCGACATGGGCGCCCTGCGCCGGGCCCTGGCCGAGGCACCCGGCGCGGTCCTGGCCCTCGTCGTCTCCGACGTACTGCACCGGGGAGTGGTCCGGCACCGCCATCCGGGCCTGGAGGCCGCCGAGTTCGCGCCCGCCGTACTGTCCGCCAAGGAGGTGCGGGACGAGACCGTGTGGATCAGGGTCCCCGGCCGGCCGGCCCCACCGCTGCCGCCGGGGCAGACCGCCTCCGGACCCCGGCCGGGCACACCGCCTCGGCAGCCGTCCGCCCCGGAGGCCGGAGCCAACTACGGCATCAGCGCCACCCACGTCACCGTGACCGGCGTCGGCGTCAACCACGGCACGGTCAGCCAGTCCTGGACCGGCCCGTTCACCGGCGGAGCCGACCGGGCGGGCGCCGACCTCTTCGCCGAACTCGCCCGGCTGCGCGTCGAGTTGAAGGAGGCGCGGCGGCGCGAGGAGATCGACGCCGTCACCTTCGAGGCGTCCGAGGAGGAACTCGACACCGCTGAGCGGAACGCCCACGCCCAGGACGACGAGGGCCGCGGCCGGCTCCTGCGCGCACTGATGAAACTCCGGGGGCTCATCCCCGACACCGCGGCCCTCGCCGGACTGGTGGCGACGGTCGCCCAGCTCATCCAGCAAGTGAAAGGCCAGGCATGACAGCGGGAAACCAAGGAACTCCGGGAGACCCGGAGAACCATGGCATCCAGGCGTTCGGCGTCGACATCCACGGCGTCGGCATCAACCACGGGCAGGTCAACCTGTATGTCCCGCCCGAGAACGCCCCTCCGGAGAAGAAGATCGAGGCGGCACGGGCGAACCTGCTGGCCGGGATGCGGGAGCGGGCCGAGCAGCTGATCGACGACGCCATCGACGACATGAACGCCTCCGGCGACACCCCGTCGCCGGAGGCGATGTACTACCGGGTCCTGTCCCTGGTGAGCCGCCGCGCCCCGGAGGACCTCACGGACGAGGCATGGCACAAACTGCGCCACGCCCTGGACCGGCTCGTCCACGACCCGGGCGAGTACGGCGAGGTCGGCCGCGTCCTGCGCGACCTGCTGCGTGCCGCGGTCGGCACACGGCAGGTCCCCGACCCGGGCGGCCGCCCGGACCCGGGCACCTTGCTGGAGAGCCTGGACGAGGACCACCGCGACGACGTCAAGGACCATCTGCGGTACGTCATCCAGAACATCGAACGGGACGCGCTGGACCGGGACGAGGAATCGGAGCTGGACCAACGGCTCGCCAAGAAGCGGGAGGAGAGAGCACCGCTCTTCTTCACCCCGGACCCCGTGCTGCACAGCCCGCTCCCGCCCGAGGAGCCGACCGTCGACGCCGGTGGAGTCGTCGTCCTGTGCTTCCTCGGTGTGCTCGCCGGAGTGGCGATGCTGTTCGCGCAGATACCGGACGACCTCCTCGCGGACGACTGGAGCGCCGCCTTCTTCACCGCGTCCCTGGGGGCCGTGGCCCTGGCCTTCGGCCTGCCCCCTTGGCTGCGCGCGATGGTCCGCAGCGCCCGACGCGCCGACTGGCTGGCCGACCCTGACGTCAACTCCCTCACCGAGCAGGAGAAGAACCCCTTCCGTACCCGGGGAGCCAGGCTGGGCGCCGCGCTGACCAATCGGAAGCAGTGGCGCGAGGAACGCGAACGCCGTGCCAAGGAACGGCAGAGGACCAAGAAGGCGATGTTCCGCCGGACCGTCGAGACCATCGTCCAGAACCGGTTCCTGGAGTACGAGCCGAAGGGCTCCGACGCCGCCAAGATGTGGCGCCGGCACACCGAACGCCCCCGCCAGGACCTCATCGACGAACTCACCCACCGGCACTGGCGCACCGCCACCCCCGGCGCGCTCGACTGGCTGATCCAGTTGCGGGCCAAGGAGATCGGCGGACGTGCCGTCGACTCCGCCCAGATACGTCTGGAGGAGCAGCTCCGGCGCATCAGGCGGCTCGGCGCGGTGATCGGCATCGTGCTGCTGGTCTTCGCCGCCACCCGGCTCATCCCCGCCCGGGCCCCGGACATGGGCGGCTGGGCCCTGATCGTGATCGCCGTGAGCCTGGTGATCGGGGCCCCCTCCGCCCTCCACCTCGGCAAGATGAGGGCCTTCAAACGCGAGCGACAGCAGTACGACACCGACCAGCTGGAGCTTCAGGAGTGGGCGCTCGAACTCAAGCGGAGCCGCCCGAGCGATGAGCAGATGGCCCGCTGGTACGACCTCGACCAGCTGTATCTGCGCCGCGAGGTCCTCGCCGAGCACCGTATGGAGCACCGCGACATCCTCTTCAGCTTCTTCCTGGTCGAGGGCGTCCCCGGCTGCGTACGGGCCAAGGTCACCAACGGCCCGCCGCGCTACTCGCAGTACCACCAGACGTTCTACGTGCTGACGTCGAGCGGGGTGTGGGTCAGCTCGTGGAACGTGGACTTCGCCACCGGCGAGCACGACGGCCGGCAGGACCAGGTGTTCCGCTACGACGCCATCAGCTCGGTGACCGTGGAGTCCGTCGGGGTCCGCTTCGGCGACTCGCTGAGGGAGATCGTCTCCGTCTCCGAGGAGGGCGCGCGGCGCGGTGCCGACGACGAGGACGAGCTGGTGCTGCACGAGGCCATGCGGCTGGTCCTGCACAACGGTCAGCGCATGACCGCCCTGCTGGAGAACTACGAGCAGCTGTACGACTCCAACAAGGAGGACCGCGGTCAGCTGCGCCTCGTCGCCCTGGAGACCTCCGGCATCACGGCCGGCTTCCGCATCCTGACCGCCATGGCCACCGAGGGCCGCAAGTGGTTCGAACAGCGACGGCAGCGGTCGTACCAGCTGTTCGTGGAGGAGCGATAGGACTCGGCCGGCCTGTCACGGGGGGCAGGCCGGCCGTTCTTTAGTGGTGTTACGCGGGCTCGCCGCCGAAGCGCTCCTTGTACGCCTCCAGGTCGTCCTCCGTGAGCTTGGCGAAGAGGACCGGCGGGACGGTGAAGGGCGTACCGGCCGGGACGAGGTCGAGGGCCTTGGCCTCGTCCGCCGTGACCCAGGTCGCGGTGTCGTCCTTCAGGCCGAACGCCCCGCGCATGGCGGCCGAGGTCGTCGGGATGAAGGGCTCGGAGACCACCGAGTAGAGGTGGATGAGGTTCATCGCCGTACGCAGGGTGAGGGCGGCGGCGTCCTGGTCGGTCTTGATCTCCAGCCAGGGGGCCTTCTCCTCCAGGTACGAGTTGCCCGCGGACCACAGCGCGCGCAGCGCGGCGGCGGCCTTGCGGAACTGCAGGGCCTCCATGTGCTCCTCGTACTCGGCGAGCAGCCGGGCGATCTCTTCACCGAGGCGGGCCTCCGCCGCACCGGCCGCCGCGCCCGCGGGCACGTCGTCGCCGAAGCGCTTGCGGGAGAAGGACAGCACTCGGTTGACGAAGTTGCCGAGGGTGTCGGCGAGGTCCTTGTTGACCGTGGCGGTGAAGTGCTCCCAGGTGAAGGACGAGTCGTCCGACTCGGGAGCGTTGGCGATCAGGAAGTACCGCCAGTAGTCGGCGGGGAGGATGTCCAGCGCCTGGTCGGTGAAGACGCCGCGCCGCTGCGAGGTGGAGAACTTCCCGCCGTAGTACGTCAGCCAGTTGAACGCCTTGACGTAGTCGACCTTCTTCCACGGCTCGCGCACGCCCAGCTCGGTGGCCGGGAACATCACCGTGTGGAAGGGGACGTTGTCCTTGGCCATGAACTCCGTGTAGCGGACGTCGTGGTCGACGTCGTACCACCACGACTTCCAGTCGCGGTTCTCCGGGTCTGTGTCTCGCGCGGCGTCCGACCACTCCTTCGTCGCGCCGATGTACTCGATCGGGGCGTCGAACCAGACGTAGAAGACCTTGCCCTCCGCCGCCAGCTCCGGCCAGGTGTCGGCCGGTACCGGGACACCCCAGTCCAGGTCGCGGGTGATGGCGCGGTCGTGCAGGCCCTCGTTCAGCCACTTGCGGGCGATGGAGGAGGCCAGCTGGGGCCAGTCGTCCTCGTGACGGGAGACCCAGGCCTCCACCTCGTGCTGGAGCTTGGACTGCAGGAGGAAGAGGTGCTTGGTCTCGCGCACTTCGAGTTCGGTGGACCCGGAGATCGCCGAGCGCGGGTCGATCAGGTCGGTCGGGTCGAGGACGCGGGTGCAGTTCTCGCACTGGTCGCCGCGGGCCTTGTCGTAGCCGCAGTGGGGGCAGGTGCCCTCGACATAGCGGTCCGGGAGGAAGCGGCCGTCGGCCGGCGAGTACACCTGGCGGATCGCCCGCTCCTCGATGAACCCGTTCTCCTTCAGCCGGCGGGCGAAGTGCTGGGTGATCTCCACGTTCTGCGGGCTGGAGCTGCGGCCGAAGTAGTCGAAGGCGAGCGCGAAGCCGTCGTACACGGCCTTCTGCGCGTCGTGCGCCTGCGCGCAGAACTCGTCGACCGGCAGCCCCTGCTCCTTGGCGGCCAGCTCGGCGGGGGTGCCGTGCTCGTCCGTCGCACAGATGTAGAGGACGTCGTGGCCGCGCTGGCGCAGGTAACGGGAGTACACGTCCGCCGGGAGCATGGACCCCACCATGTTGCCCAGGTGCTTGATCCCGTTGATGTACGGAAGGGCGCTGGTGATGAGGTGTCGAGCCATCGCGGGCTGCTCCCAGGTCGTTACGTGGGGTGACGGGCTCCGGGTTTCCGGTCGTCCGTCGTCGTTTTCGAACCTTGAAATCGTAGCCGACACGGGTGGGCCGCCCGCTTCCCGTTTTACGGGGTGGGAAGCGGGCGGCCGGTGATCTACGGGGACCCGGGGGGCTACCGGGGGCTACGGGCGCCAGTCGGCGAGGATGCCTTCGTAGAGCTCGGTGTCCGTCAGTTCGAGCGGGGTCTGGCCGGCGAGGAAGTGGGACGCGTTGCCGGTCTTGAGCTTGCGGAGGTAGTCGAAGGCCTTGTTCTCCGGGTCACCGAAGGCGACGAAGGCGAAGTGGACCGCCGGGTGGTTCTCGGCGGCGTCCGCCAGGGCCTGGTTGGCGGGGGTCTTCGCGTCGGGGGCGCCGTCCGTCTGGAACACGACCAGGGCGGGTGCC
Organism: Streptomyces sp. NPDC002643; assembly: GCF_053592555.1. Taxonomy (NCBI): domain Bacteria; kingdom Bacillati; phylum Actinomycetota; class Actinomycetes; order Kitasatosporales; family Streptomycetaceae; genus Streptomyces; species Streptomyces sp. NPDC002643. Next base: position 309,700 of record NZ_JBSFVY010000006.1, read on the forward strand.
TTGGGGTCGGCCGACTTCTGGTGCTGGGCGAGCACTTCTTCCACGGCCGCGTGGTAGCTGGTACGGCCCATGCGGCCGAGGCCGGCGTGGAGGTCGTCGACCTTGTTCTCGTACTCGGTGAGGGTGAGCTCGCCGGTGCCGTCGAGTTCGGTGGAGAAGAAGACGACGGGGACGGTGGCCTCGGGGTCGAGGTGGGCCGCGAGGGCGAGGGTCTGCTCGCCGAGGGCCTGGGCGGAGCCGTCCTTGTAGTACGGGCGCATGGAGGCGGAGCGGTCGAGGACGAGGTACACCTTGGCGCGGGCGCCGTCGAGACCTCGCTGCGCGAGGACGGCACCGGCGGCTTCGTAGGCGCTGCTCAGCCCTGCCCCCACAGCAGTTTTCCCACCCGCCCCACCCGTGCGGCTTTCGTCGTCGGCTGCGGGTGCCACCGGTGGGGCGCCTTCGCCGCCGGCGACTGCGGGTTCGGGGGTGGGTTCGGGCGTGGTGGCGGATTCGGGGGTGGAGATGGGTTCGGGTGCCGCTTCGGCTTCGGGGGACGCCTCGGGGGCGGCTGCTGCCGCTGCCGCTACCGGTTCCGGTTCCGGTTCCGGGGAGGAGGGGGCGGTCTCGGTGGAGGTGGTGGGTTCGGGTGCCGCTTCGGGTTCCGGGGAGGCGTCGGGGGCGGGGGAGATCGCCGGTTCCGAGGAAGCTGCGGGTTCGGGGGCAGCCGGGGTGGTGGGGGCTGCCTCGGCGGGGGTGGGCTGGGACGCCGACTCGGGTTCGCCGGCCTCAGCCGACTCGGAGGGCTCGGTCGACTCGGGGGATGTGGAGGGCTCGGTCGACTCGACGGTTTCCTCGGCCTCGGCGGCTGCCACTGCGGCTTCGGGCGCTTCTTCGGCGTCGGCGTCGGCCGTGGGCTCAGCGGTCTCCGTAGGCTCGCGCTCCGCAGCAGCCTCGGTCTTCGCAGCGGTCTCCGTCGCGGACTCGGCTGCCTCTTCGGGCTCAGGGCCGGCCGTGGGCTCGGGGGCGGCTACGGGCTCGGCGGTCTCCGCGGTCGCGTGGGCTTCCGCGGGCTCGGTGGTCTCGGCGGCCGTAAGGCCCTCCGCCGACGCGGTGGTCTCCTCGGCCACGGGAACCTCGGCTGCTTCGGGAGCCCCGGCGGCAGCGGGCGCTTCCGCATCCGCCGCAACGGGCTCCACCTCGGCCTCCGGCTCCCCGGCGGCCACGGCCACGGTCTCCGACTCGGCCTCGGCCACCGGCTCAGGGGCGACCGCGACCTCAGCCTCCGCCACCTCGGCGGCCCCGGCCTCAACCTGCGGCTCAGCCTCGGCAACGGCCTCAGGCTCGGAGCTGACCTCCGACTCCGGCTCGGAGTCGACCTTCACCTCCGGCTCGGCGTCAGCCACCGCGACCGGCTCCACAACCTCGGCCTCGGCAGCCACCACCGGCTCTGCCTCGGCCACGGGCGCCTCAGCCTCCTCGGCCTTCGGCGCCGCCGACTCCGCCTCGGCAACGACCTCGGCCTCCGCCCCGACGACGGGCTCGGCCTCGGCCTTCTCCCGCTCCGACGCCGCGTCGGCGGCAACCACCGGCGCCGCCTCCTCGGCCTCGGCGGCCACCGGCTGCGCCGGCTCCTCTTCCGCACCGGTCGCCCCCTCGGCCCCCGCCGCAGGCGTCTTCGCCTTCTCCTGGTCCTCGGCCCCCGGCGCCGCAGGCGCCGCCCCCGGCTCCTCCGCTCGCGGCTTCGGTACCGACACGTTGTCGAACGCCGCCGACACCAGCTCGTCGGCGACGGACGGCGGCGCCGACGTGGGCTCCGGCGTCGCGACAGGCTCGGTCGGACGGGCCTCGGCCGTGGTCGCTCCCTCGCCGGCCGGCGCCGGAACCGTCGGCTCGGCCTCCGGCAGGGAACCGGGCACGGAACCCGGCAAGGAACCCGCCTCCTGCGAAGGCACGGCGTCGCGTCCCTTGCGTGAGCGGCCGAACGCGTTCCGCAGGAGAGAGAGAATGCCCATGTGCGCAACCCTTCGCGTGAGTTGATGCCCGTCAATCCCTGGCCAGGACGGACACGTAAGGTTAGCCGCCACACGTGGCGATCTTGGGGTGGGGCGGGCGCCTTTCACTATCCCCGCCGCTCGGCGCTGTCAAGGGTGCCTCAACTGCCGCAGGTTCACCCCGTGTTCACTTCGCGGCCGTGTTTTCGAACGCGCGCGCCCCTAACGTCGCGCTCACACCAAAAGGACACATAAGACGACGAGCGAGGAGCGCGCTGTGCGCAAGCTGCTGCCGATGATCGGCTCGCATTCCGGCGGACGTTCCGCCATGACGTGCCGGTTCCGCTGTGGTGACGCCTGCTTCCACGAGGTCCCGAACACCAGCACCAACGAGTACGTCGGTGACGTCATCGCGAGCGCGCTCAGCCGCCGCTCGGTGATGAGAGCCGCCGCCGTCGTCTCCGTGGCCACCGCGGCCGGTACGGCGACGACGCTCGGCACGGCGATGCCCGCCGCCGCGGCCACCACCGGCACCACCGCCGCGACCGCCACCACCTCCAAGAAGCACACCAAGAAGGCCGCCCGAGGCCTCCGCTTCGACGCCGTCGCCCCCAACACCGCCGACGCCGTCACCGTCCCCGAAGGCTACGAGCAGAACGTCGTCATCCGCTGGGGCGAGCCCATCCTGCGCGGTGCCCCGGCCTTCGACCCGGAGAACCAGACCGCCGCCGCCCAGGCCGGTCAGTTCGGCTACAACAACGACTTCCTCGCCCTGCTCCCGCTCCCGGGCGAGCGCCACCGCAAGCTCCTCGTCGCCAACCACGAGTACACCGACGAGATCCTGATGTTCCGCGGCTACGACGCCGCCAACCCGACCCGCGAGCAGGTCGAGATCGCCTGGGCGGCCCACGGCCTGTCCGCCGTCGTCGTGGAGGAGGACCGGCGCAGCGGCAGCCTCACGCCCGTGCCCCGCCACCACCTCAACCGCCGCGTCACCGCCACCACCGAGTTCCGGCTGACCGGCCCGGCCGCCGGCTCGGACCTCCTCAAGACCTCCGTCGACCCGACGGGCACCAAGGCCCTCGGCACCCTCAACAACTGCTCCGGCGGCACCACCCCCTGGGGCACCACGCTGCACGGCGAGGAGAACTTCAACCAGTACTTCGCCAACAGCAGCCGCACCACCGACAAGCGGTACGGCATCGGCACCGGCGCCACCGAGCGCAAGTGGGAGCGGTTCGACAAGCGGTTCGACGTCGCCCAGGAGCCCAACGAGGTCCACCGCTTCGGCTATGTGGTGGAGTTCGACCCGTACGACCCGACCTCCACGCCGCGCAAGCACACCGCGCTCGGCCGGTTCAAGCACGAGGCCGCCACCATCCGGCTGACCGCCGACGGCCGTCCCGTCGTCTACTCCGGTGACGACGAGCGGTTCGACTACTTCTACAAGTTCGTCAGCAGCAAGCGGATGAAGAAGGGGTCGGGCCGCGCCGTCCGCGAGCACAACCTCTCGCTCCTCGACGAGGGCACCCTCTACGTCGCCAAGCTCACCGGTGACTCCCCGGCGATCGAGATCGACGGCACCGGCAAGCTGCCCGGCGACGGTGAGTTCGACGGCAGCGGCGAGTGGATTCCGCTGGCCACCGCCACCGCCGAGGGCGCCGTCTCCCACGTCGACGGCATGACCGCCGAGGAGGTCTTCGTCTTCACCCGTCTCGCCGGTGACAAGGTCGGCGCGACGAAGATGGACCGCCCCGAGGACATCGAGCCCAACCCGGTCACCGGCAAGGTCTACGTCGCCCTCACCAACAACTCCAACCGCGGTGTCGGCTCCAACGCCAAGGCGGACGAGGCCAACCCGCGCAACGCCAACAAGCACGGCCACGTCCTGGAGCTCACCGAGCGCTGGAACCGGCCCGAGAGCACCACGTTCGCCTGGCTGCTCTTCCTCGTCGCGGGCGACCCCGAGGACCCGGCCACCTACTTCGCCGGTTTCCCGAAGGACGACGTCTCCCCGATCTCCTGCCCGGACAACGTCGCCTTCGACTCGTACGGCAACCTGTGGATCTCCACCGACGGTGCCCAGCTCGGCTCGCACGACGGTCTGTTCGGCGTGGCGACCAAGGGTGAGCGCCGGGGTGAGCTGAAGCAGTTCCTCACCGTCCCGAGCGGCGCCGAGACCTGCGGTCCGATCATCACCGACCGCCGTGTCCTGGTCGCCGTCCAGCACCCGGGCGAGCTCGACGGCGCCTCCGTCGAGAACCCGAAGAGCACCTGGCCCGACGGCCCCGGCAAGATCGTCCGCCCGGCCGTCGTCGCGGTCTACCGCGCGGACGGCTGCGACATCGGCGTCTGAGGTACGACGAAATGCGGGCCGCCTCCCTTCGCAGGGAGGCGGCCCGCACTCATGTGGGGTCCGTGTGGCTCACGGGGCCAGGCAGCTGACGCCCGGGGCGCCGGCCGGGTCCAGGAGACCGGCCGGGTCGAGGAGCGCGGCGGGGTCGGCGAGCTCCGTTACACCGGCCGGGGCCTCGGTGAGGCAGGTGACCGTGCCGACCGGGTCCGGGATCGCGTTGGCGGCCGGGGCCATGGCGCCGGCGAGGGCGAGGGTTGCGAGCAGGACAGTGGCGGTACGCCGCATGGAGAACATCCCCTTGTCAGAAGGAAGGTGAAGAGGGTGGTTGGACAGTTCGATCATTGCCCCTTCCCTCCTGCGAACGCGCCCTCCGTCACTCGGGAGGGGATGACGTAACGATTCGCCGTGGGGAGGCACGTTGACCGGTTTGCCCCTTTGGGGCGAGCGGGTGCCGATGGCCGTGACGGTGTGGGGGTTACGCCGTTGTCGATGCCCCGGAGCGGGGACGGTCAGCGGGGCGAGGTGATCGCACGGGCCGCCGCGACCTCCTGCCGCAACGGCTCCAGCACACTCCCCGGCGGCCCGCTCAACGCCCGTTGGAACTCCGTACGGATGGCGAAGAGGCCCCGACAAAGCCGCCTGCGCATTCGCGCCCGCCCGGGGTGGGTTTCCGACGCCCGCCCGGCATGGGCCTCCGGCGCCCACCGGGCGGGGGTTTCCGAGGCCTGCCGGGCGGGGGCTTCTGCCGTTTTCCGTGGTCTTCTGCTGCCGACTACGGCCTTTCGCGGTCCTCTACTTCCTTCGATGAAGGGTGAGGTCGACGGTGAGGGCGACGTGATCCGTGCCGGAGAGTTCGCGGAAGCGGACCTTGTCGGCGGAGAAGTCCTCGGCCGATACGAGGACGTGGTCGATCTGGGCGCCGATCCTGGGGGCCGTACGGGAGGGCCAGGTCGGGGTGCGGTCGGCGTCGGTGAGCCGGGCGGCGTCGCTGAGCCCGGTGTCGAGGATGCTCCGGAAGGCGGCGTGGTCCTGGGAGGCGTTGAAGTCCCCGGCGATGACGGTCGGCGTCCGGGCATCGGCGGCGGCGTACGCGCGCAACGCCCCCAACTCCTTCCGCCAGGTGTCGAGTTGCCCCGGCAGCGGGGGCATGGGGTGGGCGAGTTGCAGCCGTACGGGATGGCCGTCGATGTCGGCGACGGCGCCGGGCATGCCCATGGTGGCGGGGATGGCCGCGCCGGCCTTGAGCGGGAACCGGCTGAGAATGACGGACCCCTCGGACCCGTACCCCTCGACGCCCTGCCGATAGGGATAGGCGGGCTTCTCGCCGCTCAGATCACCGAAGACGTCCCGGAGGGAGGCCAGACAGACGGCCTCGCACTCCTCCACGAACACGATGTCCGGCTTCTCGCGCTCCACGGCCCTGATGAGCGCATCGGTGCCCTGACCGAACTTCACATTGGACGTCATGACGCGAAGCTCGGCGATCCGCGCCCCGTCCGGCTCGGTCCGCTCCCCGTAGGGCTCGATGTACCAGGCGATCGCCCCGAGCAGTACGACGCCCCACACCAGCCCGGTCCAGAACCGGGCGAGGGCGGAGAGCAGCAGACCGAGGCCGACGGGGATGAGCAGCCAGGGAAGGAAGGCGAGCAACTGGGTGATCGGAGTGAACCCGTCACCGTCGAAGACGCGACAGCCGACGACCACGCTCACACCGAGGAGAAACAGCCCGGCGAACGCCTTCTTGCCCCCGTGCGTCCTTCGCCGCGCGGGGGCCTCCGGCCGCCCTTCGATGGTCGTGCTCTCCACGGGCCGTCCGGCCTTTCCGCTCGCCTCGCTGGTGATTGCTCCTTCACAAGGACGAGGTGGACGGGGTGAAGGTTGCGTGCGGCCGTGGTCACGTCACGCGATCGCGGTCACGGCCGCGCACGGCACGGTGGTCGGTCGGTGAGGCGTCAGGTCGGTCGGTGAGGCGTCCGGTCGGTGAGGCGGTGATCAGTCGGTGAAGGGGACGGCGCCGGCGGGGTCGGTGTGCCAGTTGGTGGCGATGGGCTGGTTGACGGTGACGGTGTCCGGGAGGTCGAGGGTGATGGAGTTGAGTTCGTCGCCGGTGACGGCGAGGTGGATCTGGTCGAACTCCCAGCCCAGGTCGTCGCTGGTGGTCTTGGGGTTGATGCCGGCGTAGGCGGTGGTGGAGCCGCCCAGGGTGATGCTCTCGCTGACGCTCTGCTCGGCGGGCGACACCTCGGTGTCGAGGGAGGAGCCGAAGGAGGCGGAGGGGTAGACGCCTTCGAGGGTGCAGGAGATGCCGGGCTTGGCCTGGGCGGCGACGAGGAGGTAGCCGCCCGCCTGGGTCTCCTCGCTGACGGTGAAGGTGAGGTCGTCGGTCACGCAGGCGGGGGTGGTGCTGGTGGTGTCGGCCGTGGCGGCGGCGGTCGCCGCGCCGGTGAGGGCGAGGGCGGCGAGCGCGGCGAGGGCGAGGCGGGCGGAACGGGCGACGAGACGCGAGCGCATGGAGATCTCCGTGGTGCGGTATCTGTGGTGGTTCGTCCAGCCGGTTGCTGGCATGACCGCAGCTTGTTCGGTGATCCGTCCTGCCCGCCACAGCCGTCGGCCACTACGGGACGCCGGAACACCGGAATGCGCCCTGACCAGCGCGAACGCCGACCTCCTGGAACGGCTGCCGGGACGTGGGAAGCCGACGATCTCCTGGGAGGGTCCCGGTGGGACGGACCGTCGGGGGCGGTCCCCGGTTCTCTCTAGCCCTGGGGGACGTCCTGGTCCTGGGGGATGTCCCAGTCCTGGGGGACGTCCTTGATGAAGACGATGCCGTCGATGGCGGGTAGATGGGCCGGGTCCAGAGGGGCGTAGCCGAACCAGGGGGAGGGGCGGGGGGTGAGGGGGGTGGGGAAGTGGGCGGGGGCGATGAGGATGTGGTCGCCCGGGAGGTCGTGGAGCAGGCCTTCGACGGTGTTCGGGGGCGGGGCGCCCACTCCTTGGTGGCGCATGGTGCCGATGGCCATGGCCAGGAAGGCGTAGTCCTCGGCCAGGTGGGTGCTGAGGACGGCGCCGGCGCTCCACCATTCCAGGGGGAGGCCGCCCATGCGCAGGGAGCTTTTCACTCGCTGCAGATGGGCGTTGTGGGCGTGGACCAGGACGGGGGCGCGGTCGGCCAGGGTCAGAAGGGTGTCGGCCATCATCCGGGAGCGCAGGGCGATCAGCCAGGTCAGGCGGCTCGGGGAGGGGGAGGCCATCCAGTGGTGGTAGCGGAGGAGGCCGGTCGCGGTGCGGGCGTGCAGACGGGCCCGGGTCCAGGCCTCGTGCGAGGTCGCGGCGATGGCGTGGGGGGTCTCGGCGTCGAGCAGGGCCGTCAAGTCGTCGGCGAGCAGGCGTAGTTCCCTGGCCGCGGGCGACCGGCCGATGGACCGGGTCGGGTCCGTCATCGCTGCGGGCTCGGTCCAGCGGGCGTCGGGGCCCAGGAGGCGGTCGAGGGTTTCGGCGGTGCAGGGAAGCAGGGTCTCGTCCAACCCGGCCTGCGTCGTCAGGTAGGTGTGGAGGGCGGTCAGGGCCTCGCGGGGGCTTGCCGCGGCCGTGATCTCCAGGGGGCCGTCGACGCCGGCGAAGCGGACCCGGTCGGACGCCGGGCGGCCTGCCGCCTCGGCCCGCTCGTTGTACGCGCGCATCCAGCGGACCAGTTCGCGGTTGGCGGCGGACGCGCCGAAGCCGTGGCTGAAGCCGTGCGCCATGGCCTCGTCGAGGGTGCCGGTGCCCGAGGTGACGTAGTCGTCCACGGTCAGGCCCTTCAGACAGTCGCTCTCGATCGCGATCGTCCGATAGCCCTCCTCCTCGACGAGCTGCCGGAACAGTGTGTTGCGCAGTTCGAGCGGGGCGTCCACACCGTGGGTGGGCTCGCCCAGGGCCAGTACGCGCGGCCGGGTCGGCAGCAGTTCCATGACGGCGGCGGCGTCGACGGCATGGGTGGTGTCCTTGATGTCGGTAGCCATGCCTTCAACGCTATCGTTGAACCTTCGGTGGAAACTTTGGCGAGACTTCGGTGAGGAATACGGCTGCGTCATGGGGCGGAACCTTCAAAGCGGGGTGCGGCTGCGGCCGGTCGATCTGGCGCGCGGGCAGGGGCTGTCCACCCAGGCCGTCCGCAACTACGAGGAGGCCGGCATCCTCCCGCCCGCCGCCCGCACACCCTCCGGCTACCGCAGCTACACCCCCCTGCACGCGGCGGCCCTGCGCGCGTTCCTCGCCCTGGTGCCGGGCCACGGCCATCAGACGGCCGCCTCGATCATGCGGGCGGTGAACCAGGGAGAGGGGGAGGGGGAAGGGGACGGGGAGGGCGCGGCCGAGGAGGCGTTTCGGCTGATCGATGAGAGCCATGCCCAACTGCTCGCCGACCGGCAGACCCTCCGGGCCGTCGAGAGCGCCCTCCGTGAGCTGGGGGCGACCGGGCCTGCTGGGCCTGCCGTGCCTACGGGGCCCACGGGGCGCCCCTGGCCCACCGCGGCCACGGGCCGCCCACGGCCCACCGCGCCCACTCCCGCGTTCGCGTCGGGTGCCGTGTCCGGGAGCGGCGGTACGTTCATCGGGCCGCTCGCCGGGCAACTCGGCGTACGGCCCGCGACGTTGCGCACATGGGAGCGGGCCGGGTTGGTGTGCCCACGACGTGACCCGCTGACCGGCTACCGGGTCTACGACGAGGCCGACGTCCGCGACGCCCGGCTGGTCCACCAGCTCAGACGGGGCGGATATCTGCTGGAACAGATCGCCCCGCTGATCGCCCAGGTGCGCGCGGCCGGAGGCCTGGAACCGCTGGAGGCCGCGCTCTCCGACTGGCGCGCCCGACTGTCCGCCCGGGCCCGCGCGATGCTCAACGGGGCCGCCGAACTGGAGACGTACCTCCGCGAACGCGAACGCGGATGACCCCTGTGGGGCGCGTGCCCGCCGCCTACGTCATCGGCTCGTGCTCGGGATCGCGCGAGGTCGCCAGCGCCCACATCACGAAGACGGCCATCGCGATACAGATCACCGACCACACCGGGGCGTACGGCAGGAACATGAAGTACTCGATGGCGAAGAGGGAGGCGATGGCGATGCCCACCCCTCGGGCCCAGTCCTTGTGCTGGAGGATGCCCCAGCCGGTCACGGTGGCGACGACGCCCATCACCACGTGAATCCAGCCCCATGTGGTCAGGCTGAACTCGAAGACGTAGTCGCCGATCGTCGTGTAGACGTCGTCCGTGGCGATCCCGGCGATGCCGTTGAGGATGCCCACGACGCCGCCGACCATCAGCAGGACACCGGCGAACACCGTGCCCCCGAGGGCCCACGACGAACCCGAGTACTTCGCGTAGGAGGGCGTCGGGGTCGGGATGGTCTGGCCGGAGGACTGCGGGTTCTCGCGCGGAGTGGTGCCGTGCTGCGCCATGGGGGCCTCCTCGGGCGGATCGGTCCTGGGACGGCTCGTGTGAGTCCCTGGGACGGACTGACAGCTCATCCGCATGCTCGCGCCGGAGGAGGAGGGGTGCATCAGGGGTGGGCTGAACGGGTGAACTCCGGGCGGCGGGGTTTGGGCCGCCCCGAGGGGGAGGTCAGCTCGCCGGTTGGGCGTCCACGCTGGTCAGGAAGGCGGCCAGGGCCTTGTTGAAGGCTTCCGGGCGCTCCAGGTTCGGGAGGTGGGCGGCGTCCCGGACGACCTCGACGGTGGAGTCGGGGAGGGCCGCGTGCATGGCCTCGGCGTCCCGTACGGGCGTGTACTCGTCGTCGGCGCCCACGATCACCAGGGCCGGGACGGTGACCCGGGTGAGCAGCGCGCGGTAGTCGGGGCGTTCCGCGCGGCCGCGCAGGGCCGCCGCCGCGCCCTCGGGGTCCGTGCTCGTCATCATGCGGTGGACATGCGCCGCGACCCGCGCGTCCGCGTACGGCGCGACCATCTTGTACAGGACCTCGTCCGCGTACCCGGCCATCCCCTCCCGCAGCAGACGGTCCGCCATCGCGTTCCGGGTGCGCCTGCCCTCCTCCGTCTCGGCGGTCGGGAAGGTGTCGGCCAGGACCAGGCCCCGGATGCGCCCCGGGAAGAGCCGGTAGCACTCCATCGCTATCTGGCCGCCCATCGACAGGCCCGCGAGGACGAACTCGTCGACCCCGATGTCGTCCAGGAGCGCCCGGACGTCCTCGGCGAAGGTCGACAGCGGTGTGAGGCCGGGGACGACGGGGGACTCGCCGTAGCCGCGCAGGTCGGGCGCGATCACGCGGCGGGTCGTGGAGAACTCCGCGATCTGGGGGCGCCACATCGTGCGGTCGAAGGGGTGGCCGTGGATCAGGACGAGGGGGAGGGGGACCGGGTTCGCCGGGTGCGGAGTTGGGCTTTCAGAGCCTTTGTCCTCATGTGCGAGGAAGGGAGTCATGGACACGACCCTAGGGCGACTCGATTTCTCGGTGCAATGGAAACTTTGCCCTCGGTGCAATGTCGTGGAAGGGCGTGTTCGGGGGCGTGTGGCGGAGCTGCTGGATGAGCGGAGGGGGCTTGATGGCGCGTCTAGAGGGTGGGGGAGGCGGTCGGGGTGAAGAGGGTGATGGATGAGGGGAGCCGCAGGGTGAGGGGAGCCGCAGGGTGACGACGAGGGTGAGGCGTGGGCGTGGGTGACTATCGGCGGATCGCTGACCGGATCGCTGAGGAGATCGCCGCCGGGCGGTTGAAGCCGGGGGACCGGTTGCCGCCGCAGCGGGTGTTCGCCCGGCGGCGGGGGATCGCGGGGTCCACGGCGGGCCGGGTGTACGGGGAGCTGGTGCGGCGGGGGCTGGTGGTGGGGGAGGTGGGGCGCGGGACCTTCGTACGGGCGTCGCCCGCCGTGGCACAGGGGCGGGCCCTGGCCGAGGCGGTCTCCTCGGTGCCGGTGAACCTCGAACTCAACTACCCGTCCGTGGCCGGGCAGGAGCAGCTGCTCGCCGGCGGGCTCGTGCCGTTGCTGCGGGCGGATGTGCTGGGCGAGGCGACCCGTACGGCCGCCGCCGACGGGACGCTCGCGGCACGGGAGGCGGTGGCCGAGCTGCTCACCCTGCCGGGCGCGGGCGGGGTTTCCGGTGAGGGCGCCCGGGGGTGGCGGCCGGGGGCCGAGCGGATTCTGTTCGCCGGGAACGCCCGGCAGGCCATCGCCGGGGCCTTCGCCCACCTCGTACGCCCCGGTGGGCGGGTCGGCGTGGAGGCGCTCACGTATCCGCTGGTCAAGGAGATCGCGGCGCGGCTGGGGGTGGTGCTGGTGCCGCTCGCGATGGACGGGGACGGGGTGCGGCCGGAGGCCGTGGCCGCCGCGCATCGGGCGGCGCCGCTGTCGGCGGTGTATGTGCAGCCGACCCTGCACAATCCGACGTCCGTGACGATGGGGACGCGGCGCAGACGCGAACTCGCCGATGTCGTGAGGGAGTTGGACCTCGCGGTGATCGAGGACCGGATCTGGGCGTTTCTCGAAGAGGGCGAGGGGGCGTTGCCGCTGGCCGCCTACGCGCCGGAGCGGGTCTACGTCGTCGACGGGCTGTCCAAGCGGGTGGTGCCCGGGCTGACGTTGGGGTTCGTGGTGGTGCCGGAGGGGCGCGGCGAAGGGATGGGGGCGGCCCTGCGGTCCGGGGGGTGGACGGCGGGGAGGTTCGCCCTGGAGGCGGGCGTGCGGTGGATCGTGGAGGGGACCGTGGCGCGGCTGGTCGCGGCGAAGCGGAAGGACGCGGCCGCGCGGCAGCGGCTGGTGAGGGAGGAACTCGGCGAGTTCGCGGTGCGCGGCGACGCCCGGTCGTACTACGCGTGGTGGGAGCTGCCGGAGGGGTGGCGGGCGGACGCGTTCCGCGGCGCGGCCCTGGAGCGGGGGGTGGCGGTGACAGCGGGGACGGTGTTCGACGTGCCGGTGGTGGGGGCCGCGAGGAGACGGAGGGCCGGCGGGCCGGGGGCGAGCGGGCTGGGGGCCAGTGGGCCAAGGGCCGACGGGCGAGGGGCCGACGGGCGAGGGGCCGACGGCCGGACTCCGGGGTCCGGCGGCTCGGGGACTCACCGTCCGGGGGCTCACGGCCCGGAGGCTTATGGCCCGGAGGCTCATGGCCCGGGAGCTCACGGTCGTCCGGCCGGAGCGCCCACCCTTTCCGCCACAGTGCCCGCACCTTCCGCCGGAGTACCCATCGACCCCGCCGGACGCCCCACCGATCCCGCCGGTGCGCGCACCGTACCCACCGTTCCCCCCGGAGGGTTCACCGTTCCCCCCGCCGACTGCGTCAGGCTTGGACTCGCGTCGGCTCCTCTGCCGGAGTTGGCGGCGGCGCTGCGGACACTCGCCGACATCGCCCGATCCGGCCCATGAGCCAGGCGGTCGCCGCGACCGCCAGACCGAGCGCCAGCAGACTCCAGGTCACCGTGCGGAGGGTGGCCGTGAGCGTGTCGTAGATGGCGCCGGCCGCGGCGGGCGAGACGCCGGGCGGCAGGTCGGTCAGCGTCAGATGGCGGCCCAGGGCCACGGCCATACCGAGCGAGGCGCCGCCCAGGGCCGTGCCGAGGCCCGTCGCGCAGATCGCCCGGCGACGGTGGGTGGCGAGGAGAATGCCCCCGGCGGCCAGCGCGAACGCGCCCACCGGGAGCCAGAAGGCGGCTACTTCCAGCACGCGATATCCCTTCCGCAGCCGGACCAGTTCGTCGGCCGACAGCACGGTGAACTCGGTGTGCGCCACCGGGATGCGATGGGCGAACGGAACGTGGTCGCGGACGAGTTGGCGTCTGACGCGTTCGCCGACGGGGGCGAGGTCCAGGGTCACCGGGGCCGCCGCCTCGCTTCCGGCGGCGCCGTCCTCGCGCACCGCCCCCAGGACCGCGTCGTGCGCCGCCCGGTTCACGGTGTGCCAGGCCGCGCGGAACGCCTCAGTCTGCGTGAACGACCGCGCCGCCTCGTGCGTGAACTCCCGCACCGGGTCCCGCAGCGGCGGCCCCACCCGGACCTCCCGCAGAATCCCCTCGGCCACCGCGTCCGCCAGCGCCTCCCGTACGTCCGGGTCGGCCGCCAGGGGCGCCGTCACCGCCTCGTACCGCTCCCGGTTCCCGATCTCGTACGTCGCCCACAGCGCCAACGCGCCCACCGGCATCAGCAGGCAGGCGAGTACGGTCAGCGCGACGGACACGACGCCGCGAACACGTTGGAGCACCCCTTCAGGCAAGGGCCCCCACGGCCCCGGCGCGACCGCTGCGACCACCGGTGACTGCGAATGGTCGTACAAGAGCCGCCGTACGGGGTCGTGGGGGCCGAAGGGGCCGAAGGGGCCGCAGGGGGTGAGAGGGCGGTGGGGTCACGGGGTTCGGTGGCCCTCGGCGTCCTCGTGGGTGTAGTAGCGGTAGAACATCACCGCGAAGACCCCGGCCGCCACGCCGAGGGACATGCCGGTGGAGCGAAGGACCGAGTGCTGGTCGGCCTGGCTGTAGAGGAAGCCGAAGGCGCAGCCGGCGAAGACGGCCCAGAGCCCGGCGTGGAACTCGCGGCGCAGCCGTGGCGCCACGGTCTGTACGGCCAGATAGAGCGCCGCGAAGACGAACGCGGTCACGAAGCCGAAGAGGAGGTTCCAGCCGGTGATGGGGCCGGCGTCGCGGTTCATGGCCGCGGCCCAGTAGCCGTAGACCAGGCCGAGGGTCGCGGGCCAGATCCAGCGGGCGAGGGCGTGGGTGCGCGCGCCGAAGATGTCGGGCGGGGCCGGTGTGGGCCGTCGTACCGGGGTCGTGGGCGTGGGTGCCGCGTGAGCCATGGGAGCACTCCTCTCGTCCGCCCCGGGCCCCGGACACCGGCCGGGCACCGGGGCACTCCCGCCCCGACTCCCAGCGCACACCCGGCCGGGCCCCGTGGCAAGTCGGGATGCGGACGCGGCGGCGGCGTGTTTCGCTGTGGCTCATGCGGAGGCGGTCGCGGATGCCGATGCGGCGTGTGGCGATGGAGCGTGTGCGCCGGGAGCGGGACCCCTTCGAGCGGCAGCAACCGCTGCGGGTCCGCGGCCACGACATCGCCTGGCTGCCACCCCTGGTCGTGCTGATCGCCGTCCTGGCGATCGACTGGTACACGAGCGGTGACTTCCGCGTCATCTCGTGGCTGGTTCTCGTCCCCGGCATCGCCGCCGCCGTCTGCCGGGTGTGGACGACCGCCCTGTACGCCGTACTCGCCATGCTCATGTACGTCGTCGGCGACAACTCCTGGCCGCACCAGTACCGCACCGGGCTGCCCGACTTCATCCTCGTAGCCCTCGGCGGTGTGCTGTCCGTGCTGGCCTGCGCGGTGCGGCTGCGCGGCCAGGAGCGGATGCTGCACATGCGGGCCGTCGTCGAGACCACCCGCCGTATCCTGCTGCGTCGGCTTCCGCCGGACGTCGGCGGCCTCGACCACGCCGAGGAGTATCTCGCCGCCGACAGCCAGGCCCGCGTCGGCGGCGACTTCTACGACATCCAGCCCAGCCCGCATGGCACCCGCGTCGTCATCGGCGATGTCCAGGGCAAGGGGCTCGCGGCGGTGGAGGCGGCGTCCGTGCTGCTCGGCACCTTCCGGGAGGCCGCGTACTACGAGGCCGACGCCGGTACCGTCGCCGAGCGGCTGGAGACGCGGATGGTGCGGCATGTGCGGTACTGCGCGCATGTCGGACGGGACGACGACGAGCGGTTCGCGACCGCAGTGCTCCTCGACTTCCCCCAGCTGCGCAGCGAGCGCACCGACTGGGGGCCCGACCTCACGGGGATCGCGGGGACCGACGCCGTCACGGTCGACGTCATCAACTTCGGGCACGAGCCGCCGCTCATCGTCTCCGCCGAGTCCGTACGGCCGCTGCCGCTGCGGGACGGACTGCCGCTGGGGCTCGGCGAGTTGGTGCCGCAGGGGCATCGGTCGCGCGGCGTACGGCTCGGGCCGCGCGAGACGCTGCTCCTCGTCACCGACGGGGTGACGGAGGCCCGCGACGGCGGCGGGTCCTTCTTCCCCCTCCAGCCGTATCTGACCGCCGCCCTCGCCACCGACCCACGCCCCGCCACCGACCCCACCGCCCTCGTCCGCCTCGTCCGCGACGGGCTGCTCGCGCATACCGGGGGGCACCTGGACGACGACACGACGATCTTCGCGGTGCGGCGGGGTGGTTCGGGTGCCGGAGGTCGGGGCGCGGAGGGCGGGCGCCCCGGCGGTCGGGTGGTGCGCCGGGGCGGTGATGGTCGTCGCGTCGGTCCTGTCGGTCCTGTCGGTCCTGTCGGTCCTGTCGGGCGACCGGAAACTCCCTGAACGATCCGTTCCGACCGGCTCTTTTCCCTCGTTCGCACGCGCAGCGGTTACGGTGCTGGATGGCGTACGTGATCGATGGGGAGGGAACCGATGCCCGGAACCGTGCTGCTGCTCGCGGCCTCGCCCATGGGCAAGGGGTGTCTTGTCGACGCCGCCTCCGTCCTTCCCGTACTCGCCGCCGTACCACCCGACGTGCTGTCCGGCACGGGTACGGCGAACGTCGTCGAGCTGGCCGATCCGCTGGAACCGCAGGCCGTCCTCACCCGGCTGCGCGCCGCCGCCACCGCGCCCGGGCCGCTGACCGTCTACCTCACCGGGCAGCTCCAACTCGACCGCAAGCAGCGGCTCGTGCATCTCGCGCTGGCGCGTACGACGCCGGCGACCGTGCGGTACACCGCGTTTCCCTGGCACTGGATCGTGGAGGAGCTGCGGTTGCGGGTGCCGGGGTCGACGACGTTGTTCGTGGATCTGCACGCGGACGCGGAGGTGTGGCGGCAGTTGGCGGGGCGGCCGTTGGGGCTGGGGCCGGGTGTGAGCGTGTACGGGCGGATCGCGCCGCCGGGGGGCGGGGGTGTGCGGCGTGGGGTGGCCGTACCGGCGTATATGAAGGCGCTCGCGACGATATTGAGGAGTGGGCGGCGGCCGGTTCCCGGGGTGTTGCACGAGCAGGTGATGGGGAGGGCCGGGGGGTACGGGGATCTGGTGCTGGCGTGGGATGCGACGGCGTCCGGGGGGCCGGGAGGGTTTTTCGCCCCCGCCGCCCCTACCCTTCCCGTCCCGGGGGCGGCCGCCCCTTCGACCCCGCCCCCGGGGGCCGCGCCCCCGGACCCCCATCGGCCTGAACGGCCTCGTCCTCAATCGCCGGACGGGCTGATTGATGCCGGGACGGCGACAGAAGGCGAGGGCGCTGACCTGCATGTCGCCGTCACAGCGCCTCGCAGCCCGGCCGCGCCCGACGCCGCCACTGATCCCCATGCCGCCATCACCGCCGCCGTCGAGGCCGGGCGGCATGGTGAGGCCGATGCTCTTGCCGAGCGGTGGGAGTCGGCGGCACGGCGGGACCTCGGCGACGGGGACGACGCGGTGTTGCACTGGCGGGAGGTGCGGGCCGATCTGGCGATGTTCGCGGGGGACGCGGCCCTGAGCTGTGCGCGGTGGCTGGGGGTGGCGCGGGCGCGGCTGGAGGTCGGGCAGGAGGGCCGGGAGCAGGCGGTCGAGATGGCCGTGGACCGGGCCCATCACCAGTGGGGGCAGATCACCGACGCGGGACGCGCCCATGAACTTGGGCTGGAACTGGCCGAGTTGAGGGCCCGGGTGCCGGGCCGGCGGGCAGGTGCGCTGCGACATGTCCAGCAGCACCTCGCCGAACTGCGGGGGCAACTCGCGAAGGGGCCGCAGACGACCGGTGAGTTGAGGTCGGCCCAGCACGTACCCGGTTAGCCGACCGGGCCGATGAGCCGTCGTTCCGTTCGCCGTAGATCGATGAGCCGTCGATCAGGGCAAGCGCCGGGCCGACCTCGGAGGGGGAGATGTACGAGGTCACACCTGGGCGCGCCCCCGTACGTCGTTCACTTAATCTGGCGCCTCTCCGGAACTGATCGGAGTTCGATCAGAGACGGATCAGAAAATCACCAAGCGATGGTAAAAACCGCACCTCACAGCCATCCCCAAGTTACGCGGGAGTCAGGAACCGTTCAGGGCGGGACGGGGGGAGGAGTGAGCCGTCGATCTACGACGGTGCCGGGAGGCGGACCCTGAACCAGGCGCCCTGGTGGGACGGTTCGAGGGTGACCGTGCCGCCGTGGGCCGTGGCGATCGCGGTGACGATGCTCAGGCCGAGACCGCTGCCGGGGGCCCTCGTCTCCTCGCCGCGCACGAACGGGTCGAAGAGCCGGGCACGCAGCTCGCGCGGAACGCCGGAGCCGTCGTCCATCACCTCGATCACGCGGCAGCCGTCCTCCGTGCCGACCCCGAGCGTGGTCGTACTGCCGGCGGGGGTGTGGACGCGGGCGTTGTTCAGCAGGTTGGCGACGAGTTGGTGCAGGCGCAGCGGGTCGCCGACGACCGTGTGGTCGCCGGGGGCGATCAGCAGGCGTACGCGGTGGTCGGGGTGGCAGTCGCGGGCGGCGGTGGCGGCGTCGCGGCAGAGTTGGGTGAGGTCGACCGAGGTCAGCTGGAGGGGCTGGCCGAGGTCGAGGCGGGTGAGGAGGACGAGTTCGTCGATGAGGGTGCTCATCCGGCCGACCTCGGTGGCGATCCGGCCGAGTGCCTCCTGCCGCATGGGCTCGTACGCGGGTTCGCCGTCGCCGACGCGGGCGAGTTCGGCGTAACCGGAGATGGTGGTCAGGGGGTTGCGCAGCTCGTGCCCGGCGGAGGCCATGAACTCGCGCAGCCGCCGCTCCGCCTCCTGCCGCTCCCTGGCCTCCCGCCGTCCGAGCCGCCGCGCACCGAACAGCACGGTGCCCAGCAGGGGCAGCGCCGCGACGGTCTCGACCTGGAGCATCCGCTCGACGGCGAGCCGGTCGTCGAGGGTGGAATGGGCGACGAGGAGATAGCGGGCGTTGGCAACGAGAGTGTCGTCTCCGGGAGTGTTGTCACCGGGGGTGTTGTCATGGGTGGCGTTCGCCGGGACTCGTACGACCTGGGCGCGGTAGTCGTCGCCGAACGCGGAGGGGTGGGTGCGGGCGGCGTACGTCTTCAGGCGGGCCGGGGTGAGGGTGGGCAGGGCGGGGAGGGTGCGGGAACCCCGGTGGCGTTCGAGGACGTGGGCGTCGGCGGTGAGGACCAGGACCAGGGAGTCGCTGTCCAGCAGGCCGGGGGCGGTGCGTGGGGTGGCCGGGTCGCGGGCGAGTCGGCTGATCGCCGCGATCTGCTGGTCGGCGCGGGTGGCGAGGTGGTGGGCGAGGGTGTGGGCGGAGAGCCCGGCCACGGCGCCGAGGGTGGCGAGCGTCGCGATCAGCCAGAAGCCGACGGTGCGCTGACCGGCGCGGCCGGGACGGATGGGCTGCTCGACGGGCGGTCCGGGCAGCGGGGGCCGCGCGACCCGCTGCCGTTCGTACGCGGCATCGCCGACGAGCAGCCCGGCGGCCCGCATGGACCCTCCGATCCCGCTGAACCCACTCATAACCCGGCCCGTCCTTCTCCCCGGCTGTGCTTGCCCGTTCTCAAGTCGCTCGGCGACCCATGGGTGTCCCCGGCGCCCGACGGCATCCCGCTCAGTTGGCGCACAGCTGGTAACCCACGCCCCTCACGGTCCGTATCAGCGACTGCCCCGGCTCCCCCAACTTCCGCCGCAGGTAATAGATATAGGTGTCCACGACGCCGGACCCCTCGTCCCGGTGGTTCCACACCCGCTCCTGGATCTGTCCCCGGGAGAGCACCCGCCCGGGGTTCTCCATCAGATATCTGAGCAGGGCGAACTCGGTGGTCGTGAGGTCCACGGGCCGACCGCCGGCCCACACCTGGTGGGCGTCGGCGTCCAGTTGCACGGCACCGGCCCGCAGCCGGTTCCGGTCGGTGACGGGACTTCCGCCGCCGGCCCGCCGCAACAACGCCCGCACCCGCGCGGCGACCTCCTTCAGCTCGAACGGCTTGGTGACGAAGTCGTCGCCGCCCATGTCCAGCCCCCGCACCCGGTCGTCGACACCGCCGAGCCCGGTCAGGAACAGCACCGGTACGGCGTTGCCCCGGTCCCGCAATGTCCGGCACACCTCGAACCCGCTGAGGTCGGGCAGATTGACGTCGAGGAGGATCAGATCGGGATCGTGCCGGGTGACGGCCTGCAGGGCCTGCCGCCCGGTGGCCGCGGCGCTCACCTGGTAGCCGAGGAACTCCAGCGCCATGGTGAGCATGGAACGAATTCCCTCCTCGTCATCCACGACGAGCAGCCGACTGGTCAGCGCGCCCACCGAAGACTGGGCGCCCGACGCGCCCCACGACGGTGATGTTGCCGACGGGACGGATACAGCTGCTGAGGGGACCGAGGGCACAGGGGTGGTCATGTCCTGTTCCTTTGCGACCGTGACCTCATTTGAGGTCTCAAGTTCCGGCAGGTTCGTATCGTCACATGTACCGGCAGGTAAGGGAGAGCGCTTTCGAATTGATTTGGAATGATCCGTTCCACATCGAAAGCCCCGGTATGTCGCCTGTTGGCCAGTGATACACCTGAAGTTCGGCCACAGTTGGAGTGGCGACCGAACTGTGAGAATGATGAGCGGTGATCGAGCTGCTGCGCGAACACGGCCGCCCGTTTCCGGGCTCCAGAGGCATCCTGCGGCCGAGGGGCTTCAGCGGCCCGGTACGACGAGGGACAGGTCCGTTCCGGAGGCGAGGCGTTGTGTTCCTGCTGTTGAGCTGATCACGGCCATGGCTGACCGCGCTGCCGCCCATGCCGGGCGGGAGTTCATGGGGTGGGAGGCGGGTGCCTCGGTGATGAGCGGGTCCGAGTCTCAGGAATGAGCGGGCTTATGCGGCTTGACGCAGCGCCGGCACCCACACGGAGGCCATTCGGCCATGGCAAGGGGCGGCAGGCTGTCCGTGCTGAGGACAGCCTGCTCCGGCTGCCATGTCCGCCCGGAATCACGAGACACCCGCATGGTCATGAGCGGAAGATCGAAAAAGAACTCGCGCTCTCTTTTCTCGCCTTCCTCTCCCTCGCTCATGTCCGGTGCATTTCCTCGTGATGCCGACGCAGAAGCACATTGCAGTCGGACACCGCGCTGTAGTCGTACTCGGACCGCGCGTTCTGCCTGGCGACCGCGAGGGACATGCAATCGGCGCAGCCGGGCTTCGCGGAGGGCTCGGTCGGCGGCGGCTCACTCAGGCTGTGGTCCTGCGAATTCTGTGTCGCCACGCGTGGCCTCCCGGGCTGGTCCGCTTTCGATGCGATGACCGTAGGGAGCCCAGCTGTTGAGGGGCCACGTTCTTGCATGAGCTTGCATGTGGACTACCCGAGAGAGTTAATGGCCTCGGTGATCAGAGCGCGCGCACCCGAGCCGTGCACAGCGATCTTCGACAACTCGGAGAACGCCTTCGCATAGGTGGCGATCTCGCTCGGCGCCGAGACGTTGACCGCGGCCGTGAGCAGTTCGACGCTCGTCTGGCGGTCGTCGAACATGTAGAAGGCCTCCAGCGGCCACACGCGTCGTTGGGCGGTGAAGGGGATCACTCCCAGGCTGACGTTCGGCAGGGCCATGACGGCGAGCAGGTAGCCGAGCTGGCCGGCCATGGTTTCCGCGTCGCCGATGCGGTAACGGAGCACCGTTTCTTCCAGTAGCAGGGCGAAACGGTGGTTGCCCTCGTGGAGCACGCGCGACCGTTCGATACGGGAGGCGGCGGCCGTGGCGGAGTCGTCCGGGGTGTCCTGGAACGCGGCGATGCTGGAGAGCAGGGCTTTCGCGTATGCCTCGGTCTGGAGCATCCCGGGAACGACATTCGAGCAGTACACGCGGAAGCGGCGGGTGCGCTCCCACAGGGGGATGACTTCCTCCTGTGCCCTGCGCATCCCGTGGCGGTGGAGCTTCTTCCAGTGCACGTACATCTGATCGGCCTGGCGGTTGGCCGCGACCAGGTCCGCCGTCTGCTCCTCGGCGCCACACGCCTCGCACCATGCGCGGATGTCGGCGTCGGACGGGGGTGTCTTCGCCCCCTCGATGCGCGATGACTTGGCCGGGCTCCAGCCGCACCGAAGCGCCATCTCGTGTCCGGTCAGCCCGGCATCTCTGCGTAGCTCCCCGAGGCGTGCGGCGAGGATCTCACGGGCGGCCTGGGCACTGGACGAGGGTGACACGGACATAAGGAGTCGGCTCTTCAGCGGCTAGCTGGGTCAGACGGAGTACTTCTCGTGCGGGACAGCGCGTTCCCAGATGGTTTCGAAGGCGCTCGACGCCAGGCGCGCCACGGGTGGCTCGGTACGGACCTCCCAGCCGGGTTCCGACCAGTCCCCCTCACCCGAGAAGTGGTTGAAGAGCACGACCTTGCCGTCGAACACCCAGCAGTCGTTGCCAGGCAGGGCGATGTCCGACGCCTGTCGCCTCGGCAGCCAGCGGACCTGTTCCCCGGCGTGGAGATTCACCACGGTGCCGGCGTGCTCGTAACGGATGTACTCGGTGACCGGCTCGGACACGATACGGGCGCGGCGTACGACGACACCTCGGGCCACTGTGCGCCGAATCAGGTCGACCCACGGTGCCCAGTAGGCGGATGCCGGGTCCACATCGCGCAGACCCGTACTCCTCCAGGCCGCGAAGTCCGCTGCCTCGTCGCCCACGCCGTACGAGTCGCGCATCTCCAAGTGCACGGCCGAATGCTTGGCCGCAGCCAGCAACTCGTCAAAGCCCGGTTCGTTCTGCGACATCGCACGCCTCCCTGAGCATGGGCACCATACGCGCCGGAATCCTGATCACGGCTTCGTGCGCGGGAATCCCCCTCGTATGCCCAGGCACCTCGAACCCCGCACACTCGGCCTCCAGCCGCTCGCCCGGCTTCCAGCCCTGGAGCACCAGTTCCCCCTGCTCCTCATCCACCCACACCGTGGGCGAACCCTGCTGCCCGGTCTCTGGATCAATCCCGATGAACCGTAGTGCCATGAGTGCCTCCGGTGTCGAGTACGGCTTACATCAACTTGCACGAGCATCGCGATGAGGAGGGCAAATCGTCAAGGGCGCACCGGCGCACGGGCGTACGGCGTACATCGACGAGCGCTTGCAGCTGCGGACGGTGATTCGGAGGCCGCTTGGCAGGAGTGGGCGGATGCGTAGTCACTCGAACTGTTTCACGTACTCGGCAAACGGTACGGAGCTGGCGACGGCGATGCGCTGCCACTCCAGGTACGGGGTGATGTCGCCCGTGAACAACTCCCGGTTGATCTGCGTCCCGTCCGGCCGGAAGTTGAGATGTACAATTCGCGTCTCATCGAACATCCACCAGTCGGTTTCGGAGAGAGGAAGATCGTAGTCGTACCGGGTGACGTCCAGGATGCGGATTTCCTCTCCGGCCTTGATGTTGCCGGGGATTCCCCAGGCGAATTGGTAACGCTGATAGTCCGTCAGTGGCTGTCGTACGATCCGAACCCGCCCGATCGTGCGCCCGGACGCCACATGCCCACGTACTCGTTCGTGCCACCGCACATTGTGCTCCAGCGGCTTCGGCTCTCCCCGAAGGAAGCGCGCGATGTTCTCGGCTTCCCTTGGCATGGTGTACGTGGGCTGGGCCTCGAATCGCCACGCATCACGCTCGTACGCGTCGAAAGTCCTTCGCCATGCGTCACCATCCAAGAGCACGTAGGGCCTCCTTGAGCACCGCTTCCGGGATCTCGACCAGCGACTCCCCCTCCGGCGGACGGAACGCGTCGGACACGTTCCCTTGGATCACGAAGGAGCCGCTTGACGTGCGATAGATGTTCGGGCAGTCGTCGTCATCACATTCGGGCCCGTTGAACGTGCCGGTGAGCCGTGTCAGTTCCTCGCGCGCCATGCCTCTCCCCTCTCGTGGACCCTGGTCAAGGCCCCCACCGGACGACGCTACGGACGGCACCGTTCCTCGTCCACGCCGACTTCGGAATATTCCCGTGCTGGCATAAACAGCCGGACCTTCCGGTGCCATGGCTGCCTCCGATGCCGCTACGGTTCAGCCCGGCCCGTATGGCACCGGTCCTGAGGAGGCCCTGCGATGTCGCAGAAGGTACCCAGCTTCGACGAACTGCTGAACAGCGCTCAGCGCTCCGCCGTCCACCTGGAGATGCGCGACTCGTACGGAGTCGCCAATGAAGCCGGCGACTTCGCCCGCTGGAAGAGCACTGGCGAGCGGGACAACGACCCCGGATCTCCGTACTGGGCGGCGTGGGTGAGCCTGATCCGGGGCACGGTGGCACGGGGCGTTGCGGTGCGCCGGGCTCGCATCGTGTCCGAGCCGGTCAGCGACTACATCCGGTTCGAACACGCTGGCACCGTTGTCAATGTAGAAGCCGGCGAGCGCGTGCGGTGGCTGCCGCGTCGGCGCGCCTCCGACATCGCATTGCCCGGCAACGACTTCTGGCTGATCGACGACCGGCTCATCCGGTGGAACCACTTCACCGGCGACGGCGCCTCCGGTGGCGGGGAGATCAGCGAGGATCAAGCAGCGGCGAAGCTGTGCGCTGACGCCTTCGCAGCGGTGTGGGCACGGGCGACGCCGCACGAGGACTACAGGATCAGCTAGCTCGAACGTCAGCGTTCAGTGCTGACTGTGTATGTCAGCGGCGCGCGGTCCCTTAGCGCATGAAGGAGGGCGCTGAAGGCAGAGGGGGCGGCGTCGAGTATGGCTTGGGTGGGATCGGCGCTTTCGGTTATGTGGATCGTCTCGGGGGTGGCGGATATGTGGACGCAGGCGTCGCCTTCCTGGCAGGGCGACGACTTCTGTGGGGTGGCGAGGACGTGGACGCAGGATTCGCCTTGGCCGCAGTGAGACGACTTTTGCCAGGCGTACGTGGGCATGGCTTCTCCTTCACAGGTCGTGGATGAGGCTGTGGATGAAGTCGCGGGACTTCGAGGGCGTAAGGGCCACGTGTTCCATACGGTCCAGCAGAAGGCGGTACATCTCCAATTGGGCTTCCGCGTCTACTAGTACAGGGCCGTGGGACTGGTCCAGCGAGACCGTGTCGAGCTGAGGGACAGGGCCGTGCGCGTAGAAGACGTGATGCCCGGAACCCGGGTAGGCGCCGATGGCGAAGGGGATCACTTCGATGGTGATGTGCTCGCGTTCGCTCAGCTCCACCAGGTGCTTCAGCTGACGCTTGGCGACGGACGGGCCGCCTACCGGCACGCGCAGCGCGGCTTCGTGGACGATTGCGCGGAACGGGATCGCGTCGTCCCGGTCCAGTGCCGCCTGGCGCTGGAGGCGAAGGTTTACGCGATGCTCAATTTCCGAACGTGAGAACTCGGGTACTACCTGTCGGAAGACTTCGCGGGCGTGGTCGGTGATCTGGAGCAACCCGGGTACGTGTGCTGTGTTGGCCGACCGCAGTGCTGTTGCGTGATGTTCCAGCTCGGCGATGTTCAGGAGGGTGGGCGGGAGCACATCCCGGAACGTTTCCCACCAGCCGCGCGATTTGTCGGTCGCGATGTCGACCAAGGCTTCGACGAAGGTGGGGTCCGGGCATGAGTAGGTGCGAGCCATCGTTCGAAGCCTGTCGGGGCTCACTCCGAACCGTGCCGACTCGACATTGCTGAGTTGACCGGAGCTGGTGCCGAGCAGTCTCGCGGCCTCGGTTGACGTCAAGCCCGCTCGCTCGCGCAGTTTGCGCAGCTCGGTGGCTAGGCGGAGGCGTCGGGCAGTTGGGGCGGGTCTTGTTGTCATGCCTTCCCTTCCGGCCCG
The DNA here is from genome assembly GCF_053592555.1 of Streptomyces sp. NPDC002643. Classification (NCBI taxonomy): domain Bacteria; kingdom Bacillati; phylum Actinomycetota; class Actinomycetes; order Kitasatosporales; family Streptomycetaceae; genus Streptomyces; species Streptomyces sp. NPDC002643. Next base: position 334,656 of record NZ_JBSFVY010000006.1, read on the forward strand.
CGGATTGCGGGGATGGTCACCCACACGGGGGAGAAGTAGTCGAGATCCTTCGAGTTCCCGCAAAGAAGCTTTGCCGAAGTCCTATCGTCTACGACAGGCGCCCCGCCCAGAAGCGCCCCGCTCGACGGAGCGGCGACGACCACTGGGCATCCGTACGCATGTCGTTCCCGACGACGACCCCACAACGCCACCACCCAACTCCCCTCAGTGACCGGAGACTTCCATGACACCGTATCCCCGTCCTGGACCTGCGCCCTGCGCCTGCCCCGAGACCCGCGTGCACCCGGCGTCGCCCGCGCCACCCTCCGTGCGGTCCTCGGCCCCCATGACCTGGCCGAACTCACTCCTACCGCCGAACTCCTGACCTCCGAGCTGCTCACCAACGCCGTCCGGGCGGAGACGGCGTACGGCGACGGCCGGGACGTCGCGGTCCGGTTCGAGTTGAGCGGAGCGGAGCTGCGGGTCGAGGTGTCCGACTCGGCGGGCGGGAAGCCGGAGTTGAGGTGCGCCGAAGACGGTGACGAGTGCGGCCGAGGTCTCGTCCTGGTCGACGCCTTGGCCGACGACTGGGGCGTGGCACCACGCCACGGGGCCGGCAAGGTCGTGTGGGCGTTGCTGGCGTTGTCGCCGGTGGGACGAGGCGGCGGGCGATGACGGGGGTTCAGCGGGCCGTACGTTCCGTGGTGCTGTTGGTTCTACGGTTGCTCATGCCCGCCGGTGGTCGGCGGCGGAGACCGCCCGGGAGGGCGTGGGAGATGAGCCCGCACATGGTGGCCGGGGTGGTCGGGCGAGGCCAACGCCACCGCCCTGACCCGCCAGTATCTGTCCGCCCCCGGCATATGGCTGCCGGAAGCCACCGCGCGCGGCGGCCCGCGACGATCAGTGATCGACACACGGTGATCAGCATCAACGTCGCGGGCCGTCGCGCTCAAGAGCTTTGCCCGGTCGGCTACTTCGTATAAATGAAGTACTTCCACGGGCCGTACGTCGTCGTGTTCACATTGTCCCCCGACGACGAATCCCGGTACTCCGAGCGGAAGCGGAGGCGGATGTCCGTGGTCGGGGTGCCGGTGAGGGTGACGTTGGACTTTCCGGCCGTGCCGAGGGGGAAGTAGTCGGAGGCCCAGTCGCGCCAGGCGCCGTCGTAGAAGAACTGCAGCTTCAGGCGCTGCTTGCGGCCCTGGTAGTACGTCATCGTGGTCTGCAGGACGGGGTCCTTGGACTTGCGGATGTAGTGGTACTTCTGGCCCCAGACCGACCGGGTCTTGTAGTGGCCCGCGATCGACGACGAGATCCTGACCTTGGTGTAGACGGTGTTCGTGACCGTCCTCGGCTTGTAGCGGGAGTCGCCCGCGAACTTCGCCCACACCTTGGTGTCACGGGTCAGGTCGAGGGTGACGGACAGGTTGCCCGACGAGTTGACCGTGCCGGACTTCACCAGCTTCTTCGGCTTGTCGGAGCCGTACGGGTCGGCCCAGATCTCGACCTTGCGGTTCTTGTACGTCTTGCCGAGGTGCGCCGTGAATTTCACGTCGGCGCCGTACGCGTACGTCTTGCGGTTCTTGTCCAGGGTCAGGGTGGGGGTGGCGCGAGAGACTTCCACGCTGTCCGAGGCGGAGGCCGCCGTGTGGTCGGCGTCGCCCGCGTACGTCACCTTGTACGTGACCTTGCCACCGGCCGGCGGGGTGTCCGTGAAGGAGAACTTGCCGCCCGTGCCGAGGGTCTTGGTGCCGAGCGACTTGCCCTTGGGGGATTCGAGGTCGGTACGGGTGACCGTGAGCGGGGTGCCGGCGGGCAGAGCCAGGTTCGAGGTGAGCTTGCCGGAGACGGTGAGCGGCTTGGCGCGGGTCGCTGTCGCCGGGGCGTTCACGGTGAGCGTGGCGACGTACTTGCGGGGCTCGTCGAGGACGTGGAACAGGCTGGACTCGCCGGTCCCGGTCAGCACGAACAGCTTCTGGCCGTCGCCCGACCAGCCGATGGAGTGCCCGAAGAACGGCATCCAGGAGTGGGACAGGTTGCGGACGCTGGCGGGTTTGTCGGCGCCGCCGGAGAAGACGTAGGTGTCGCCGATGTCGTCGGTGTCGATGACGGTCGCCGCGACCGTGCCGTCCGGGGCGATGCTGACGGTCTGGGGGTCGTCGGGGACGGAGTAGGTGCGCGTCTCCGCCAGATCGGAGAGCCGGTACTCGGTGAGCGCCCTGTTGCCGGGCCCCGCCACGACCACCGACTGGCCGTCCGGGGTCAGGGCGGCGTCCTCGTAGAAGCCACCCTTCTCGGCGGAGGCATGGATCACCGGGGTGCCGGAGGAGATGTCGTAGACGACGATCGGGGCCGAGCTGATGCTGTAGTCGAGGGCCACCAGGGTGCCCGGGTTGTCGGGGTCGGCGAGGAGCATCGGCGGGTCGGACCAGTCGTGGCCGGCCGCGAGGTCCAGGTTCACCGTCGGGGTCTCGGCGGTGAGGTCGACCGCGCCGAGCCCGGAGTCCCAGTCGCGGCCCCAGCCGAAGTAGAGCTTGCCGTCGGCGTAGGCCAGCCGGGACGGGGCGCTCTTCTCGCCGGTCGGGTACTCCGCGCTCAGCGTGAGCTTCTCGGTGTCGATGGCGACGATCCGGTCGGCCTCCGGGGCCGTGGCGTACAGCGTGCCGGAGTCCGGGCTCAGTTCGAGGCTGTTGACGCCGGGCAGACCGGTGAGGGTCTTGACGACGTTGCCCGCGTAGTCGGCGACGACGACACGGCCGCCGTCGGAGAAGAAGACCTGCTGGTGGACGCCGTCGACGACCGTGTCGTCCGCCCAGTCCGACAGCGGGAAGGGCTTGGTGGTGTCGGCGGACGCCACCGGCGCGACCGCGAGCGCGGCCGAGCTGAAGAGGACCGCCAGCGCGGTGGCGGCCGGAAGAGTGCGGATGCGCACGATTGCTCAGAACCCCCGGGACGAAAGAAAAGAAACGGGCGCGTCGTCGCGCGGGGCCGGTGTGTTCGACCTGTGCCGCGCATGTGATGCGTTGTGGTGCATGTGGTGGTGCCTGTGACGCGTGTGCGAAGAGTAAGTCATGGCTCTGACAAGAGGGTCACAGGGGGTGGTTGAGAACTCAATGGATTTACGGGAGGGACCCCTGCCCCGGCGTACGCGCCGTCCGCGCACCCCGTGCGCCGTCACCCGAACGGCCCTGAGCTGCGCCTTCACCCACTTGGCGCACTGCTATCCACAAGGGGAGGGGACGTACCCCACGTGCCCACGAAGGGAAAACCGCCCATGGTCAGCCTGTCCATCGACTTCGAGCAGGGTCTTGACGACGCCTGGTCGAAGGTCGCGCAGTTCGTGCCGAAACTCGCCGCGTTCCTCGTCGTCCTGATCATCGGCTGGTTCGTCGCCAAACTGGTCGCCCGCGTCCTCGACCGCGTCCTGCGCAAGGTCGGCTCCGAGCGCCTCTCCGAACGTGCCGGAACGTCTCGCCTCCTGGGCGACTCCTCGTACGACCTGACCGGCATCGTCTGCCGGATCGTGTACTACGCGCTGATGCTGATGACCCTCCAGCTCGCGCTCGGCGTCTTCGGCGACAACCCCGTCAGCGCGATGATCAACGCCATCGTGGCCTGGCTGCCCCGCGCGATCGTCGCCGTCGTCCTCGTCGTGATCGCCATGGCCATCGCCAACGCGGTACGCGGGATCGTCGGCGGCGCGCTCGCATCGGTGTCGTACGGCAGGACGCTGGCCACCGTCGTCTGGGCCTGTGTCGTCGGACTCGGCGTCATCGCGGCGCTCGGGCAGGCCGGGATCGCCCAGGACGTCACCCGGCCCGTCCTCTACGCCGCGCTCGGCACGGCCGCGGGCATCCTCGTCGTCGGGGTCGGCGGTGGGCTGATCGCCCCGATGCGGCAGCGCTGGGAGCGGATGCTGAACACCGTCGAACGGGAGACCGTGCAGGCGAGGGGCAGCGTGGCCGCGTACCAGGCGGGCCGGGCCGACACCCTGCGCGTCCCGCCGGGCCGGGAGCGGGAACGGACGAGCGCCGACATCTGACGTACCGCGAGGCGTACCGCGAGACGTACCGCACGGCGTAGGCGAGTCGTAGCAAGTCGTAGGCGGGTCGTACGGCAATAGGTAGGCAAGGGGTCGGCCCCGGCGGTGAGTGAGTGTCCGCCGGGGTCGATCCCTTCCTGCTGCCGGAGGCCGGGACCGTCAGGCGTTCGGGTCGAACGGTATGCCCGACGGCAGGGCGCGGCTCAGCTCGGTGGTGAAGCGGCCGTCCTTCAGCGGGAAGTTGGCGTCGCCCCAGGTGGCGTTCTGCATCTTCGTCTGGAGGTTCACGCCGTTGGTGCCGGCCGGGAAGCTGTTCCAGCTGACCAGGCGCGGGAAGTCCCAGCCGCCGTCGCTCCAGGCCTCGGCGGTCTCGCCGGACTTGGCGAAGCGGAACGCGTGGGTCAGGGCGCCGTCCTTGTGGTAGACGACCTTGAGCCGCACCCCGTCCCTCGGCACCGAGCCGAACGTGGTGGTCGAGTAGCCGCCGTGGGCGGAGACGGACGCGTAGGTCGGGGTGCTGTCACCCTGCCGGACCCACAGCACCGCCGACTCCCAGTCGTGACGGTGCGAGGTGGCCGTGCAGTTGTCGCAGCTCATGTCCTTCTCGAAGTAGAGCGTGTAGACGATGCCGCACCAGCCGTTGTTGCACTTCACGCGCGAGTACGTGTTGGCCAGGCCGAGGTGGCCCGAGCGGCACTGGCCGGTGACGGGGCCGCTGTCGTCGAGGCCGCCGTTGAGGGTGCCGTTGATGTCGATGGCCGCCGCAGGGAAACAGCTGTCCGTGTCGTAGTCGAACACCGGCTGGAACGTCCGCTGGAACGATGTGGTGCTCTCCGGCAGCGGGTTCAGCACGGCGGCGTGCGCGCTGCCGGTCATGCCGATGGCCAGCGCGGCGGCGCTGCCGACGACGAACATGGCTCTGCGGAGCCGGCCCAGTCTGCCGAGGCCGGATCTCATGGACTTCTTCGGCGTGTTGGCCGGTGTGTTCGACGCGTTCGTGACTCGGGACATCGGCGGTGCTCTCCACTCGCTCAGCGGGGGCCGCCGGTGATCCGGCCGCCTGGCGGATCAGAGAGTGGCAGGTGAAGAGGTCCCCGTCAGGGGTTTTCACATGAACGATCAACGACGGGGATTCGGCTCATCGGGGTGCGGAGGGGTCTGCCGACCCTCCATGCCCGCTGACTCCGGCGTACTCGGCGCTCGATGGCAGCCCCTCCGCCCCGCGCGCCCCCGTGTGTGCACCCGTCACGCCCTGTCACCATGTCGCAGAGCAGGGAAAGCTGGTGCGGGAGCGGCACAACGGGCGGAAACGGGTGGGTGTGTGGCATGGGTGGACCGGTCGGGGCCGAGATCGACGTCGAGCCCTACACGATCGAGGAGGAGGCAGCCGAGGCGCTGGCGGCGGAGGTCACGGACCTGCCCGGCGTACGGGAACGGCTGTCGGGGCCGGCGTCGGGCCTGCGGATCGCGGACTTCCGGCTGTTGGACCGGGACGGCGGCGAGGACTCCCGGTTCCGTGCCGTCGTGCACGACCCGGAGTCGTATCGCTCGGTGGGCGTGACCGGACGCCTCGGCGCGCTCGGGGCCGCGGAGGTCGCCGCCGTACGGTATCGGCCGTTGCCGGACCGGGAGGAGTTCGCGCGGGCGGTGGAGACCGTACGGGCCGATCCGGAGCTGGGGCTGATCCTCGCCCGGGAGGGCGCGCACCCGTATCGGCCGATGCCGCCGCTGGCCGACATCGACCACGGGGACGGTACGAGCGAGCGGGTCGTGACCGTCGGGCTGCGGGACCCCGGCGGTGAGATCACGCACCGGATCGTGGGCGTACGTATGCGCGACATGGCCCTCGTCCCGGCCCCCGCCGGGGTCGCCGCGCCCGCCGCGCACGACTGCGAGACGACACCGGGGGTGGACGACTGCCCGCCGACGCCCGGCCACAAGGCGGTCCGTGTGCGGGTGCGGTACGGGGCGACGGTGGTGTGGGACCTGGTCGTCGTACGCCCGGAGAACTCCTCGGGGACGAACGGGTCGGGTGCCGAGCTGCGGTTCGTGGACCATCGCGGGACCCGGGTGCTGTACCGGGCGCATGTGCCGATCCTCAATGTGGAGTACGGCTCGGCGGGGACGGGGATCGGCTGCGGGCCGACGTACCGCGACTGGCAGAACGAGGAAGCGTGCTTCACAGCCGACGGCACCGACCCGGTCGGCCCCGGCTTCCGGCTGTGTACGTCACCGCCGAGGACGATCCTCGAAAGCGGGGTCGACTCGGGGAACTTCCGGGGGGTCGCCCTGCATCACGACGGGTCGGAGCTGCGGATCGTCAGTGAACTGGCCGCCGGGTGGTACCGGTACATCAGCGACTGGCGGCTGGCCGACGACGGGGTGATCCGGCCCCGGTTCGGCTTCGCGGGGGTCACCAACCCCTGCACCTGCAAGCTGCACACCCACCACGCGTACTGGCGGCTGGACTTCGACATCGCGGACGCGGCGGACGACCGGGTCGACGAGTACAACGACCCGCCGCTCGGCGGGGGCCCGGCCTGGCGGCCCATCACCCATGAGGCCCGCCGCCCGCGCGCGCCGCTCACCCGCCGCCAGTGGCGTGTCCTCAACCGCGCCACCGGCCAGGGCTACCACCTGGTCCCCGGGCCGAACGACAGCACGGCGGACGCGTACGGCGCCGGCGACCTCTGGGCCGTCCGCTACCGGGGCACCGAGATCGACGACGGCCAGGGCTTCACCACCGACCCCGCCCTCTCCCGCGCCCGCATCGACAACTTCGTCACCGGCGAACCGATCGACGGCCAGGACGTCGTCCTCTGGTACGCGGCCCACTTCCGTCACGACGAACACGACCCGACCCCACGGCCGCACGTGGTGGGGCCGGACCTGTATCCGGCCCGCCTGCCGTAGCCGCGGGCGCGGTGCGCCGCTCGGAAAGGGATGCGTCGCACAGAAACGTAACAGCACACTCGTTCGAGTGAACGGCTCCGGATTCCGCGCGTGAGCTGCCCTTCTTCGCTGAGAGGGTCGCGTTGACCGAACCGGATGAAGGAGGTCTGTCATGTCGACAGCGGAGTCGTTCACCTTGGCGGAGCGCGAGGACGAGGAAGCCGTGCACACGGTCTCGATCACCGTACGCACCATCTCGCCCGCTGGCGGGTATACCTGGAGGCTGGCACGTACGCTGGACGAGGCGGGGTCGCGGACCGGTCCTCTCAGGCCCGAACCGGACACTGCGGATCTTGCACCAGCGGGAGACCAGGGAGACGTCGGAATGACCAAACGGGCCATCTACCGGCACTTGCGCGAGCTCCGCGAGGAATTCACCCCGCCACCCGGCTTCACGTACCCGGAAATCACCGCCGAGACGCTCGTCATGATGATGAGCCCGCGTCCCCGTCATCAGTTGACGGCGGTGGACCTGCGTGATCGGCTGGCGCCCCAGCTGCCCGAGGGCATGGTCGTCGCGGAGGCGACGGACACCGATGACGAGTCACTCGGCACGCTCCGCGTACCCGACCTCCTGGTCGTGCCCAGGAGTGCAATGGACACGGACGATCCGCTCGACCCCCGCGACATCGTTTTGGCCATCGAGATCGTGTCCCCCTCCAACCCTGACAACGACTACAAGAACAAGACCTCCGACTACCCCGCCATGGGCATCCCCCACTATCTGATCGTCGACCCACGCGACGGCACGTGGACCTACCAGTGGGAGATCGGCGGCCGGAGCGGCCGTCCGGCATACGAGAACCGGATTCACCGGCCCTACGGGGACTCGGTCATCATCGCGACCGAGTTGGGCGAGTTGACGATCAAGACCGGTGATCTGCCCCGGTACAGCGCCAAGGACATGATGGTCGAAGTCGAAGGAGCCGAAGGAGCCGAAGGGGAATGACCGGCGGAGCCGACGGGCCCCTTTCAGCGGGGGACCGCGTTGGCGATCGTCATCAGGGCCGCCACCGTCAGGAACGCGGCGGTGATCGGGCGGGCGTGGCGGGTGAGCAGGTCTCGGATCATGGGGACCTCGCAGCGGCTACGGCGACAGCGGGGGCGGCTGTCGACAGTTGCTGATTCGCTCATCAAGCGATCATCACGTGACCATCGAGTGACAGTGGCTGACTGGCTCATTAAGCACACTTAAGGCATTGCTTAACGTAAAGCTTTGGCCTACCAACGGCAAGACCGCATACGGGAGTTGGGGTAAACAGCCGACGTAAGCGCGCTTACTGGCATGCTTACTTCATGGTAGGCATGGCCGAGCGTGACGACCCCGAGGTCATCGGGCGCAGGGTGCAGCAACTGCGTACGGAACGCGGCCTCACTCAGCGGCAGTTGGCGGAACCGGCATACACCCCGGCCTATATCTCCACCCTGGAGTCCGGCCGCGTCCGCCCCTCCGAACCGGCCCTCCGCCATATCGCCGAACGCCTCGGAGTCGGCTACGAGGAACTCGCCACCGGCCGCCCCGTCGGCTTCGCCACCGAACTGCGTCTGCGGCTGACCGGCGCCCAGCGCACCCTCGCCACCGGTGCCACCGAAGCCGCCGCCGAGGGCTTCGCCTTCGTCCTCGCCGAAGCGGAGGAGCACGGGCTCAGCGGCGAACAGGCCGACGCCCTGCTGGGGTTGGGCGAATGCGCGCTGGAGACCGGCGATCTCGAAACCGCCCGCTTACGTTTCGAGCAGGCCGAGCGGCGGCTCGGCGACGCCCCGCTCCCCGCCCGCGTCCCGGCCCTCCGGGGACGTGCCGTCGCCCACTACCTCGCCGGTGAACTCCGCTACTCCTGCTATCTGTTCGAGTCCACGCTCGACGAGCTGAACCGCACCGGGATGCACGACCCCGACGCGCTGCTCCTCCTCTACACCGGCGTCATCGCCCCCTATATGGACATGGGCGCCCACGCCCGCGCCGCCCAGGCCGCCGAGCTGGCCCTCGCGCTCGCCCCCCAGTCCGGTGACCCCGTGCTCGTCGCCCGTATGCATCGCTCGGTCGCCCGCACGATGATCGCCGAGGGCCGGATCGCCGAGGCCGATGCCTCCCTCGCCAAGGCCTCCGAGCTGTACCGGCAGCTCCAGATCCGCACCGAACTCGCCAACTGCCACTGGATGCGCGGCTATCTCCACGCCCAGAACGGCGACTACGCGCGCGCCGAGGGCGAACTGCGTGAGGCCCGCGGCATGCTCTCCGCGAAGCGGGCCGCGCTCTACACCAGCCAGGTCGCCGTCGAACTCGCCGACGTCCTGCACCGCCGAGGGAAGTCCGACGAAGCCGCCATGCTCTTGCGGGAGGTCCTCACCGACCTCCACTCCGAACGCGGCGCCCTCCACTCCGCCGCCGCGCACCGGCTGCTCGGCATCATCGCCGAGGACGCCAGGGACACGGAGGCGGCGGAGGAACACTACGTCCGGGCGCTGAGCCTGCTGGAGCGCGCGGGCGCGGCCGGTGACCTCGCCGACCTCTGCCGACTCCTCGGCGACCTCTTCCGCCGCACCGGCCGGGTCGAAGCCGCCCTCGACGCCTACCGCACCGGCCTCGGCCACCGCACGGCCCCCGGCACCACCACCCTCGGCCCGGCCCCCGCACAGCCACCTCTCTGACTTTTCCACAGCCGCGCACAGCCTCGCCGCCTAGCGTCCGGCCGATGGACGAGGAACGGACGCCGAAGAAACAGGGACAACAGGGACGACAAGGACGCCAGGGACAAGGACAGGGACAGAGGAGCGGGTCGGAAAGGCCGATGAGAGCTCTGGAGCGGAGAACGACCGGGGAACGGGCGGGGGTAGCGCCGCCCGAACTGCGGGCGGGGTTGTGACCCGCGGACCGGGCAAGACGGAATCCCGGGCCGGGGCTGCGGAACACGGGCCGGTCGAGACCGATGCCCGGACCGGGGCTGTGGAGCCTCATGGTGCGGCTCCGCCGCACGGGCCGAGCGGCACTGAATCCCGGGCCGGGGCCGTGGAGCACGGGCTCGCTGAGACCGAAGCCCGAGTCGGGGTCGTGGAACCCGGGCTGACCGGCACCCAAGCCCCGGCCGGGGTCGTGGAGCGCGGGTCGTCCGAGACCGAAGTCCGGGCTGGCGCTGTGGAGCGCGGGTCGGCTGAGACCGATGCCCGGGCTGGGGTTGCGGAGCGTGGGCTGACCGCCGCCCGTTCCCGGCCCGGGGCCGCAGGGAAGGGGCTGACCGCCACCGATGCCCGGCCCGGGGCCGCAGGGGTGGGGCTGACCGGCGCCCAAGCCCCGGCCGTGGGCGTAGAGCCCGGGCTGACCGGCGCCCAAGCCCTGCCCGGGGACGTAGAGCCCAGGCCGACCGGTGCCGAAAATCCTGTCGTGAAGGCTGTGGTGTCGTCGGGGGCCCTGTCGGCGGGGCGGCGGGTTCTCGATGGGGTTCGGGTTTTGGTGCGGGGACTTGTGTATGTCGTGCTCGGGGGGCTTGCTCTCGGGGCCATCGGCACCGTGATCTCCGTGCTGGGGCCGCTTGTCGCGCTTGATCTTGCGACGCCTGCCATGGCCGCCTGGTGGACGGTGTTCACCGCGGTCGTCGTGCAGGGTGTGCCCTTTCTGCTGCTGGGCACGCTGGTGTCGGCCGGGATCGGGGCGTTCGTGCCGGAGCGGGTGTTCGGGCGGCTGCTGCCGCGCAACCCGGTGCTCGCCGTGCCCGTCGCCGGGGCGGCCGGCGTCGTACTGCCGGGCTGCGAGTGCGCGTCCGTGCCCGTGGCCGGGAGCCTGATGCGGCGCGGCGTGACCCCGGCCGCCGCGCTCGCCTTCCTGCTCTCCGCCCCGGCCATCAACCCCGTCGTCCTCGTCGCCACCTCCGTCGCCTTCCCCGGGCAGCCCCTCATGGTCCTCGGCCGGCTCCTCGCCTCCCTCGCCACGGCCGTGGTGATGGGCTGGCTGTGGGTGCGGTTCGGGAAGGAGGAGTGGTTGCGGCTGCCGAAGCGGAGGGGCACGGGTACGGGGGCTGCCGGCGCAGGCGGCCCAGCTACCCGGCGGGGACGCTGGGGTGCCTTCGCCGCCGGGCTCCAGCACGACTTCCTGCACGCCGGTGGCTTCCTCGTCCTCGGCGCGGCGGCCGCCGCCACCTTCAACATCGTCGTACCGCGCTCCCTCCTCGACCTCTTCACCGGCTCCGCCTGGCTCTCGGTGCTCCTCCTCGCCGTCCTCGCGGTCGTCCTGTGCGTGTGCAGCGAGGCCGACGCCTTCGTCGCCGCCTCCCTCAGCGGTTTCTCGCCGACGGCCCGGCTGGCGTTCATGGTGGTCGGCCCGATGGTCGACCTGAAACTCATCGCCCTCCAGGCGGGGACCTTCGGCCGGGCGTTCGCGCTCCGCTTCTCCGCCGCGACCTGGCTGGTGGCCGTGCTCAGCAGCGTTCTCGTCGGGTGGTGGCTCCTGTGAAGCGCTACGGCCCCACTGTCCTGCTCCTTCTCTCCGCCGCCGCCGTCCTGCGCATCTCCCTCTTCAGCGAGCTGTATCTGCGGTACGTACAGCCGGGGTTGAGGCCGTTCCTCGTCGCGTCCGGACTGCTGCTGGCCGTGTTGGGGATCGTCGCCGGAGTGAGGGCATCGAGGACCGAGGGGGAGGGGGAAGGGGAAGGGGAAGGGGAAGGGGAAGGGAAAGACGGGGGTGCCGATGCGCATGAGGGTGCCCACGACCATGCGGGCGCCGACGAAGAGGAGGGCGCCGACGACCATGCGGGCGCCGACGACCATGACGGCCACGGCCACGGCCACAGCCACGGCTCCCACGGCCCCCGTATCGCCTGGCTGCTCGCCGTCCCCGCGCTCGCTCTCCTCCTCTTCCCGCCCCCGGCCCTCGGCTCGTACAGCGCGAGCCAGTCGGCGGCCGAGTACGCGGCTCGCGGTGTCGGGACGTTCGACCCGTTGCCGAAGCAGGACCCGGTCGAGTTGACGCTCGGGGAGTTCAGCTCTCGGGCCATCTACGACAGCGGGCGTTCGCTGAAGGGCCGTACAGTCCGGATGACCGGGTTCGTCACCCATGACAAGAGCGGCATCTGGTATCTGACCCGGCTCCTCGTCTCGTGCTGTGCCGCCGACGCCAGCCCCTACAAGATCGAGATCCGGGGTGTCGACGTACCGCCCGCCGACGCCTGGGTCACCGTCACCGGCACCTGGCACCCCGAGGGCGCACTCGGCTCCGAGGAAGCCTGGCCCCCTGTACTCGACGCCACGTCCGTCGAGCAGGTCCCCGAGCCGGCGAACCCCTACGAGAAGCGGTGACCGGGCGGGGCGGCAGCCCTTCCGGCCTCCTGTCCCCTCCCCCACATCCCGCGGTCCGCTTACATCCCGAACTCCCTCTCACATTCCGAAGTCCATCTCCGCGATCACCTCACCGGTGGCGTCGTAGATCCTGACCTCCCGTACGGGGCCCTCGAAATCGAGGGAGCGGGCCAGTTCCTCCGGTACGTCCACATGCACGGCGTAGACGCCCCAACTGGTGTTGCCCTTAAGCCGGATGACCGTCCCGTTGATCGTCTCGCCGTCGTACGCGGTCGCCTCGACCCGGGTCGCGGCGGAGTGGACGCCGTAGAAGAGGCCGTGGACGGTGTAACCGGCGGTCGCGGAGCCGGAGCCCTGCATCGAGATGCCGGGCTCGGTGGTGTCGAGGTTCCCGTCGACCACGCTCTTGAAGTCCTGGACACCGGGCACCCCCGGCTCCGTGTCCGGGTCGCGCCAGTGTTTGCCGTCCGCCGTCAACCACAGCTTCGTCCCGCCCTCGACGGTCACCCGCTCCCCCGGTGAGACCACCCGCACCTTCCCGGCGGGCGGCGAGGGGGAGGCGGTGGGTGCGGAGGACGGCGTCGGGTCGGCGGTGACCGGTGGAGCCATGGGCCGGACGGACCCGGAGGGCCCGTCGGGGCGGAGGGCCAGGACGACGAGCGGCAGCAGCAACAGCCCGCACCCGGAACTCACCAGGGCCGCACGCTGCCGCAACTTCCGTCCGCGCCCCTTTCGTTCGATCGCCTCCAACGGCACGGGCGGCGGAGTGAAGTCGTACGCCGCCTCCGCGAACACCTCACGCAACAGCCGTCCCGTGTCATCGTTTTCGTTCGGGTGGTTCATGGGCGGGCTCCGGGCACGTGCGAGCGGGGCTGGGGGGAGAAGGGGGGAGCGGGAGGAGAGGGAGCGGAGGCGGAGGTGGGGGCGGAGGCGGGGGCGCCGCGCGGACCGGTGTCCGCGGCGAACGCCGGGTGTGCGCGCAGGGCCGTGAGCCCCCTGCGGATGTGCGTCTTCACGGTGCCGAGCGAGCAACCGAGCAGCTCGGCGATCTCGCGCTCGCTCAGGTCCTCCCAGAAGCGCAGCACCAGTACCGACCGCTGTCGGGCCGAGAGCGCCGCCAACGCCTGTGTGAGGGCGGCCCGTTGGGCGACCGAGTCGGCGTGCCCGGCCTGCGGCTCATGCACCCGCTCGGGCAGGAGCGGCGTCAGCAGATGGGCCACGCGTCTCTTGCGTACGCGACTGATGTTGTTGTTGACCAGCGACCGCCGTACGTAGAAGTCGACCTCGTCGCGCGGGATGCGCCGCCAGCGGGCGTACACCTTCGCCAGCGTCGTCTGCACGAGATCCTCGGCCTCGTGGAAGTCCCCGGTCAGCATGTGCGCGGTACGCACCAGCCGGGGCCAGGCGGCGGTGGCGTACGCGGCGAAGTCCCCGCCCCCGGCGGTCACTTCGTACTCCTTCGATGCGTACGAGTTCTCGTACGGTCTGTCGTGCGACACGGACGGTGGTCCTCGGGTTGGGAACGGGGAGCGTGCCGTGGGGGCCGGGGTCGGTCAAGCCCCGGGCCCGCACGGTCACTTCGGCGGCTGCCACGGCGTACCGGCATCGGTTCGGCCGGTTCGGCAGGCTCGGCCGGTTCGGCTCGGTTCGGTTCGGCGGCAGCCGTGGCGCCGAACCGCTCAGGTCAGCGGCAGCTCGGCGTAGACCCGGCCCCTGGTGTCGTGGACGGTGACCTTGTGGAGGAAGTCGTCCCCGGTCTCTCCGTCGGGCAGCGGGGCGACGGCGTACCACACGCCCCAACCCGGCCTCCCGGCCAGCTCGATCAGCTTGCCGCGCACCGGGCCCTCGGCCGTGTCGACCACGACGCGGGAGGCGGTGCCCCGGCCGCCGTAGTAGAGGCCGGAGAGGTAGTAGACCCCTTCGTCGCCGCCGGCCTGCAGCGTCACTCCCGGCTGGCTGAGGTCGACGTTGCCGTCGACCACGCTGCGGAACTGTTCCTCGCCCGGCAGCGACGGATCGATCCAGTGCTTGCCCTCGGCCGTGAGCCACAGCTCGAAACCGGGCGCGCCCACGACCCGCTCACCCGGCGCGACGATCCGCGGACCGGGCGCCTTCTTCCCCACGCCGGCCGTGGCCTCGGCCACCGCCGCCGACGTGGCGTGCGCCGTCTCCCCCCGCGAGACGGCGTACGACAGCGTCGGCGTCCCCGCCAGCAGCGTGGTCAGCGCGGCGACGGCGACGCATCTGTGCGTCCGTGTCCTGGTCTGCGTCCTTGTCCTCGTCGAACTGGTCATGACGGACAACCCCCATGAATGCGTTGGTCTGACACCTTGATAAACCCGGGCGACGGCCGACGTGGATGACACCGGAGGGCATCTTTTTTCGAACGGCCAGAGCGGCCAGAGCGGCCAGAGCGGCCAGAGCGGCCAGAGCGGCCAGGACGGTCAGGACGGCCAGAACGGCCGAATCCCGATGGTGAACCGCCGGCTGGCGTCCCCTCGACACCCGGCTCGGCGACGACGGTCAACAGCCGCTCCCCTTAGACCCGTTGCTCCTCGCACCGGGTACGGGCTCGCCCTCGACGACCTCGGCGTCGAGCAGCGCCTCCCCCGGCGGCCGCCGACTCGGCCCCTCGTCCCGCACCCCCAGCCCGCTCCCGGCGCACCCGGTGAGAGAGAGGGCGAGGCCCACTGCGGCGCCCCAAGCGGCGAGGGTGCGGCCTGCTTGACGCCGCGCGCCGCCCCCGTACCCGTGGTCGCCGTTCCCGCCGCCTCCGCCGTCCGTTCCACTGCCCGTGGTCATGGGCACCCCCCTGCGATGTGTTTCGATGGTCGTCGTGTCGTGCGTACGGGACCTGTACGCACGGCGGGGGCGACGGGGTTGCATGGAATTTCGGCGGCGGGGACATGACCGAGGAAGAGTTCGACGCGTTCTACGCCTCCGCGTTCCCTCGGCTGACCGGCCAGCTCTACGCCTTCACCGGGGATCACGGGGAGGCGCAGGACGTGGTGCAGGAGGCGTTCGTCCGGGCCTGGGACCGGCGGCGGGAGTTCCTCGCGGAGGGGGCGCCCGAGGCATGGGTGCGGACGGTGGCGATGCGGCTCGCGGTGAGCCGGTGGCGCCGGGCGCGTCGCTGGCTGGAGCTGGTGCGCGGGGCATCGCCGCCGGAGCACGTACCGGGCCCCGATCCCGAACGGGCGGTGCTGGTCGCGGCGTTGCGCCGGCTGCCGGAGGCGCAGCGGATGGCGGTCGTCCTGCACCATCTGTGCGATTTGAGTGTCGAGCAGGTAGCCTCCGAAACCGGTGCCCCCATCGGCACCGTGAAGGCCCGGCTGTCCCGTGGCCGCGCGGCACTGGCCCGCGAACTGGCCTCCGGCGAGGGTGAGAGGGAGGACGACCGTGTCCGATGAACTCACCCAGAGGCTCAGGGAGTTGGCGGACACCGCCACGATCCCGCCCCCCGCGTCCGGCGCCGAGGTCCGGGCCACCGCACTGCGCCGCCGACGCCGCCGCCGTACGACGGGAGCGCTGGCCGGAGCCTGCGCGGCGGCGACGCTGGCCGCCTTCCTCACCCTGCACATCACCGGCGACGGCCAAGGCCACGGCCCGTCCGCCCACGCCACCGCCCCCACCCCCACGGCCCCCGACGCCACCGCGCCCAGCGCCTCGTCCACCCCGGCCCCCGACGCCACCGCGCCCAGCGCCTCGTCCACCCCGGCCCCCGACGCCACGGTGGACCTCACCCGCCGCGTCCTGACGATCGCCGATCGCCGACTCCCCATCACCACGGGCACCTTCAGAACGCCGACGCCCACGGGTCGGATGACGGTGACGGCGAGAGCCGAGAGCAAGGCCGTCCCGGCGACGACGGTCGGCCTCGGCGCCGCCTACGACGTGAAACTCCCCTGGGTCCTGGAACTGGCCCCGGCGACAACGGCGGAGGGAATGCCGACGGCGGAGGCAACGGAGAATGCGGATGGAGCGGCGACGGCCGCCGAGGGAACCGCGGCCACGGAAGCCAGCCGGGCGGACGCCACGTTCATCGCCGGCATCCCCTTCAACGAGAGGGCCGTCGGCGCGTACGACGTCACGCCGGGCTGGATCGGTCTGCGCACCACCGACGCCAAGTGGCTCTACACCCGCCTCCGCGAGGGCGCGGTGGTCACCATCGAGGGCGGGCCGACGACGGCCACCCCGAGCCCCTCGGCCACCGGGCCGGCCAGCCCGAGCCCCGGGCCGACCAGCCCGGGGCCGACCTGGCCGCCGTCGTAGATCCCCTTTCACGTAAATCCCGTTCGCCGAGGGCAACCAACCGCACACCCCACAAGTCACCTCTCTTGTCGTGGGAGTCACGCGGTTCTCCGCTCTCCGCTCTCTGTCGTTCCCTGTCGTTCTGTGGAGGTAGTGCAATGCGCTCTCGTCTCGTCCGTCGCCGGATGTCCCGTGCCGCGTCGGGGCTGGCGCTGGCCGTCGGTGTGGGGCTGGCCGCGCCCGTCGTGATGGCCAGTACGGCCGGTGCCGCCGGGGCGGAGGCCAGTGCCGTCATCACCGGGCACTCGGTCACCTACACTGCCGCCGCCGGCCAGACCAACAAGCTGACCGTCACCGCGTCGAACTCCGGTGACCAGTTCACCTACCTCATCGACGACGTCGTCGCCGTCAACGCGGGCAACGGCTGCGCCTACCCGAACGCCAAGGACCGCACGAAGGTCTCCTGCACGGTCACCGTCCTGGAGACCCAGGACCCCTACGCCTCGGCCCGGTTCTACCTCGCCGACGGCAACGACACCGTCACCTACACTAACAAGACCGACCAGACGTACAACTTCGCGGCCGTCGACCTGGGCCCGGGCAAGGACAAGCTGACCGAGACCGCCGGCGTCCAGGGCAACGACGTCAACGGCGGCACGGGCGACGACATCCTCAAGATCGGCCGGTACACCGTCGCGCGCGGCCAGGACGGCAATGACACCATCAACGCCGCCGACGGCACCATCGTCATGGGCGGCAAGGGCGCCGACACCCTCTCCGCGGGCCCCGACAGCAGTGTCCGGGGCGGCGCCGGCAACGACGTCATCCAGGGCGGCGCGGGCTGGCAGAGCCTCACCGGCGACTCCGGCAACGACACGATCCGCGGCGGCGCCGGCCGCGACTTCATCTACGGCAACAACGGCAACGACGTCCTGTACGGCAACGCGGAGGACGACACGATCTACGGCAACTACGGCAACGACAAGCTGTACGGCGGCGCCGGCAAGGACGTTCTGTCGGGCGGCCCCGGCAAGGACGTCGTCCGCCAGAGCTGACGGCACGGCTTCCGCGCGAACCTGCCCCTCAGCCCTCCGGGACCTCGGCCCCTCAGCCCTCCGGGTGGAGTGCCGATCCCGGTGTGCTGCGGGGCAGGCGCGGTACGCGCATCGCCACGGTCAGCCGGCCGGAGGCCCAGCCGGACAGGACGTACGCGGACGGGATCTGGAGGGTGATCATCGCCAGGCTCGCCAGCGCGAAGGGGACCTCCGCCGCTTCCCTCGCCCCGTCGTAGGCGAGCGAGACGGCGGCCGAGGCCAGCAGGAACGCCAGCGTGTAGACGGTGGAGTCGGTGACGACCACCTGCCAGCGCGGCAGCGCCGGGCGCAGTTTGCGGGTGAGGGTCAGGGCGACGAAGGCCATGGGCAGGACGGCCGCCTGGTGCGGGCTGAACAACAGCATCTCGCCCGGCGCCGGCGCCATCCCGGAGAGCAGCATCAACGCCGACTCCATCAGGCCGCTCACGGCCGCCGATCCGACGGTGACGATCCCCGCGTACAGGGCGGCGCTGCGCCAGGGAGTGAACATACCGGCCTCCTGTCCCCCGAGCCGACGGTCACCGGCTCGCCCCGATTCTCCCACCGGGCCCCGAACCATCCCCCGCTCGGCCCCCTTCCCGGCACCGACGCCACGGCAAGGAGGCACACCGCAGCGGGCGGAAACCCGGCGCGGCTCACCCGTACGTCCCCCGCCCGGTGGTGGACGCCCCCGCGCGATGCTGCCGTGGAGCCACATGCTCTGTACGCGCCGTACGCGCTGAATGCCCCGTGCGTGCCGTACACCCTGTGCGCGCCGTACGCCCTGTGCGTCGTGCACGCCGTGCTCCCGGGAGGCTCCGCCATGCGTCGTCGTTCCTATCGTCGGCCCTACCGTCGTGTTCTCGCCCGGATCATGGGCGCCGGAGTGCTCATGGGGGCGACGGCGGCCTGCACGATGATGGAGAAGGACCAGCCCCGAGGCTTCCCCGAGGCCGCCGTAGTCGAGAGTTCCGCCTCCGCCTCACCCTCCGCCCGGCCCACCCCGGCGCTCACCGACGCCCGCGCCCGCAGCGCGCTCCTCCGCGCGGGTGACCTCGGCGACGCCTGGTCCGGCACCGAGTCCATCGCCACCTGGCGCGACGGTCTGCTCAAGGGCCGCACCGATCCCCCCGAGTGCCAGCCCCTCCTCGACGCGGTCTACGCCGAGGACGTGCTCGGCGAACCCAAGGGCGGCACCGCCGTCACCGGCTTCGACGACGACGAGTACGGCGCCCAACTCCGCTACCAGGTCGGCGCGTACGACGAGGCCGAGGTGGCCGCCCGTATCGACCACTTCCGCGAACTCGCCCAGAAGTGCCAGGAGTTCACCATCAACGGGGTGGGGGACCGGGAACACTACGCGCGGATCACCCCGGTCGACCTCCCCGACGACCTCGGCGAGACCGGCCAGGCCGTACGGCTCGTCGTCAGCGGAGAGGTCGACGGCGAGGAGGACGGCGCCCTCACCCTCGACCTCGCCACCCTCCGCATGGGCGACACCGCCGCCCTCCTCACCCACGGCGGCCTCTACGGCATCGACGAGACCGCCACCAGGGACGCCGCCCGCGCCGGCGCACTACGCCTCCGCGACGCATTGGCCGAGAAGCAGCCGGAGAAGAAGCCGAAGCCCAAGCCGACGAAGGAGAAGGAGAAGCCGAAGAAGGACGAGAAGAAGAAGCCGAGCGGTGGCGAGGTGACCCCGAGCGCCCGGAACGAGAACGACTCAAGCGCAACACGGAACGAGGAAACGCGGACCGACGAGACCGGGACGAGCCCGAACGACCAGGAAGAGGAAACCCCGAGCGGGGCGGACGAGGAGGGCGTGAGCGGTCAGGACGAGGAGAGCGAGGGCGAGCAGGACGAGTACGAGGAATACGAGGAATACGACGAGTACGACGAGTACGAGGAGTAGGCGAGCACGAGGAGAGTAGGGCGAGGACCGGCGGAGACGAGCGCTCGGCTACGCCTTCTCCTTCTCCTTTTCCTTCTCCTTCAGCATCGGCGTGACCGCGCTCGTCACTCCCTCCTCGGTCACCATGCTCTGCGAGACCCCGGCGATCCGGCCCTCGCGGTCGATGAACAGGGTGAAGGGCAGGAACTGCGGGTTCACCATGCCGCGCGGCAGCTTCAGGGCCTGCTTGCCCTCCGGGTCGTACAGGCTCGGGTACGACAGCCCGAACTCCCGCTGGAAGTCGAGGCCGAGCCCGCGGTCGACGTCGGTGTTGATGCCGAGCACCTGGAGCCCCTGGCCGGCCAGCTTCCGCTGGGTACGCTCCAGGTCGGGTGACTCCTTGCGGCAGGGACCGCAGGTGGAGGACCAGGCGTTCACGACGACGACGTCGCCGCGATAGTCGGAGAGCCGGACGGTCCTGCCGTCGACCGTGGTCCCGGCGAAGTCCGGCGCGGCCTCCCGCTGCCCTTCCGGGATGCTCCGGTACGCCGACCCCTCGGACCCGGCCGACTGCTCCGCCCCTTCCGGGTCGGTCATCAACCGCTTGGTGGTCCCGCAACCGGACAACACGACCGCGACCGTGAGCACGAGCCCGACCGAGAGCGGCCGTATGGCCACACGTGGAGCCTTCACCGCCATCGCCACCCGCGCCCCAACTCCCTGGTCAACCCTTCGAACAGCTTAGAACCCCGGTCGGGACCCATGGCAGACAGGGGCGGGCCCTATGGCTGGTAGGAGCCGTCCAGGCATTCCCGGCTCTGTTCGATCGGTTGGACCAGGCCGGAGAGGCCGACCAGCACCGCGTCGGTGGCGGCCTTGTCCGGGGCCACCTGTACCTCAAGGGCGGGCTCGCGGCCGTACGTGATCAGCAGGGCCCGCCCTTCGCGGTCCTCGTCCGAGCGCCAGACCCAGTCCACGCCGTCGACCTGGGTGCAGGGATCGGTGGTGGCGCCGGGCATGGCGAAGCCGCAGCGCGCGATCACGGCCCCGTCGCCCCACACCGCGGCCCCCACGGTGTCGGTCGCCCCCCGCTCCAGCCCGGCCAGCCGCTCCGGGAACTCCTCGCTGATCCGCGTACAGGCGGGGGCGCCGGCGTCGGGCGCGGCGGCGAAGGTGTACGTCGTCTCCGAGAGCCCCCGCACCACGAAGGTGCCGACGGTCGCGAGAACGAGCACGCCGACGGCCAGGGCGACGAGACGGCTACGGCGGGACAGGCGGAGCGGATGGAGCGCGCGGACCGGGCGGGACGTACGGATCGGGCGGGACATGCCCGGATCGTACGGCGCGGCCCTGGAGCCCTTCACGGCGGCCGGCGCGGCCTCGCGCGACGGCTGCCCCTGGGGACACTGCCCTTGAGGACAACTCCCCATGAGACATTACGAAACGGTGTGTTCCCGTCCTACCCTCAGCGGAGCGGGCGTGACCGCGTACAACAAGGTGATGCCGGTGAGGGTGTGCGGTGCCATCCCCTGAGCCGGTACGAAAGAGGGCCCACCGCAGGGTGAGCCCTCCCGCGCTACCGGTGGCCGGTCGCGGTCGTCGGTCAGACGGCGGATGCCCCCACCAGGGTCGGCCGGGGTGCGGCGGTGGAACCGCAGGCGCAGTGCGGGTCGGCGCACAGCAGTTCGTGCGCGAGCACGGAGACCACCGCGACCTGCAAACGCGTCTGCTGCTGCAACTTCTCCACTATGCGGGCGACATGCGCTTTCACCGTGCGCTCGGCGATCCCCAGTTCCCGGGCCAGTTGGCGGTTGCCCAGGCCCGTGCCCAGCAGGAGCAGGACTTCCTTCTCACGGTCCGTCAGGGTCTTGAGCCTGCTGATGTCCCGGATGGGATCGGCCCCCGTACGCCGGTAGGCGCAAGCCGTGTCCCCTACGTCAGACCTCGTGCTCATTGGTCGAACCTTCCCGATGCCGCTTTTCCCGACAGAGCCCCGTGCCCCGGGTGCGGCGGCGATCGATGTCCAACTTAGCGCCCGCTACTGACAGAAGCACCCCCGGAATGACACGGCCGCGTCACAGAGGGGAGGGGTCCCCGGAGGCCACTGCCCGAAGGGACAATTTCGGTCAACCCCCTTGATGCGTAGCTTGGTTGAAGCACCGGACGAGTCCCACCCACCCGCGTACCCCCTGAAGGGGCGCCCCCTGCTCAAGGGCGCCCACGGGCCGAGCGCATCCCGGCTCAGGATCGCTCCGGCCCGGCGCGCAGGCGTACGAGACGCACTCCTCGTACGCCTGCGCGCGCTGCCCGCTGCCGACAGTCAAGTGGCCCGGCCCCCCAGGCCGTTGCCGCCGTCGGCCCGCGTTCACTCTTTCGTGCGGTGCTGGAACGTTCACGTGCGCGCGGAGCGGTGTCGTCGCTGGAACATCGTGAACGCCGGTCGGGTGATCGGTCGATGGACGGTCAGGGTGGGAGGTCGGTCGGTATGGCGGAGCGGCTGCGGCTCGGGGATGTGGAGCGGGTGCCGCCGGAGCGGATCGCGGCGCTGATGACCGACAGCTTCGACAACCTCGTCGTCGTGGCCCTCGCGGACGCCACCAACTCCTACCTCCCGCAGCGCACCCGCCGGTTGCTGCGCAAGCCGGAGTGGCGGCAGGACTGGCAGGACGCGTTGTGCTGCGCGGCGGGGGAGTTGCAGGTCGCGAGCGAGCGGATGCGTTATGCGGGCGACCCCCGCTTACGGATCACCGAGCACCGACTGCGCCGGGTCCGGCTGCGCGGCAACGAGGCGAGCGTGCTGGTGAAGAAGCTGCGCCGCGGCGACTTCCACAACAGCCCCGAGCGCCGCAGCGGCACGGACTCCCATCTCACCGCGCTGGGGTGGCTGCGGGCCGCCTTCGCGGAGGAGTACGCGGAGCTGCTGGACCGCGAGCGCGTACGCCTCGGCGTCGCCGACCGCCCCCTGGAGCCGTCCTTCCGCGACGTCCACGAACAGATCGCCCACGCCTGCGCCACCGGACTGCTCGGCGCGCCCCGTACCCCGAGGGTGGACGCGTTACTGGTCGCGGACGAGATCACCGTCCGCGACGCCACCGCCGACGACGCCAAGGACCAGGAGGAACGCGACGCGGCGTTACGGCACCCGCTGCTGCTCGGCCGCTGGGAGAACGCCCTGCGCCAACTCGGCCTCATGACCGCGCAGCGGGCCCACGCGGAAACACCCCACGCCCTCGGCACCCTCCCGCCCGACTTCTACGCGCTCCCCTGGGCGGAGGCCACCGCCGTCCTCAACGCGCGCCGCTTCCTCGCGGCCGTCCAGCAGCGACGCCTGGAGTACAAGCGGTACGTCCGCCGCATCACCCGTACCCTGCGCGAACGCGAGCGCCAGGACCCGCACATCATCGCCCTCGCCGAGGCCAGGGCAACGGCCGGCCGGCACCTCGTCGACCACCACCCCGCCGAGTACACCTACCTCCGCGCCCAGCTCCGCCCCCATGAACTCCACCCCGGCTTCCTCCCCGCCACCCTCGTCTCCAGCCCCCAACGGGCCGAGATCAAACGCCGGGTACTGGCGGCGCTGGAGGACGGGACGTGGAAGGACGGCACGTGGGGAGACACGGACGCCATCGGCTGAACCCAGGTGTGCCGCGGGTCAGGCGATCTTGGTGCACAGCAGGTTCTCTCCGCCGTCCACCTCCCAGTAGTAATAGGAGTAGCCCTGCTCGGCGGGGCAGCGGTCGCTGCCGTACGAGGCCTTGAAGTACGCGGTGATCTGCATGATGTAGCCGTACTCGGCGGGCACCTTGTCGGCGCTGCAGTTCCACTGGGTCATCAGGTCCGCGGGACCCGGCTGGTCGCCGTCGGCCTCCGCCAGGAAGCACTGGCCCTTGCGGTAGACGCGCTCCAGGCAGAGCGTCACGGAGTCCGGCGTGGTGGAGCTGCTCTCGTAACGCCTGGAACGTCCGGCGCCGGTGGGGCAGGAGGCCGCCGCGTCATACGACTTCGACGTCACCCTCACATACGCGTCCGCCGTGGCGCAGCCCACCCGCTGGGGGACGCGGTCGCTCCAGTAGCCGTACCCGTCCTGGTAGGAGCTGAGGCAGTCCCCGGTGGCCACCGCGTCGAAGGCGAGGTACTCCGGGTCGGGTGTCGGGGAGGGGGCGTAGGTGTCGTAGGTGGACCCGGAGGTCCCACCCGACGTACCGCTCGTCGTACCGCCTGTCGATCCGGTGTCCGTCTCCCAGGGCCGCCAGATGAAGACGACGAAGGCCACCAGGAGGAGGACGAACCAGCCGGAACCGGACTTCTTCTTGGGCTGGCCCGTGACCGGTGTGGGCGTGGTCGTAGAGGTGGGCGTGGGCGTGGAGGCGCGGCCGGCGGCGGCCCGGGCGCGATCGCGGTCCATCAACGCGCGGGCCTCGCGGGCGAGTTGGACGGGATCGGGGTTGTTCTGTGCGGCCCTCCGGCCGGATGGCCGCCCGGCGGCCGGGGGCGCGGGGGTGGGCGCGGACGTGGAGGTGGACGCGGAGGCCCGCTCCTCCTGTGCTCTGCGCTGGGCGCGCTGGCGCTTGGCCCGCTCCTCCTCGCGCCGCTCCCGCGCCCGCCGCGCTTGCTCGCGCAGCTCTTGTTCCCGTCGCTGCTGTTCTCGCTGTTCCTGCTGTTCTCGCTGTTCCCGTTCTCGTCGTTGCCGTTCCTCGGGCAGGACGCGGGTCGGCGCCGGGGGTGGTACGGCCCGGGTGCGCTGATCGACGGTCAGGGAGTCGTCGGGCGGGTTGTCACCGGTCGCTGTCGCTGTCGCTGTCGTGGTCGCGGTCCCGCGCAGACGGCGACCGTGTTCCTCGTACTCCGTGATGAGCGCGGCCCATTTCGGCGGCAGCCATCGACGTCCGTCGCTGCCGCTGGGCAGGGCGGAGACGGAGGCGGTGAACTCCCGCAGCAGACGGGCCGGTTCGGGGCGGCCCGAGGGGTCGGCGGCCAGGCACGGCCGGATCACGGGCTCCAGTTCGCGGGGCAGCCCCGCCAGGTCGAGTTCGCCGCGCTGCACCCGGGTGAGCAGCCGCAGGGTGTCGCCGTCCTCGGCGTAGGGCGGGCGCCCGACGGCCAGATGGAAGAGGGTGGCGCCCAGCGAGTACACGTCGGACGCGGGCGTGGACGGCTCGCCCCGCGCCTGTTCCGGCGAGGTGAAGGCGATCGTGCCGAGCGTGAGGGTGGTCCGGGTGAGGTCGGAGGCGTGCGAGATGCCGAAGTCGATCAGGCGGGGGCCGCTCAGCGGGAGCAGTACGTTCTGCGGCTTCACGTCGCGGTGCACGACACCCGCGCGGTGCAGATCGAGCAGGGCCTCGGCGGTGCCCGCGGCTATCCAGCGCACCGAGGAGGCGGGCAGCACCCCGGCCGTGGCGACGAGCTGGGACAGCGGCGGAGCCGCGATGTACTCGCTGGCCATCCAGGGCTGTTCGGCCTCGGTGTCGGCATGTAGGACGGTGGCGGTGTAGGCACCGTTCACCCGCTGCGCCAGCGTGACCTCACGGGCGAACCGCCTGCGGTCACCGTCACTGACCGTCCCCTCGGCGAGCAACGTCTTGACGGCGACGAGCCGCCCCTCCGCCGTGATCCCCAGATAGACCCGCCCCATACCACCCGCGTCGAGCCGCCCGAGAAGCCGATACACCCCGAGCCGCGCAGGGTCCCCGTCACGCAACGCCTGAGTAGCCGGCCCCTGCCCCCGCACGGCCATCCCGCCCTCCCCCATCAGACCCTGGACCGCCACCCCACCATGACATGGTCCGGTCACAAGTATGCGCTGGTACCGGGCTTTTGCGCGATGCCCAGTGCCGGGGCCGAGGCGGGACCGATACGGGGCCGGTACACAGTTGGAACGCGTCCGGAACATGGCCGGAAGGCGGCCGGGCACGGTGGTCGATGGCAGGGGCGTCGAGGGGATGGATCTCGAAGGTGGCCTCGCGGTAAGAGCGGGACAAGTGACGTCGCACGCTCTCGGTGATTCAAGTCGGCCGCACCAACTCATGGGACGATCAGCCGTTCCCGGACGAGTGAGATCTGCCGCGGGGTCCCAAGCCTCGCGGTCATGCGCCTCGTTGCCTCGCCGTCAGCTTCACGTCTTGCCTGCGGGTGCCGCACCGTCGTGGACGGACGCGCGAGCGAAGGCCGCGATGTTCTCAAGGCTCGGCTGGTAGCCGTCCGAGGTGTCCACGGTCAGGGTGGGGACGTCCAGGGAGATCGGCACCCAGGACTCAAGGGAGTGCTCCCCGGCAGCGATGGCTTCGAGCAGGTCCTGGTCGCCGTGGGCGGCCCGGTGCGCGTCTTGCTTGGCACGCTGGACGATGCGGCCGTGGGCGACGTCGGCCTGGGTGGTGCAGCGAACGACGCGGAGGCGTGCCAGGCTGGTGAACGGCTTGAGGTTCGGCCGCCACAGCCGGTCCTGGAAGGCCGCTTCGGCGACGAGCGTGACTCCGGCCCTGAGCAGCACCCTGAGCGTGCCGAAGAAGGCGTCGAGGGTGGGGTGGTTGAGGGGGTCGTCGCCGCCGCTCTGGTAGCCGGGGTGGGACAGGACCATGCCCTGTTTGATCTCGTCGCGGATGATCGCGGGGCATCCGAGGTCGCGGGCGAGTTCGTGGGCGAGCGTGGTCTTCCCCGTTCCAGGACCGCCGCTCACGACGACCAGGGTCGGTGTGCTCATCGCGTGTTCTCACAGGTCGGCATGGGTTCCCGTTCGTGGCGTCGTCCCGTCAGGACGGGGATGGATGGGGCACGGCGTACTTGGCGAGCAGGAAGGCGATGAATCCTGGATCGCGGGACAGTTTGGTGTATTCGCGGGGTGGTGTTGGGCCATTGCCGGGGCGGGGCGGTGTTCCACGAGGCGTTCGATGACGAAGCCTGCCTTGGTGACCAAGCCAGTCGGGGGTCGGATGGGCACGGGCGTGGCGGACCATGTCGGCGCTCTGGTCGAACCCGGTTCACGAACGCCTGTGTGCACGCCAAGGGGGTGGGCGGGGCGGCGTTGCGGGTGGCGGTGGGGCGGGAGAGCGTGCGGGTGTTCGTGTTCGACGGGGACGAGACACCGCCGGTGATAAGGGAGTTGGGCGCTGAGGCTTGGGACGAGGGTGGCCGGGGGCTGTGGCTCGTTCATCTACCCCGGCTCGCCCCGCCGGCTGACCGGCTTCGATCGGAGGCCGGCGTCGAGCGTGTGGTTCACGTAGCCCGGGGCGCCGACGTAGATCGTCGTGCGGCCATGGGTGTTCACGTCGGAGTTGATCGTGCGGTTGGTGCCGGCGTCCTGCACCGTCCAGGTGAGGGAGGACGGGGTGGGCGGGTGGCCCGGCAGGCGTCTCAGGTTGACGCCCGAGAAGTCGAAGGCCACGCGGTACGTGGTGTTCGGCTTCAGTTCCGGCGTGCCGAAGACGTACTCGCCGTCGGCGTTCGTGTAGGTGACGAGGTCCGGGCCGGGGGGCCGCTTCGGGTCGAGGGTCACCTTCACGCCCTTGACCGGCGGCTCGGACGGGTCCTGGACGCCGTTGCCGTCGGTGTCGAACCAGACGCGGCTGCCGATCTGCACGGGCGCCTGGTCGCAGACCAGTTCGAGATCGGCGAGGCCGTTGGCCTTGCCGAAGAGGGACGCTGACGAGAGCGATGTCTTCTGGAGGCTCATGTTGCCCTGGACCGAACCGGTTTCCGAGTTCCAGCGGCGTACGCCCTGGGCGGAGGACTGACTGCCGATCGGGTCGTGGACCGTGCCCCACAGCGTCTTGCGGAACGGCTGGAGGGCGGGTGCGCCCTGTGCGATCTGGTGGTGCCGGCCGCCGTCCTTGATGACCGTGAGGTCGTCGTAGAACTCGCCGCCGCCCGGCCCGAGGCCGTTGTTCGGCAGGGAGCCTTCGAGCGAACCGCAGCCCCCGTTGGCGCCAAGGGCGTAGCCCCCGCCATGACGCTTGCAGGCGCGCAGCACGTCACCGGCCGCGATCGCCCGCATCGTCGTACGGTTCGGCTGGTCCACGGAACCGTACGCGTACGTCGCGTTGCCCTGCATGTCGGCGAAACGGTCCCGGTAGGCGAGGATCAGATCGCCGTTGTCGGCGATCTGGAGATTGGACAGGATCGGCTGCGGGGCGGAGGCGAAACCACGGCCCCCGGGCTCGAACACCGAGGGGACGCGCTCGTTCCACGCCTCCCACCGGGCGCTCAGGGTGCCGCCGACGGAGGACGCGGTCCGGCAGGGGGAGCCGGAGGTCACGGGCTGCGGCTGGTACGCGCAACCGCGCGGGTGGTCCAGCCGGTGCCGGAAGACCTCGGTGAACGTCCCGGACCTGAAGGCGAACACATGCGCGCTCAGCTTCGCCGGGTCGCCCCACGGGCGGACCCGGTCGACCGTGTTCTCGGCTCCGCACACCCCGCCGACGAGCACCCGCCTGCCGCGCACCCCGATGCCGTACGGATGCCACTGCCCCTCGCAGCCGTCCGGCCTCGGCACGGCGTACGAGGACCAGGTGCCGGGGGTGACCGCGTCGCCGGAACCGTTGAGCGGCACCCGGTACAGCTTGGAGTCGTTGAGGTTGACCGCGTACAGCGTCCGCCCGTCGCCGGAGACGTCGATGTCGCCCAGGCCCTCGCGTCCGACGCGGGGGTAGATCGCGTCGTCGTCGAGGTAGTCGTTCGACGGTTCGTGCGGGGTCAGGGCGCCGGGCAGGGTGACGAAGGAGGTGACCGCGTCCGTGCCGTCGTTGTAGCGGTAGATGGTGTTGTACGCGCCGCGCGGACCGTACGCGGTGTGCCGCTTGACCAGGGTGCCCAGGTAGGTGTTGCCCGTACGGTCGACGCCGATGCCGTACACCGCCTGCTGCTCGGTGTTGGACGTCAGCCGGGTCGGCTCGGTGCCGGCGGTGAAGTCGCCGCGGAACCGCACGAGCCCCGCCTGCCCGGTCGCGTTGCCCTTGGCGAGGGAGCAGCCGACCAGCTCCGGGTTCTCCTGGCAGTACACGTCCGGCTCCCAGAAGCCGGTGGTGTACGTGGTGTTGCGGCCGCCGGAGACGTCGACGAAGCCGACGGTGCCACGGATGACGGTCGTGCCGGTGCCGGTGCCGGTGCCGGTGCCGGTGCCGAGGCCGGCGACGGCGGGCTGGAGGCCGGCGGGGTCGGGGTTGTGGACCTGGACGCGGTACCGGCCGCCCCGCAGCGGGGACGCGGCCGGGTCGAACAGCGCGGCACCGTGGGAGTTCGTCGTGCGGGTCAGTACGGTGCCCCGGTCGTCGGTCAGCGTGACCCGTACGCCCCTCAGCCCCGACTCCAGCGGATAGTCGTACTCCCCGTCGGCGTCCACCTCGTTGACGACCCGTACGGTGACGGTGCCGTCGCCGGAGGCCTCTCGTGCCGGGCGGACGCCGACACCGACCGGAACCGCCTCAACCACCGAGCCCACGCCCACCGCCGCAGCCACCACCGCCACCGCCAGCGTCAGACCCACACCCCCTGGTGTCGCTCGCTTCACCACGTACCTCATCTCCTGATCGCGGCCTGGCCGACGAACCTCGCTGCATACATATGAAGTGCCCCGCTCGGCTAATCAGGCCGAACGGGGCATAAGGGCTGTACGGGGTGTATGGCGCACGGGAGTGAGCTGAATCAGCGGGGGTCGTCGTTGAACTTCGACGTCGACCAGAAGTAGCCCAGGGCCGCGAGGCCGACGCACCAGGCGAGGGCGAGCCAGCCGTTGTGGCCGATCTCGGTGCCGAGGAGGAGGCCGCGCAGGGTCTCGATGGCGGGGGTGAAGGGCTGGTACTCGGCGATCGGCTGGAACCAGCCCGGCATCGCGTCGACCGGGACGAAGGCGCTGGAGATCAGCGGCAGGAAGATCAGCGGCATCGCGTTGTTGCTGGCGGCCTCGGCGTTCGGGCTGACCAGGCCCATGCCGACCGCGATCCAGGTGAGTGCCAGCGCGAACAGCACCAGCAGCCCGAACGCCGCCAGCCACTCCAGGACGGTGGCGTCCGTGGACCGGAAGCCGATCGCCACACCGACGGCGCCGACGAGGACCACGCTGATCACCGACTGCAGCACGCTGCCGATGACATGCCCGACCAGCACCGACCCGCGATGGATCGCCATCGTGCGGAAGCGGGCGATGATGCCCTCGGTCATGTCGTTGGAGACGGAGACCGCCGTGCCGATCGTGGTGGAGCCGATGGTCATCAGCAGCAGGCCCGGTACGAGATACGCGATGTACTCGGCGCGGTCCGCGCCCCCGCCGCCCATGCCCGCGCTCATGGTGTCGCCGAAGATGTAGACGAAGAGCAGCAACAGCATGATCGGCGTGAGCAGCAGGTTCAGGGTGAGCGACGGGTAGCGCCGGGCGTGCAGGAGGTTGCGGCGCAGCATCGTCGTGGAGTCGCGTACGGCGAGGGAGAACCGGGTCGGGCGGGCGGGAGCCAGGGTGGTCGTACTCGTGCTCATCGGGCGTTCTCCTTCGGCTGGTTGGACTGCGTGGACTGGTTCGGCTGGTGGGGGATGTGGGTGTCGCCGGTCAGGGCGAAGAACACGTCGTCCAGGTCCGGGGTGTGCACGGTCAGTTCGTCGGCCTCGATGCCGGCCGTGTCCAACCGGTCGAGGACCGCGCGCAGTTCGCGCTGGCTGCCGTCGCTCGGCAGGTGCAGGGCGAGGGCCTCGTCGTCCCGGGAGGCGCCGCCCAGGGTGGAGGCGGCGCTCCGGTACGCGGCCGGGTCGGTGAAGCGGAGTCGTACGTGTCCGCCGGGGACGATCCGCTTCAGCTCCTCGGCGGTGCCCTCGGCCGCGATCCCGCCGTTGTTCAACACCGCGATGCGGTCGGCGAGTTCGTCGGCCTCCTCCAGGTACTGGGTGGTGAGGAAGACGGTGACACCACCCGTGACCAGCTCGCGGATGGTCTGCCACATGTTGTGCCGGGAGCGGGGGTCGAGGCCGGTGGTGGGCTCGTCGAGGAAGATGATCCTCGGGTCGCCGACCAGGGTCATGGCGATGTCGAGGCGGCGCTTCATACCGCCGGAGTAGGTGGAGGCGGGCTTCTTGGCCGCCTCCGTGAGGTCGAAGCGCTCCAGCAGTTCGGCCGCCACCCGCCGGCCCTCGCCCCGCGAGAGGTGGTGCAGGTCCGCCATCAGGAGCATGTTCTCCTCACCGGTGATCAGCCCGTCCACGGCGGAGAACTGCCCGGTGACCCCGATCGCGCCGCGTACGGCGTGTGCGTCGGTGGCGAGGTCGTGACCGCCGACGTGGATCGAGCCGCTGCCGGGATCGGGGGAGATGAGCGTGGAGAGGATCTTGACGGCGGTGGTCTTGCCGGCGCCGTTCGGGCCGAGCAGGGAGAAGATCGTCCCCTGCGGTACGGCCAGGTCGACGCCGTCGAGGACGGTCTTGTCGCCGTAGGACTTGCGCAGCCCGTGCGCCGCGATGGCCAGGTCGGTCATGTCAGGTAACCCCTTGGATGTGTGCTGCTGCGGATTCACCGGCTGCGGATTCACTGGCCCTGTACTCAGAGGCCCTGTACTCAGAGGCTGCGGGCGTCGATGTCGCCCTGAGAGGTGGTCGCGCTGATGTTCAGCTCGGCGGTGGCGCCCTCGGTGTTCCTGAGCGCGTTGCTGATCCGGCCGTGGGAGGTGCCGGCGTCGAGGGTGGCGGAGACCCCGGCGGCGGCGACGACCGAGATATCGCCCTGCTGGGTGCGCAGGGTCACCGTGCCGCGCTGGGCCTCGGTGATCCGGATGTCGCCCCGCTGGGTGCTGATGTCGGCGGGGCCGCTCAGACGGCCGATCGAGACATCGCCGTCGTGGGCGGTGAGACGGGCGCTCGCGGCCTCGTCGAGCTTGACCGTGCGGTAGCCGCCGGTGAAGGTGACATCGCCGAGGCGCCCCACGCCCCGGAGTTCGGCGGCGCCGGTCTTCGCCTCGACGCTGGAGCCGGCCGGCAGCTGGACGGTCACCTCGACGGAGCCGGAGTTGCCGAGCAGCCGGTTCTTCGGCGCGGGGGTCTGGATGCGCAGGACTCCGTCGGCGCAGGAGATCTCGATCTCCTCGGCGGCCTTCACATCGCGGCTCTTGCCGGCGTCGGCGGGCCGGACCTCGACGGTGGTGTCGGCCCGGTCGGCGGCGATGAACTGGAGGCGCCCGGCGGGGATCTCGACGACGGCGGTGATCTGGGCGGGGGTGTCGAACTTCTGCATGGCTTTTTTCCTTCGTCCGTTGGCGGGCCCCTTGTGGCCCGTCGTTTCCAACGATGGAAAAGCTACGTTGCGTTCATGGATCTGGCAACGCATGTGTTGCGAAGGAATGTTATTAGTGCAGGTGGAAGCCGTAAAATCGTTGCAACTGGTCTGTGGCTAACGCAACAACACCCCCTCAGGCGCGTTGCAATGAATAGGGAATGAACGCTATGGTGCGTGCGGACACACCACGCACCACGCCGCCGAAAGGACACCGCGATGCCGGGAGGCAGGCTCACTCAGCAGGAACGTCAGCAGATCGCGCTGGGGCTGGCCGACGGCCTCGCCTACGCGGAGATCGCCAGACGCCTGGACCGCCCGACCTCGACCGTCACCCGCGAGGTCATGCGCAACGGCGGCCCCGTCGCCTACCGCGCCGACCTCGCCCACCGCGCCACCGAACAGCGCGCCCACCGCCGCAAGCAGACCGCCCCCCGCGATCACCGGACACCCCCGCAGACCCACGGTCGCGACAGCGCGGCCGTACGGGAGTACGAGGAGAGGTTCACCACCGTCTTCATGCAGTCGGGCCTGCCCAAGATGACCGCCCGGGTGCTGGCCTGCCTCTAC
This sequence comes from Streptomyces sp. NPDC002643, assembly GCF_053592555.1. Taxonomy (NCBI): domain Bacteria; kingdom Bacillati; phylum Actinomycetota; class Actinomycetes; order Kitasatosporales; family Streptomycetaceae; genus Streptomyces; species Streptomyces sp. NPDC002643. The sequence goes on from NZ_JBSFVY010000006.1 coordinate 366,938, forward strand.
ACCACCGACGGAGGCAGCCTCACCGCGTCCGAACTCGCCCGGCGTCTTCAGATCAGCCCGGCGTCCGTCTCCAAGGCGATAGCGTTCCTCGACAGCCAGGGCCTCATCCGCCGGGAACGCGACGAACGCCGCCGTGAGCGCTACATCGTCGACGACGACGTCATGTACCAGTCCACGCTCGCCAGCGTCCGGTCCCTCGCCGAACTCGCCGAGATCACACGGCAGGGCGTCGGCCTCCTCGGTCCGGGCACCCCGGCCGGCATCCGCCTGGAGAACATCGCCCGCTTCGTCGACTTCATCTGCGAGAGCATGGCCCGCGCCGCCGAACAGGCCCGTGAAGTCCTCCACACCAAGTCCGGCCCCGGGACGCCCCCGGCCGCCCACACCACCGGGCAGCCGAGCCAGGACGACTGAACAACACGCCGCCGTCAACGAACGGCCGCCTCACCCCAGCGGCCCCTCCAGCGACTGCTCCGCCCAGATCACCTTGCCCTCCGGCAGGAACCGCGTGCCCCAGCGCTGGGTGAACTGGGAGATGAGGAAGAGGCCCCGGCCGCCCTCGTCCGTCGTGCGCGGGTGGCGCAGATGGGGCGCGGTGGGGCCGCCGTCGAAGACCTCGCAGATCAGGGTGCGTTCGAGGATGAGCCGGAGCTGGATGGGCCCGGCGGCGTGCCGGATGGCGTTGGTGACGAGTTCGCTGACGATCAGCTCGGTGGTGAAGGCGAGGTCCTCCAGCCCCCAGACGCCCAGTTGCCGCGCGGTCGTCTTACGGGCCTGAGCGACAAGCGCCGGGTCCGCCGGCAGGTCCCAGGAGGCGACCCGGTGGGCGGGCAGCCGCCGGGTGCGGGCGAGGAGGAGGGCGACGTCGTCGGTGGGGCGGGCCGGGGCGAGGGCGTCCAGGACCCGCTGGGCCCGGCGTTCGAGGGAGGGCTCGGGATGGGCGAGGGCCCGGCGCAGGGTCTCGGGGGAGGACTCCGCGGGGAGTCCGTCCGTGTGGAGCGCGATCAACGTGCCCGCCGGAAGCGTCAGTTCGAGGGACTCGAAGGGCCGGCCGTCGACGCCCAGCGCCGGTCCCTCGGGCAGCTCGGGGCAGGTCACCGTGGAGTCGGGGGCCACCAGCGCCGGGGTGAAACGGCCCGCCGCCGCCATGGCGCACGCGCCCGACACGGGGTCGTGCACCACGTACAGACAGCGCGCGCCGACCGTCTGCACGCCGCCCCCGCCCGCACCGTCCCCCTCCTGCCGCGCCGACTTGGCGACCATGTCGTCGAGATGGGCGAGCACCTCGTCCGGCGGCAGATCGAGATCGGCGAGGGTGCGTACGGCCGTACGGAGGCTGCCCATCGCGGCGGCGCCGTCGATGCCGTGGCCCGCGACCTCGCCGACGACCAGGGCGACCCGGGCGCCGGAGAGCGGGATGACGTCGTACCAGTCGCCGCCGAGGCCGGTCAGTTCATCGGCGGGACGGTAGCGGACGGCGACCTCGGCTGCCTCCTGCTCCGGCAGCCGGCGCGGCAGCAGGCTGCGCTGCAGCACGAGGGCGGCGTCGCGCTCCCGCGTGTAGCGGCGGGCGTTGTCCACGCACACGGCGGCCCGGCCCACCAGCTCCTCCGCCAGACCCATGTCGACCTCGTCGAACGGGTCCTGCCGGTCGCGCCGGAAGAACTTGGCGATGCCGAGCGTGATCCCCCGCGCCCGGATCGGCACGATCATCATGCTGTGCAGCCCGAGCGCCGAGTCCGACAGCGCCTGCCCGCCCGGCACCGCCGTGGCGCACTCGTCCGAGTCCGGGCTCAGCAGCGGCTCCGACCACGACCGCCCGCTCAGCAGCACCCGCACCGGGGGCGAACCGGCCTCGTACGAGGCGATGCCGCCGATCTCCAGCACCGCCTCCGGCACCCCCTCCCGGGCGGACTGGTGCGCGCAGCGCCTCAGCCGCAGCGTCCCGTCGCCCGGGTCCGGTTCGCCGAGCGGGTCCGGTTCGGCGCCGCGCAGCACCGAGTCCAGCAGGTCGACGGTCACGAAGTCGGCGAGGGCCGGGACGACGACGTCGGCCAGCTCCCGCGCGGTGCGCCGTACGTCGAGGGTGCGGCCGATCTGTTCACCGGCCCGGTCGAGAAGGGCGAGCCGGGAGCGGGCGCGATGCCGCTCCGACACATCCATCACCGTGTAGTACACGCCGATGGGGAGCCCCTGTTCGTCCTCCAGCCGGGTGAACGACATCGAGTGGGCGATCTCGCGGTACGGGGCCGCGCGCACCCGCCCCACATGCTCGTAATCGAGCACCGGTTCGCCCGTCGCCAGTACCTTCCGCATCTGCGCCTCGATGCGGTCCGCGTCCAGCCCCGGCTGCACCTCGCCCAGCCGCAGCCCCACCCTCTCGTACGCCCGTCCGCCCCCGAACCGCTCCAGCGCCGCGTTCGACCACACGAACCGCAGCTCGGTGTCCACGATGGCGATCCCGATCGGCGCCCGAGCGGTGAGCCCCTCCAGCACCGGCCGGCTCATGTTCCAGCCGGGGGCTTCGGTGGCGTCGGAGACGAGGGCGACCCAGTGGGAGGGGGCGGTGGGGCCGGTTGGGGTGGGGGTGGTGGTCGGGGCGCGGGTGCCGCTCGTGCCCATCGGCCGGGCCGTGGCCGGTGGTGCCGTCGGCCCGCCTGGTTCGCGCATGGCCACCAGCCGGACCATGACCCTCAGCCGGTGGCCGTCGTGGTGGCGGGCGGTGAGGATGCCGGACCAGCCGCCGAGGGCGCGGTGGGAGTCGGCCAGACGGGCGATCCGCTCGGCGTCTTCGGTGATGAGCAGCGTACGGACATCGCGGCCCAGGATCTCGCCCGCCGGGTATCCGAACAGCCGCTCGGCGTCACGGGTCCAGCTCGTCACGGTCCCGTTCGCGTCGATGAGCAGCGGCGCGGCATCGGCCACGTCGAACCGCTGACGGGTGACGCCACTGACGTCGATGACATCACTGACATCACTGACACCGCTGTTCTCGTTCGTCCCCACGGCGACCCTCTCTGTCGCTGAGACGCCCTCTGGCCCCATTATTCACCTTGTGTGATCGCAGGCAGGCCAACTTGTGACGGCCCGAGCGGCCCGAGAACCCGCCGCCGGGCGCGGGCCGCCGACCCGGAGAGGCACCCGGCGCCGCGACACCCCCTCCGGGATCGGGCCGGAACGGGCATGAACGGACGAAGACGGACGCCGGGAGGACCCCGAAGACGCCCCCGGGCAACCCCCGGCACCGCATGAACAGAGGCGCCCACCCCTTCCCCCACGCGGCCGTACGCCGGTAACGCGCCCCTGTACGCCCCCCTGAGCCCCACCCCTGCGGACACGCCCGCCTCCTCCGCGGGAGGGGATGCGGAGGAGGCGGGCGGTGCGGGAACTCGGAGGCACGGGCCCGGAGCCCGTCGGCCGTCAGCAGTCGCGGAACTCCGGGGACTGGTTGAGGATCTGCGCGCGCAGGGAGGTGAACCGGGTGTACGTCTCACCGCCGCGCGCCTCCTGTGGGAAGACCGCCACCCGGTGGCAGTTCTGGAAGGCGAGGGCGACCCCGAAGTGCCGCTCCAGGCTGCCCCGGATCGCGTCGCTGGACAGCGCCCGCAGCAGCTGCCCCCGTTCCTTCTCCGACGGCGGCGGCGTCTGGTTGTCGGCGAACTCGGCGCTGCCGCCCCGCAGTTCACCGACGAGGGAGGCGATCAGTTCATAGGCGTACGGCAGCGACGTACGCACCGTCTCCACGAACTCCTCCTCCCGTATCTCGCCCTTCTCGGCATCGGCGAGCAACTGCGGGGAGACGTCGAGCGACATGGATGTTCCTGTTCTGTGCTGTGGTACGGGAAATGCGGTGGTCAGGCGGGTGAGCCGGTGGCGGCCAGGGCCTGAGGCCCATGGCGGAATTCGGGGTCGACCTGGCCGGCGAGGTCATGGCCGGTGGCGGCGTTGGCCCAGGCTTCGGCGTTGCGGAGGTGGAACTCGACGGCATGGCGCTGGAACGCGGCCCAGTCCTTCGTACGGGCGTCGACGGCGTCCTTGAGCTGCCGCAGCGCGTGCAGGTTGTGCGACTCCAACTCGCCCTGCTCACGGCCCTGTTCCTGTGCCCGTACGTACGACGACTGCACACAGTGCGTGATCAGATCGTCGCCGACGTGCTCCTTGAGGAAGAGGAGGTCGTCCTCGCCGGTGACCTTGTTGCCGACGACGGCGATCGGGATACCGAACTCGGCGGCGTGCTCCCGGTACTGCCGGTACACGGACACGCTCTTCCGGGTCGGCTCGACCACGAGGAAGGTCATGTCGAACCGCGTGAACAGCCCGGACGCGAAGGCATCCGCCCCCGCCGTCATATCGACGACGACGTACTCGCCGGGCCCGTCGACGAGATGGTTGAGGTAGAGCTCCACCGCGCCGAGCTTGGAGTGGTAGCAGGCCACGCCGAGGTCGCTCTCGTCGAAGGCGCCGGTGACCATGAGGGGGACGTCGCCGACACGTCGTACGTGGGTGGTGTGGATGTCGTCGTCACCGAGCAGGCGGAGGAGACGTGAACCCCGGCCGGGCGGGGTCGTCTTGACCATGGCCTCGCGGGAGACGATCCGGGGGTTGTCGCCCCGCAGATGGTCCTTGATGTCACCGGTGCGCGAGCTGAGCGGCGGCGCGCCGAAGACATCCTCCTCGTCCTGGCCGAGGGCGTGGGCGAGATGCTGGTTGATGTCGCCGTCGATCGCGACGAGCGGGGCGCCGGAGCGGGCGAGATGCCGGGCGAAGAGCGCGGACAGGGTCGTCTTACCGCTGCCGCCCTTGCCGACGAAGGCTACGCGCACGGGCGTTCACCCCATCCCATATCACTAATGAAAATGGATGTCATGACGTAGAGGGTCGAGAGCGGGGTGGGTCTTGTCAAATCAGCCCGCTCCAACTCCTTTGCGACCGTCGCGAGTCGGTCGACTTGGTCAAGTCTTTACCGGGCTACGGGGCATCCGCCGAGGTGCCCGGAGGGTCTGAATGGGCGCCGGGAGTGACTGGTGGAATCCTCCATTCCACATGTGCCCGATATGTGCACATCCTGTGCCCTTCTTGTGTGCCCTCCCTTGCCGTTCGGGCCGTCGAACCCCGAAGTGAACGGGCGTTTCCCGAGGTTGACAGCCCATACCCGGTGGTAAACGATGTGCGCACGCTGTGGCTCATTCGACCAGTGAGCCCGGTGTCCACGACCACTCACACCCCCGGCGCGAGCCCGGCAGCTTCGCCCTGCCCCGCCCCGCGCCCCGGGTCTCGTACGGCTTTGAACTTCGGTTCGAGGATGGGATCTGCATGTCCATAGCGAGACGTGTCACCATGCGCCGCCTGCTGGGGACGGGCGTCGCCGCTCTTGCGTTGAGCGCGGCCGTTTCCGGTCCGGCCTTCGCCACCGGTACGCCCGGCGGTGACGGCTGGGGCAAGAAGAGCTACGCCCCGGGCCAGGGCGCGGGCACGGCCACCGAGACCGACCGCTGCGAGTTCTCCCTCGACGGCGTGAAGTTCGCCGACTGGGTCAAGCTCGACGAGACGAACCTCAAGCCCGGTGAGGACGGCAAGGCCCACATCGAGGTGCGGGCCGCCTCCGACGCCACGACCTGCACGGTCTCGCTGGCGTCCTACCTGGCCCACGGCCCGACGTTCGCCACCTCCGGCGAGCAGGTCTTCGTCGACTTCGACACGGTCACGGTGCGGCCGGGCGCCACGGACTCCCTCGACATCGCGGTGCCGGACGCGGGCTGCTACGCGCAGATCGACCTCTACCGGGGCAAGGTCAAGTTCGACGGCAAGCTCGACGCCGACGACGGCTTCGAGCACGGCGATGTGCCCAAGGGCCCGGACCGCCCCGTCATCAAGGACAAGCTGATCGCGGCGTGGAACGGCGGCACGAAGGACTGCACGACCGAGGAGCAGCCGCCGGCCGAGGAGAACCCCCCGGCGGAGGAGCAGCCCCCGGCGGAGGAGCAGCCGCCCGCCGAGGAGCAGCCCCCGGCGGAGGAGAACCCGCCGACCGAGGAGAACCCGCCCGCCGACGAACAGCCCCCGGCCGACGAGGAAACCCCGGCGGACCCCACCCCGGACCCCACCCCCTCCGACTCGACCCCGACCGACCCCAAGCCCAACGGCGGCGGCGGTGACCTCGCCGAAACCGGCGGCGGCAACGCCATCCCGCTGGCCCTCGGCGCGGCGGGCCTCCTGGCGGCGGGCGGCGCGATCTTCATCGTGACCCGCCGCAGAAGCACAGGCCGCACGGACGCCTGACACCGCCCGACTCGTGGTGTGCCAGGGGCGGGGCCTCGGAGAGCGCGAATCTCCGGGGCCCCGCCCTTTTCCCCCGCTTTCCCCGCCGTCCTGAGCAAGCTCGGCTCGGTCGTCCTGTCACCAGCGGGCGACGAGCGTCTCCTCCTCACCCCGGTTGCGGTACAGCCAGATGGTCCCGGGTGCGATGGCCCCGGTCAGATAGCCGACGATGGGCTCCCGCTGAGTCGCGCTGTCCAGCTCGCCGAGGAGCTTCAGAGCGTCGGGCAGGGGGAAGAAGGCGGCCTGTTCGATGTCGTCGTCCTGTGGCGCGATGTCCCCCGACCACTCGTCGATCTCGAAGGCGGCAGCCAACGCCGAAGGGTGCCGCTCGGAATCGATGTGCATGAGGAACGCGGTCCGCACCGGATCGCCCACCAGCAGCCCGGTCTCCTCCCGCAGCTCGCGCCGGAGCGCTTCGTGCATGAGCTCGCCGTCCTCGACGCCGCCGCCGGGCAGCGACCAGAGCATCTCACCATCGGCGCCGAGACTCTCCCGCACCAGCAGAATCTCGTCGCCTTGGCGGACGACGCCCATGACCAACTGCACCCGGGGCCTGGGGCCCTTCGCATCCTCCGTCGTCATGCCGTTGACCGTACGACGAGATCTGCCGCCCGTTCATCGGTGAGCAATCCATGACTCCCGCACGTACCCCTCCCCGAGTGCACTCGGTAGGTGAGCGCGAACGGAGAACCGGACGTGTTGAGCAAGGAGCTGACGCGCGGTGCCGCGCTGGCTGTGGTGGTGGCTGTTCTGCCTGTGCTGGCGGGGTGCGGCGGTGGTGGTGACAAGGCCGTGGACAAGGTGGAGGAGGACGAGTCCAGTCCGGTGGCGGCGGTCGTGGCGCCGGCCAAGGTCGAGGTGCTGGCCCGACTCACCGGCTGCGAGGTCAAGATCCGGACCGAGGCGGAGGAGTTGAGGGAGGGCGTCTGCCACACGGCGGCCGGTGACTACCTCATCACCACCTTCCCCGAGGAGGAGCTGAAGCTGACCTGGCTGGAGACCGCCGCCATCTACGGCGGCAAGTACCTCGTCGGCCCCCGCTGGGCCATCTCCGGCAAGGAGGACGTCATCACCCCGATGAAGGAGAAGGTCGGCGGCGAGCTCCAGGACGTCAGCGTCTACAACTCGTAGCCCGTAGGCTGCAGGGCCGCACAACGCGCGAACCCCACTCCGCAGGCAGCGGAGTGGGGTTCGAAGTGGAGCGCCGGGCAGGCCTTGCACCTGCATTTCCCCGCAGGAAGCGGGGCGTCTTTCCTTGGACCACCAACGCATTGAGTGCTTCTCGGAGTTGTTTTCCGGTGAGCGGCTCGTGATCAACTATAAGGGATCTTCGGTGATCCACCAACTCGCCTGCGGAGACTGGGAGAACGGAAGAACGGGAGAACGGGCGGTGGCCCGGAGCGGGATGCTCCGGGCCACCGCGCTGGGGTCGGCTTTCGTCAGTAGCCCACCTGGAACGTCGCGTCCGCGCGCTCCGTCGCCGTCGAGATGGGGTCGATGCGGAGCGCGAAGCCGCTGTGGCGGATGTAGCGGGTCGCGTTGTTGTACGAGCGGAAGGAGGACCAGGTGGAGTCCGCGAGGCCGGCCGTGCGGACGAAGGTCGCGTCGGCGGCGAACGTCGACGTGCCGTCGTTCACGTCGAGACGCAGCTCGTAGCTGTAGTGACGGAGGTAGCGGGTCGGGTAGTTGACCGACTGGAAGGAGACCGCCGAGGAGTCCGCGAGGCCCGGGACCAGCTTCCACTGGGAGTCGGGGTACGGGTCGAAGGGGTACTCGTCGATCCGGCCCACGAAACCGCTGTGGCGGACGTAACGGGCCGGGTAGTTGTACGACTTGAGGCGGTTCCAGGCGGGGGTGCCCCACTTGGCGATCAGGTTGCTGTACTCGGTCGAGGTGATCGGGTGGATGCCGCAGTGCTTGGAGTTGAGCGGCTGGGTGTAGAGCTTCTGGTCGAGGGCCGTCCAGGTGCCGGCGGCGAGGTCGTTCGTCTGCCAGACGTAGAAGACGCCGTTGGGGGTGTAGGTGTCGCCCCAGAGGTACCAGGTGTTCGACGTCAGGGACTTGACCACCGTCGGCGCCTCGGTGCCGCCGTGGGATGCCGCCGTACTGAACGGGGTGAAGCTGCCCGGGGTGAGAGTCGTCGAGCGGGCGCCGACCAGGGTGCCGTTCCGCTTGTAGTAGAGGTAGTTGACGCCGTTCACACCCATGGTGAGGTTGCCGTCGATGACGTCGTAGCCGGGGTCGAAGAAGACCTGCGGGTCGGTCGTCGTGACGAAGTCGGTCGTGTAGCTGACCATGATGACGTTGTGGCCGCTGCTGTTCACCGAGGAGTAGAGGATGCCGTACTGGCCGCGTGAGGCGTCCCAGTAGGCCTCGGGGGCCCAGCTGTGCGTGGTCGTCATGTCGTGCAGCTTCAGCAGGCGGTAGCCGGTGAAGGTGCGCAGGTCGGCGGAGTCCCAGACATGGATGTTGACGCTGGTGCGGGTCCAGTCGGTGCCGCTGAGGTCGGTCGCGATGACGACGAACGTGCCGTCCTGCTTGCGCATCACGAACGGGTCGCGCAGGCCGCCCGCGCCGAGGGTGGGGGTGGCGACGGGGTTGTTCTGGTTCAGCGGGGTCCAGATCAGACCGTCCTGGCTGACGGCGAGGTGGAGGTTGTAGTTCGCCTCCAGCATGGTGTTGGACTCGGTGAAGTAGACCATCGCGTACGCCGAGTCGGCCGCGTGGGCGGTGCCCGCGCCGAGGGTCAGTACGCCGGTCGCGGCGAGCGGGGCGGTGGCGGCGGCGCCCAGGAAGAGCCGACGGGAGAGGCCGCGGCCCTCGGCGGAGGGGAGGTTCTCGTGTCTCATATCTGGCTCCACTTCTGGTTGTTCTGGCCGTTGCAGGACCACAGGACGAGCTTGGTGCCGTTGGCGGTGGCGGCCCCGTACGCGTCGAGGCAGAGCCCGGCGTTGACGTTGGTGAAGGTGCCGTCGGCGCCCACGTTCCACTGCTGGTTGGTGCCGCCGTGGCAGTCCCAGATGACGACGCGGGTGCCGTTGCTGGTGCCGGCGTCCCAGGCGTCCAGGCACTTGTTGCCGTAGACCACCAGCTCCTTGCGGGTGCTGTCGTACTGCCACGCCTGGTTCTGGCCGCCGTTGCAGTCCCACAGCTGGGCGTCGGTGCCGTTGGTGATGGTGTTGTCGTTGATGTCGGCGCAGCGGCCGGACCCGGTGCCCTTGATCAGGGTGCCGTTCTTGCCGGGCAGCGGGCGTACGACGATGCCTTCGAGGGTGGGGGCGCCGGAGAAGGAGACGGTGTTGGCGCTGCCCGCGCTCAGCGAGACGTTGACGGAGATGTTGCCGGGGGTCGAACCGGTCGGCGGGAAGGTGACCTTGGTGGGGTTCTGGCTGCCGTTGACGGTGAGGGTGCCGACGACGGGCGCGGAGGTGTTGTTGGTGTAGGAGACGTCGACCGTCTTCAGACCGGTCGAGCCGGCGACCACACCGGAGAAGCTCGCCGTGCCGTTGTAGGTACTCGCCGACTGCTCGGTGCCGCCGGTGACCGTGAGGATCACCGAGCTGCCCGCCGGGACGCTGGTGGTGTAACTCGTGCCGGTGGTGGCCACGTTCTGGCGGGCCCACAGGTCACGGACGGTCGCGGAGGCGTTGGTCAGACCGAGGTCGGACCAGCGGACGGTCATGTTCTGGGTGGTGGAGGTGCGGTTGAGCAGGACGACCGCGCGGTTGCCGCTGCCGGAGAGGACCTTGCCGTAGACCTGCAGGCCCCTGGTGTCCTCGGCGACCTTGACGCCCTGGAGGCCGCGCGGGTCCTGGTCGACCGCGATGACCTCGGGGTTGGTGAGGGTGGTCCGGGTCTCGGCGGTCATCGTGGTGAGGTCGAGACCGGCGAGGAGCGGGGCGCCGGAGATGGCCCACAGGTTCAGGTGGGAGCGGCTCTGGGCGGCGGTGAGGCCGTTCATGCCGACGACCATCATGTCGGGGTCGTTGTAGGAGCCGGTGTGCTGGGCCGTGGGGTGGATGTTGCGGTCGAAGGCGGTCAGGACGTTCGCGTACGACGGGGTGCCGCCGTGGAAGTAGATGTCGGTGTTGGTCCGCCAGATGCGGCCCATGCCGGGGGCCCAGTTCCAGGGGTTGGAGTAGCCCCAGTTGCAGATCGAGAGGCTGAGCGGGCGGCCGGTGGTCTCGGTGGCGGCGGTCACGGCGTCGCTGATCGCCTGGTACGTCGTCTTCGGGTCGAGGCCCTCGGCGTCGCCGCCGCACCAGTCGACCTTCACGTAGTCGAAGCCCCACCGGGAGAACTGGGTCATGTCCTGCTCGTAGTGGCCCTCACTGCCACTGCCGGGCGCGGCGGGCCGGCCGGTCGGGAAGTAGTAGCCGCAGCCGTCCTTCCCGGCGTCCGTGTAGATCCCGGCCTTGAGCCCCTTGCTGTGGATGTAGTCGGCGATGGCCTGCATACCGCCCGGCCACTCGGCCTCGTCGACCGTGATGTTGCCCGCGCTGTCGCGAGTGCCCTGCCACCAGCCCTCGTCGATGTTGATGTACTCGTACCCGGCCTCCGGCAGGCCCGCCGCGACGAACGCGTCGACCTGCTCCTTGATGACCTCGTAGTTCACGACGGCCGCGAACGCGTTCCAGGAGGCCCAGCCCATGGGGGCCTCGGTGACGGGGATTTGACGGTCGGTCACGGCGACGGGGGAGGCGTCGGCGAGGGCGGACTCGGCGCCCTGGGCCCGGCTCGGGTCCTGACCGGCCTGGCCCTGGCCCGGCTGGGCGAAGAGGAGGGCGGCGGTCGCGGCGGTGGCCAGCGCCAGGGCCCGTACGGCCGCCGATGTGCAACGGCCTCTGAGGCTCGGCGACCTGGGTGGGGAAGTGGGGGACATGCGGCTCCTACGGATATCCGGGGGTCGATATCTCGAACAAGGATCGGCTCACCGAACGTATCGGCGGGCCGAAACTAGAGCCGCGCGGGGCGGAAGTCAACGGATGTGACAGAGGTGGTTTCTGGCAGCGCCACGACGCCGAACCCCTGGGCGGGCTCGGCGCCGTGGGCAGGATCGGTACGCGGCGACGGCCCCGCCTCGCAGTGAGGAGAGGCCGTCGCCTGGAACCGTCGCCCGAAACGGTCGCCTGGAGCCGTCGCCTGAGAACAGCGCCCTCTACTCCGTGGCCGTGGGCCGCCGCGAAGTCGGCATCGCCTCGTCCACGTCCGTCAGCGGCCGCAGCCGGTAGCTGTACGCGTAGTCCCGGCTCGCGAAGAGTTTGTACTCGTCGTGGGTGTGGGCGCCCCAGCTGTTGTCGCCGCCGATGCCCATCTGGCGGTGGTTGACGCGGAGGACGACGGAGTCGCGGGGAGTGAGTTGGTAGTCGTGGCGGACGCCGGCCGAGAGGTCCTCGGGGGTGAAGTGCGAGGCGTTGAACTCCAACAGGGTGCCCGGCTCGGCGGAGACCAGCAGGCCCGAGCCGTTCCGGCCCGTCAGCGCCAGCCAGCGGACGTCCGTCTTGTTGCCGTTCTCCTGGGGGCGGATGTACGGGGTCCACTGCTCGGCGACCGTCCCCGAGTACACACCCACATCCGTGCCGTCGTTGCGGTCCCAGTGGTTCTCCTCCGGGCCCCGGCCGTAGTAGTGGAGGCGGTCCAGACGGCCGGGGAGGAAGAGCATGCCGCCGACCTCCGGGATGTACGGCAGCGAGGCCGCGCCCGGGTGGAGGGTCTGGTCGACCTTGATCTCGCCGTTGCCGAAGACCGTGTAGATGGTCGTGTACGACGACTCCGTGGTCGTCGGCAGCGTGCCCTTGACCGTGATGATCACGGCTCGGTCGTCCGACGCCCGTACCTCCACGCCCGTCACGCTCCGGCGCGCGCCCGCGTCCCGCCATGTCTGGTTGCGGATGTGCTGGCCGTTGCCGTTGTCGTTGTCGGTGGGGGCCCGCCAGAAGTTCGGCACCGGGCCGGAGTCGACCAGACGCGTGCCGTCGACCTCGTACGACGTGAGGGTGCCGGTCTTCTTGTCCACGGTGACCGAGAAGCCGTCCGTGCCCTCGCCGCCCTCACCCCTGACGGTGACCTCCTCCTCGCCGTCCTCGTACGACAGCGGCGGCACGCTCGTCAGCGGGACGGGGGTCACCGCCGGGCCGCCGATGTCCAGGGGGAGCTGCTGCCGGGCGATCTCGAAGCCGGCCTTCGCCCACGGGGTGCGTTCCTTGGTGGTGAAGGAGAGGCGCAGGAAGTACTCGGCGTCCGGGGAGGCGGGCAGCCGGAGGGGGACCGTGATGTCCTTGGAGGACAGCGGGGGCACGTCGAGCTGGGCTCGGGTGAGCCTGCCCCGGCGGACCACCTCGCCGTCCGCCACCAGCTCCCAACTCCCGTCGAACTCACGGAGGTTGGTGAAGAGGTATTCGTTGGTGAGGGTGATCGCGCCGGGGGCGGCCCCCGACCCGGCCGTGACGTTGATCGCCTGGTAGATCCGCTTGACCTCGGCGGCCTTCCCGGTGTGGCCCCGGTCGGCGAGGACGATGCCGTCGGCGACGAAGGCCCCGTCGTTGGGGTGGTCGCCCCAGTCGCCGCCGTACGCGAAGAAGGTCTTGTCGTACGGCTTACGGGGTTTGCGCTCCTCGAAGCCGACGGTGGCCGAGTCGAACCAGAAGCGGACACCGTCGTCGGATGCCTTACGGCCGTCGTCGGAGGCCAGTTCGGCGGCGGTGAGGGCGCGGGCGTACACCCGCGCCCGGCGTATCGTTCCGCTGAACTCGCGGGTCGGGTTGTCGGTGTCCGTACCGAGGGCGAGCGGGGCGGTGTTGACGGAGGGGCGGCGGGTGGTCGTCCGGGTGGCCCTGGCCTCGCCGTCGACGTAGAGGGTGAGGGTGCCGGAGCCGGCGTCGAAGACACCGGCGATGTGGTGCTCGGCGCCGGTCCAGCCGTCGGCCGGGACGGCCCAACTGGCCGAGATCCACTGCCCACCGCCGTAGATGAAGAACTCGACGCTCTTGTTGGTCTGCTTCAGCGCGTACTGGGTGTCGCCCTTGGCGAGGATCGGCTGGTGGAAGCCGGTGTGGTGCGGGGTGACCCACGCTTCGAGGGTGAGTGAGCCGGTGAGGTCGAGGGAGGCGTCGCGGGCGAAGACGGTCGCGTAGGTGACGCCCTTGTCGCGGGTGAAGGTGCCCGCGGGGTTGACGAGTTCACCGCGCAGCGCGTTCGGACCGGACTCGGTGAACAGCTTCCGCGTCGGGGTCGGGGTGCTCACCGACTGGTCGGCGAAGTCCCAGATCCAGCCGCCCTGCAGGACGTCGTAACGCCGTATGAGATCCCAGTACTTCGTGAAGTTCCCGGTCGAGTTCCCCATGGAGTGCGAGTACTCGATCATCACATACGGCCGGGTGTCGGCGGTGTCCTTCGCCCGCTGCTCGACCCGCGACGGACTGTCGTACATCTCCGAGCGGATATCGCTGATCGTCGGCCGGTCGTCGCCCTCGTACTGGACGACGCGGGTCGTGTCGTACGACTTGATCCAGTCCCGCATGTTGACGAAGGTGCTGCCGCCGCCGGCCTCGTTGCCGAGGGACCAGATGACGACCGAGGCGTGGTTCTTGTCGCGGTGGACCATGTTCTGGGCGCGGGCGACACAGGCGGTGGACCAGTCGGCGTTGTTGCCGGGGAAGCGGTCGCGGATGCCGTGGGTTTCGAGGTTCGTCTCGTCGACGAGATAGAGGCCGTACTCGTCCGCCAGTTCGTACCAGAGCGGGTTGTTGGGGTAGTGGGAGGTGCGGACGGTGTTCATGTTCATCCGCTTGATGATCCCGATGTCCTTCACCAGGTCCGCGCGGGTGAGGGCCATGCCCCGGTCCGGGTGCATCTCGTGGCGGTTGGTGCCCCGGAGGGAGATGGGCTGCCCGTTGATCCGCATGAGCGCGCCCCCCTCCCCTTCCTTGAGGGCGAATTCGCGGAGGCCGACGCGGTGGGAGAGCGTCTCGACGACCTTGCCGCGCGGGTCGCGCAGCTGGAGGACGGCGGTGTAGAGGTACGGGTGCTCGGCGGACCAGAGGGCCGGGGAGGGCACGGCCCTGCTCGCCTGTACGGTCACGTCCTCGCCGGGGGCGGTGATGGTGACCGGCTGGTGGAGGGGGCGGGACCAGACCGGGTGCCCCCGGTCGTCGTAGAGCTGGGTCTCGACGGAGTACGAGCCGTCACCGGCATCCTCGCCGTACCCGCGCACGCTCGCGGTGACGGACAGCTCGGCGGTCGTGTAGTCGTCGCCGAGCGGGGTGTCCAGCTTGAAGTCGCGGAGGTGGACGGTGGGGGTGGAGTACAGGTAGACCGAGCGGAAGATTCCGCTCAGCCGGATCATGTCCTGGTCCTCCAGCCAGTCGCCGTCGGAGTAGCGGTACACCTCGACGGCGAGGTGGTTGGTGCGGCCCGGCCTGAGGTGCGCGGTGATGTCGTACTCGGCGGGGGTGTACGAGTCCTCGGAGTAGCCGACGAGTTCCCCGTTGACCCATACGTAGTGCGCGGACTTGACGCCCTCGAAGTGGAGGAAGGTGCGGCGGCCGGACCAGTCGCGGGGGACGGTGAAGGTACGGCGGTACTGGCCGACGGGGTTGTAGGCGGTCGGGGCGTTGGGCGGCTGGACGTCCTCGCCCGTCCCGTTCTTCCCGTTCGGGCCCCACCAGGGGTAGGTGATGTTGACGTAGATCGGGAAGTCGTAGCCGTGCAGCTGCCAGTTGGCGGGGACCGGGATGGTGTCCCAGTCGCTGTCGTCGACGTCCGTGCCGTAGAAGTCGGGGTCGCGGTCGTCGGGGCGGTCCGCGTAGGCGAACTTCCACTGGCCGTCGAGGCTCAGGCGGTACGGGGAGTCGGTGCGGTCGGCCTTGAGCGCCTGTCTGACGTCGGCGTACGGCATGAGGGTGGTGTGGGGCGGTTCGGTGCCGACCCGGAAGAGGGCGATGTCGCCGTTCCACTCGGGGGTGCCTGCGGCTGCCGCCGTCGCCGTCGCCGTCGAGGTGCGGGGGGCCGCGTACGCGTCACCGCCGGGGAGGGCCAGGGCGCCGAGGAGGGCGGCGCCGCCCTCCAGGAGCCGGCGGCGGCTGACGGGGGTGGGGCGGGGGGCCGGGGCCTGGTGCGGCTGCGCCTGCGGCTGGGGCTGGGGGTGGGGCATGGAACCGGGGCCTTCCTCGGGACGACGGGGGCGGGTGCGCGTACAGAGGGAGCGTCGGAAGCTGTCCGATGATGTTGAAAATCCCGGCTCACCCTAGGACTTCGAACAGAAGGGGAGCAATGAATCTGTCGGACTTTGTGTGGTCCTGGGGGAGGGGACGGGTGGGGGTGGGGGCCGTGCGGGTGGGTGCCGGGTGGTGTCGCGGGGTGGGGCGGGGGCGGGCCCGGGGGGCCGTCGTTACGGTGCGCGCATGGTCGCGGGTGTCGTACTGGCGTTGTGTGCCGCGTTGTGCATGGGTACGGCGACGGTGTTGCAGGCGCTGGGGGCGCGGCGGGCGGCGACGGCCGAAGGGGAACTGGGCCGGGGGCGGGTCGTGGCGCGGGCGCTGCGGGGGTGGCCGTTTCTCGCGGGGGCCGGGCTGGACACGCTGGGGTTCGCGGCGCAGGTGGGGGCGTTGCAGTTGGTCCCGCTGTTCCTGGTGGAGGCGGCGGTGGCCGGGTCGCTGGCGGTGACGGCGGTGGTGGGGACGGCGGTACTGGGGCTGAGGCTGCGGTGGTTGGAATGGTGCGCGGTGGCTGTCGTATGCCTGGGCCTGGCGACGCTGGCGGTGTCCTCCGGGCATGACGGGCCGGGGCACGGTGACCTGGCGTTGCGGGTGGCGATGCTGGGGGTGGCGGTGGCCGTCGTGGGAGGCGGGTGGGTCCTGGGCGGACGGCTGCGGCGGGGCCGGGCGGTCGCGTTGGGCGCCGCGTCCGGCCTGAGCTTCGGCCTGACAGCGATCGCCGTACGCCTGCTCCCCGACGCGACGCTCCCGGCGCTGTTCACCAACCCCGCCGCGTACGTGGTGGTCATCGCCGGCCTCGGCGGCTACCTCCTCCTGGTCCAGGCCCTCCAGTCCGGCTCGGTCCCGGCGGCCACGGCGGCGATGGTGATCTGCGAGACGGTGTGGCCGGGCGTGTTCGGGGTGGTGTGGCTGGGGGATTCGACGCGGGAGGGGTATGAGGGGTGGGCCGCGGCCGGATTTGTGTGGTGCGTGGCGGGGGCGGTGGGGTTGGGGCGGTTCGGGGAGGCGGAGGGGCGTCGACGGGCGGGGGGTCGGGCTCGGTCAAGGGGCCGACCTCGGCCGGGGGGACGACGTCGGCCGGAGGGTCGACCTCGGCCGGGGATTCGACTTCGGCCGAGGGCTCGACGTCGACCGGGGATTCGACTTCGACCGATGGGCGGACGCGAGGGTAACTCCCCTTGCCCGCAAGGGCATTCCGCGATGGCCTTTGCCGTTTCCTGGCAACCTCTTCGGATTCAAGCGACTCTCACTTGCCGAATCCCTCTTCCCGTTCCACTCCACCGTGAGAATCAGAGGCCCTTGATGAACCGTTCGACCGCCCGTCGTGCCCTGCGTTTCGTCGGTGTCACCGGCGCCGCGCTGGCGGCCACCCTCGCGACCTCCCTCCCCGCCCACGCCATCAACCGGGTGGAACCCTGCGTATACGGTGAGTTCCTCTCCTTCGAGGCCGAAGGCAACGATCCCTGCTTCGCCAACGCCGGCACCGTCAACGTCGCCATTTACGGCGTGGGCTGGATGAACACCGGCAACAACGAGGTGAGCTTCAAGTTCCGCACGGTCCTGGGCGGCCCCCAGTGGGACTCGGGCCGCCTCCCCAAGTACTACGCCTTCGACCTGGGCCTCGCGTCGGGTTCCCCCACGGGCAAGGTCCACAAGATCGAGCAGATCACTATTTACTGAGGGGGGAGGCGGCGGACATTGTCAGCTGTGGAGCTGTGGAGCTGTGGAGCTGTGGAGCTGTGGAGCGGTGAAGCGCTGGCGCCGTGAGGCCGGTCCGCGTTCTCGGACCGGCCGTCAGCGGGTGAGCACGTCATCACGACATCCTCGGCGCGGCGATCTCCGCACTCAGTCCCGATACCCGGCGGTCCCGGCTCAGCGTCGGTCTGTGGCACGCGGATGCCCCGTGCCCGCGAAGATGATCCAGCAGGTATGCCGGGCCGTGTCGAGGAGATACCAGACGCGGCCGCCGCCGGTCACCTGCGATCTGCCACTGCTCGCAGGTCTGTCCGCGATGGGTGCCATGCGCGAGACCGCCCTTGAGACGGTGGTGCCGGGGTGTCTCGGTGGTCGGCCGGGGGGCGGTGCGCATGGTGAGCCAGGCACGGTAGGTGTTCTCGCGGGCCTGCTGGGCGAGGTTCTCCCAGCCCTTGGCCGAGGCCGCGTCGGCGAAGCGGACTTCCCAGCGGCCGTCCGGTGCCGGGGGCGCGGCGCGGTCGCCGCGGCCCGCGGTCATGCGACGTCCCGAGGATCGGGTACCGGGCCGTAGTCTTCGTCGTGATCCCGGGTCAGTGCGGCCAGCAGTTCGGGGTCGGAGTGGACCTCGGCGGTGTGCTGCCAGGCGACGAGCAGCTGAGCGACAGAGGCGCTGTTGCCGAGCGAGTCGGCGGCGCGCATGGTGTCGACCAGTTCGACGGCGAAGGCGTGGAGATCGGGCTCGGGCAGGAAGCGGACCCACGGGAACGCGTCCGGCAGTATGTCGAGGAGCAACTCCGTGCTGCCGGGCTCCCTGCGCGCCATCGCGGCCAGCATCCGGGTGGCGGCCGACACGACCGTCTGGTCCTGCTCGGCCCGCGCCGCGGTGGTCAGGACCAGATCCTCGCCGTCTCTGCGATGCAGAAGCAGCCTCGGCGATTCCTTGAGACGGGCAAGCGTCTGCTTGTTCCTGTTCACCAGCTCGGAGAAGTTCATTTCTTGTGCGCTTCCTGCGGGCAGCCATGAGCCGACGACGACGGCCCCGGGGGCCTCCCGTTCCCTCCGGGGGTGTCGGAACTTGTAGTTCGTGATCATGGCTTTACGAATACAACTGTCAGCTGAGCGCCTTTTCAATGGCCTCGAAGATGTCCGCGTCCGTCTCCTGCTGCCAGGACGGGAGGTCGGGCCAGTCCGCCACATAGCCCGGCTTCGGGTCGTCGAAGTGCCTGTACATCTGGGCGGTCCAGCAGATGGCGACGAACCGGCTCTTCTGCTCACGGGACAGCCGCGCCGTGCTCCCGCCACTGATCTCGACGAACTGGCGGACCTGCTCGTACACGGCCCCGGCCGCCTCCCGTTCCCACTGGGGTGTGTCGTCCCAGGGGGTCACGTAACCGGCCTTCGGCTCACCGGGGAAGTGCCGACGCACCCCCGCGATCCAGGCCTCACGGAACAGCCGTGCACCTTCGGTCTGCGACATGCCAACCTCTTTCGGCTCTCTATTCTTCGTGGCTTCGACGCGACAGCGTGCCGTCACGCGAAGAGGAGAGTCGGCTCAGCGAGGATGTCGCGCCCCAGTTCGCTCTTGTAGATCAGGTCGATGCTGCCGAAGCGGGCTTCGTCGTAGTCCAGCCCGAGTGCCGCCACCGCGTCCCTGACGGACTCCTCGGACGAACCCTCGATCTCCAGGAAGGTGGGCAGCTCCGGC
This sequence comes from Streptomyces sp. NPDC002643, assembly GCF_053592555.1. Classification (NCBI taxonomy): domain Bacteria; kingdom Bacillati; phylum Actinomycetota; class Actinomycetes; order Kitasatosporales; family Streptomycetaceae; genus Streptomyces; species Streptomyces sp. NPDC002643. The sequence goes on from NZ_JBSFVY010000006.1 coordinate 385,871, forward strand.
CAGGTGTCGAAGTCGTAGGCAACGCCCTCCAGTTGCCACTCTTCACGGTAGTTCTGCTGGAAGCGGACCTGTCGCAGGCCGAGGGCCGTGAGCAGTTCCGCTGTCTTGTCCAGGTCGTCGACCTCGATCTCGATCTCGGTGGTCCCGTTGATGTGTGTGGCATCGACGACCTGCTTCAAGGTGAGCGTGGTCTTGCCGCCCTCGTCCCGCAGTCGAAGCCACTGCTCCCCTCGCACGGCGTCGTTCTCGAAGATCAGACGGGTGAACATGGTCTTGGGGAAGACCTGCTGAGCACCGGCGGCACGCAGCGCGCCAATGGTGGCCTCCACGTCGATCTCCAGGAACTTGGCTTCGTACTCGTTCTGCGCCACGGTTCTCCTTCGTGTTCCGGGTCTACGCGCTGAGGGTGTGGAAAGACGGACCCCTTCCAGAGATTTGTCGCCGTCTGCCAGCGCCTCCGCCTTGTCGAACGACAAGGCGGTCAACGTGAGAATGCGGAGGGATTCGCGGCGGATCATCTCTTCGGCGTCTCCCGCCCTCGGGGGGTGGCTGGACTTCTGGCCTGCGGATTTCGATCAACTCTGCTGAAACAGGCACCCGCACGGAGACAGAGGCGGAGAGCCTGTCACGGAGCGAGTAGTTGGACTTTGATCGCGAGTGCGCCGAGCGCTTCCTTCTCGGGCGGGTAGATCGTACGGATATTGGCGAGCTGCTCCTCGCGGGTCGCCGTCGGGTTGACGTTGGCAGGGCCCTCGCCGTCGAGCAGGGCCTCGAAGTCTGGGTACTCGGTGACCTGTCGTACGTTCACGTCGCATGTCTCGTCCGTCCCCTTGATCCGGAACCGGATCACATCACCCGTGGCGAGATCGGCGAGGTGTGGGTATTTGACCCGTACCTCGATTGTCTTCTGTCCGGCGGCGACCAGGTCGAAGTAGCGCCGGTAGAGGTTCAGTTCGCGGACGCGAGCGGGGACGGTGTCCGTCATGGGGTGGGAACGCTCCTGGTTGCTGGTGCGGTCATCATCCGGGCGAGTTCGCCGGCGGAGTACGAGCGGAAGAAGTGGCGGGGGTCGGACAGGACGACCTCGGCCATGTCGAGGAGTCGGTCGACGTACTCGGATGCAGATCCGGGCCACTTCCGAGTGTCAAGCATCCAAGGTGCCGCACCCTCGGGCAAGTTGGCGTGTCCTTCCCGAATGAGGGACTTGGACAGTTTGGCGCCGGTGTCGCTGACGATCTGTGGGCAGAACAACCGGGCGGGCAGCTGCCCGCAGGTGAGGCCGACAGCCTGTAAGGCGCCGTCGACGAGCTGAGAGCCGAACACCCAGTCGCCTCCCTTCACCATGACGTACAGGGTGCCGCGCATGCCCGTGACAGCGAGTTCTTTGACCATGTTCCGGTACAGGGTGGCGAGGTCGAGGTACCCACCGCCATCCGGGCCGATGATGATTTCGTACTCGCCGTGATGCAGGCACACGGCCGAGATGATCGCGCGGTCTGCGTCGGCGTCCTGTACGTGAGTGCGCTGGGCGTACTTCTCGGCCCACCCACAGCCGGGACGCGGACACGGCACACGGAGGTGCGGCACACCCGAGGACGGCGCGAGCCACCATCGGGCAGCTTCCATGCGCGGCAGTACACGCAGCCACGTACGGCGGAAGTGTTCACCGGCCTGCTGTTGGCTGTAGGTCTCGACGAAGTACGGAACGTGGAGTCGCTCGGACAGGTCGTTGAACAGGGGGCGGTACAGCGCGTTGACCTGGTCGATGATGCCCTGCTCGCCGAGGGCGTGCACGTACGCCCGTTGGTAGTGGTGTCCGCTCTCGTGGTCGCCGACGATGGCGTACGGCGCGTTGTCGAGGGCACCGAACTGGACCTCAGTGGGTACGCCGAACTTGTCCCGGAGACGTGTCGCCGTGGCGAACGTGAGGGACTGCACCAGAGAGGTACCGATGTGTGGGGCCCCGTTGATCTGTGTTCCCACGACGAACACGATCCGTTCAGGCGCGGCGTCGACGACTCGGGGCGTGAGCACGTCCTCGGCGTGGCTGAGCGCGTTGGCGAGGACCGTGTTTGGCGATACGGGGTAAGTAGTCACCCTGTCTTCCCCTCGTGAGTTGGGCAGGACTGCGCGGCAGTGCGGTGGGTGAGCTCTGACCGGGAGGGGCCGAGCGCCTTGTACGCTCGGCCCCAGCGGGTCGACCCGGGGTCCAATCCACCTCGGGGCGGCCCGTCCGTCGTGGTCGGGTCAGAAGCGGCACTGGGCGCAGGTGATCGCCCAGAACAATTCGTCGCTGTCGTAGTCGGCGCGTAGGTGCGCGTCGGCCACGGCGGTCACCGTGGAGACGAATCCAGGGCCCGGTGGGGTTGTCGAGGCTTGGCGCGGTCACGGTGCTTTCACCTCTGCCCACACGACTTTGCCGAACAGAGCGTCGTCGACCCCCCACTCGTGGCACAGAGCGTCAAGGATGACCAGGCCGCGCCCTCGGTCGCGGTGGCTGGAAGCGGGGTGGATTTGAGGGCGGCGTCTCACGGGGTCTTGTACCTCCACTCGGGTGTGGGCGTCGCCGGTGTCGAGCGTGACTCGGAGAGAGTCGCCGGGCTCGGTGCCGTACCGGATCGAGTTGGTGACCATCTCGCACGTCACCAGGACGACCGTGTCGACGTAGTCCTCGGACGCGTCCGGCGCGTGGTAGCCCATGAACTCGCGCACGAACTCGCGTGCGACATAGGCCGACTTGGGCTCGCCTTCCAGTAACAGAATGGGCGGCGGGCCGACGGGAGGTTCGCAGCAGACGGGGGCGGTATCCCGCTGTCGTTCGATCATGCGTCTTCCCTCACGGGTGGACTGTCCCGATCCGGTTGGTGGATCGGATGGTTCCTTCGACCAGGCAACACGCGTGACCCAGGCCGGGGTACCGTCGTAGGGGGTGGCAAAGGGTGTCACTTCCGCTACCCCCCGTCGTGGAAGGGTCCGGGGATGAAGGCACCAAACGACAAGCTCGCGCAGTGGTTGGATCGATCGGGGATGAGCCGCAAGGAGTTGGCGCGGCGCCTGAAATCCAAGGCGGTCCAGTGGAACCAGCCGCACATCTCGCCAGACGCGTCACGCATCCGCCACTGGCTCGAAGGCGATACACCGCGCGATCCGGTGCCGGACATTCTGGCGGGCGTGTTCTCGGACCACTTCGGATTTCGGGTCACAACATACGATCTCGGGCTCGGTGACAGCGGGTCGGCCGATGTCGCACTCGTGTACAACTCCTCGTACACAACTACGGTGGAAGTCGTCGCAGACCTGGGGAGAGCTGACGTGGACCGACGAAAGTTCCTTGCAGGCGCACCGTTCGCGGCCGTCGCGGGGATCGGGCCCTCGCGTGACTGGCTGTTGAATACACTCGATCAGGCACCCCGACCCGGCCCGCGGGTACGCATTGAGGACGTGACCGCGGTCAAGAACATGTTCACGACCTTCCAGCGCATGGACATCTTCCAGGGCGGGGGTTCGGGGCGGCTGGTGCTGGCCGAATACATGAACCAGCATGTGTACCCGCTGCTGCGCCGCGCCCACGGCGACGACGTACGGTACGTGCTCTGCGAGGCGGCGGCGGAACAGACGTACCTGCTCGGGTGGATGGCCTACGACAACGGCGAACACAGCGTCGCTCAGCGCTACTTGATCCAGTCCTTGCGCCTCGCCGAGGAATCCCGAAACCCGGCGCTCGGCGCACACGTGCTCGCGGGGATGGCCGACCAAGCGACGCTGCTCGGCAATCCGGCCGAGGGACGCCGACTGGCACAGGCCGGCCGCCAAGGGCTGGCGAAGGCCACGTCGCCTGCGTGCCTGGCCGACCTGTGGTGCCTTGAGGCGCGCGCGCTCGCGCTGCTCGGTGAGAAGTCCGCGGCAGCGCACGCCGTCGTCCAGTCGGAACGGGCGTACGAGAACGTCGACCTCGCCGACGAACCGGACTGGGCGGCGTTCATCGACCCCGCGTACCTGCACGGAGAACACGCGAACACCTTCCGCGACCTGGGCGAACCCGAGGCGGCCGAGGAACACGCCCGCCGGTCCATCAACCACGCGCACATGCAGAAGCGGGCCCGCCGAGGCGCGATGTCGCAGGCCGCGCTCGCCGTGTCCCACTTGCAACGGCGTGACCTTGAGGCCGCGTACTCTGCGGGTATCCGCACGCTCAAACTGACAGGACAGGTGAAGTCGTCGCGGGCCGTCGAGGCGGTACAGGACCTGCAGAAGCGCATGCAGCCGTTCGGGCGGCATCGGCTTGTGGCGGATTTCAGCGAACGGGCTCGTGAGTTGGTGGCCGCGGCGTAGGGACGGGAACGCACCGGGCCGCTCTCGGACCGGACGACAGCAGGGGACGACAACGTGAACCTGGGCCGGGAGCAACAGTAGGACGGTACAACCGGCAGGATCAGGGAGAGGGCGAGCGGCCCTTGAGCGACCACCTTGACCTGCGGGCGCAGTTGGAAGGCGGTGGCCAAGCTACGCCTCGTAACCTGTGGCGCGTCGTGGTGGACCTGGCATGTATCTGGTGTCGTTACCCATTGCTGCGCCCAAAGCGCAGAAATCCTCCCCAAGTCAGAGCCATCTGCCCTAATATGGCCCATGCCGCTGTGTGTTGGATCTCCTATAAAGAGATGCGCTTACTCGGGACAACGTCGTCTAGCATCTGGGAGTTTCGAATGAACCCACTCATCAAGGGGCTTTTCAAGAAGTTTCGCGAGGAGGAGGAACTCACCGAAATCAGTGATGCGGATGCCTTCGAACTTTTCGCTGCAAGCCTCATTCTTCCCGAGGACCTCCTGACACAGGTTCAAAAGTCTGACCTGCTTTTGGATCCGGGGGCCATTGGCGTTGATGTCATCGCGCTTGATGTGAATGGGCAGCTAGCTTGGGATGCTGACGACGTTAGGGAAATCTGCGATAATGCAGCAAAGGTTGAGGTGAGTCTTCACTTCATTCAGGCAAAGCAATCTGCTTCTGTTTCCAGCGCGGAGATCCTCAGTTTCGGCGACACTGTTCGGAAATTTCTTCAGAATGAGGGGTTCCCTGCCTACCCCCGCCTGGATTCGCTCGCTAAGGCACTTGGGTCGGTGTTCGAGAACTATGCGAGTCGCCTTAAGGATTCACCTTCTGTCTATCTTTACTTCACTACGACCGCGCCGAAGCAGGCAATTTCAGCCCATCCCGTAAAGGAGAGGATCGCAACCGCGACGGAACACATTGATAATCTCGGCTTCCTCGGCAAGGTGGTTGTCACCGTTCTAGGTGCTGACGACATTCATGATGCATGGGTGAGGAAGAATCATGCAAATGAGGTAGAGATCCAGTTCGAAAAGCAGGTGAACCTGCCAAAGATGCCCGGCGTTGATCAGGCCATCCTTGGTGTCGTCTCCGTGGCAGAGCTGCTCAAGTTGATCCAGACCGGGGAGGAAAAGAACCTTGATGAGCGTGTCTTTTATGACAACGTCCGAGGGTTTAAGGGGGAGGATAATTCGGTAAATAAGCAGATCATGAGCACTCTCGATTCCGCTGAGAGGAGCCTCCTTCCGGTCCTAAATAACGGCGTGACCGTAGTTGCCGCCTCATATTCGCCCAAGCCGGGAGATGCGGTCGCAGTGTCCGGTTACCAGATTGTAAATGGATGTCAGACCAGTCACTGTCTCTATCTTTCCAAGCAGTCGCTTGGGGATGCGATTTCTGAGGTCTACGTGCCAATTCGATTGGTTGTGACCGGAGATGAAGAGGTTGCGACTCAGATCATTCGTGCAACGAATTCCCAGACCGCCGTTCAGGAAAACGATCTGGTGGCGCTCAGTAAATTCCAGAAGAGACTGGAGGACTTCTATAAGCTCGATACGCCGGACATTAAGCTGACGTACGAGCGCCGTTCGGGGCAATTCTACAACAAGGAGGTGACCAAGAACCGAATCGTCGCAATTAGTGATCAAATGCGTGCTGTTTCAGCTATGTTCCTGGATGCCCCTCACGTGGCTGCCCGTTACGCGAGCAGGCTATACGCCGATATCGGTGAAGCGATCTTCCGCGAGGATCACAAGCTCCTTCCCTATATGGCTAGCGCCTTCGCTGCCTACCGGTTGGAGAATGCTTTCAGGTCTGGGGGGCTTGAGTCTGCTTACAAGCCCGCTCGGTACCACATTCTCATGGCTTTGAAATATCACGTACTTGGCGGGCAGTCGGCCGACCTTGATAAGAACAAGTCGGAAGAGCAAAGTGAACAGATCATTGTCGCTTTGAAGCAGCAGGATCTGATCTCTACATTTCGCGAGTTGGCGCAGTCCGTCATTGCGGCTGGCGGTGGGCAGATGCCTTCAAGGGATCGTCTGAAGCGGCAGCAATTCACTCAGGAACTGGTGACCGAGTTGATGAAGTCGTGACCGGATGCAAGCTTACCTTTCGGTCCTACTGACTTTGAATGCGTGATGTCGTCATGGTGGTTGGTGTCGGAGGTCGGCTCCGGTGAGGCAGCCGTCAAGGACGTTGTGGCGGTACGGGAGCTCCCGCATGACCTCCGGTCCCTGTTCACACGGGGGCGCGGCCAGACCGGGAAGCGCGTCCGGTGGAGCGGAGCCCGGGGCTTGAACCAGCAGAGAAAGTTTGAATCATGCTCGTGCTGGCCGTGTGTCCGGTCCCGGCAGATGCTTGACAGTTCGGTCCCAGCTGATGGTTGACGGTGGCCGTGATCGGCTTTTCTGTGTGCAGTGTGTGGTGGGAGGCCTGGATTTGGCGCTCGTGGAATTAAGGGACGTCTGGCAAGGGCAGGTCGGGCCAGGCCCTTCTTCGACCGTGCCGAGAGCCAGCCTCGGCCCCCTCAGGTAGCCCCTCCGCACTCCGCATCCCCCATAGCCGTAAGCACCCGCACATTCGTCTGCTGGTAGATCACCGAGCTGCGGAAGGTGACCACCTCGCGGCGGGTGCTGACCTGGTCCATGAGGAAGGCGTGGAGGCGTTCTATGTCGGGGACGGCTACGTGGATGATGAAGTCGTCGTCGCCGGAGACCACGAAGACGGAGACGACCTCGGGGAGGCCGGCGAGGTAGGTCTCGAAGCCTGAGATCACGTCTCGGCTCAGGGGGCGGAGGCGGGCGAAGACCAGGGCCTGGAGGGTGCGGCCGAGGAGGCGGGGTTGTACGGCCGCGTGGTAGCCGGTGATCACTCCGCGTGCGCGTAGGGCCCGTACCCGTTCCAGGCAGGTGGAGGGTGCGAGTCCGACCAGTCGGGCCAGCTCCCGGTTGGTCAGCCGTGCGTCGCGTTGCAGATGGGCGAGGATCGCCGAATCTATGCCGTCCATGGCCGTCATTCTGGCGGTCGTACCGAATGGGGTTCGGTCGGGGCTCCAACTGGCCGTATTTCGCTCTACGTTCGCATCGTCCGTGCACCGCAGCACGAGGGCGCTGCCGCTCACGCTCGCGTCCGCCGGTTTCGAAGGGAGCGTCGCCGTATGAGTACCGTCGCCGAGCAGCACTACGACCGGTTTCTCGCCGAGCACTACACCTGGATGCTCGGGGGTGACCCGGCCGCGCTGGTCGCGGGGCAGCGGGCCGGGCTGGTGGAGTGGGGTGTGGTGCCAAGGGAGGGGGAGGGGCCCGGTGGGGCTCTGGCCGTGGATCTGGGGTGCGGGCCGGGGTACAGCAGCCTGGCTCTGGCCGAGTCGGGCTTCGACTCCGTGCTCGCCGTCGATCTGAGTCGGGCGTTGTTGGACGAACTCACCGCGTACGCCGCCGACGTGCCTGCCGTACGTCCGGTGCGGGCCGATGTCCGCACCGCCCTGCGGGAGTTGGTCCGGCCTGGGTCGGTCGACGCCGTCGTCTGTCTCGGCGACACCCTCACCCATCTGCCGACCCGGGGAGACGTGGCCGCCCTCTTCGGCGCCGTCGCCACCGCGCTCGCACCCGACGGCACCGCCCTCTTCGCCTACCGCGACCTCACGGTCCCCCTCACCGGCACCGACCGCTTCCTCCCCGTCCGCGCCACCGAGGACCGCATCATGACCTGTTTCCTCGAATACCCGGACGACTACGACGGCTACACGGTCGTCGTACATGATCTGATTTACGCGCGTGAGGGCGGCGGAGACCGTGGCCACGGCAACTGGGCCATGACCGCCCACAGTTACCGCAAGCTGCGGCTCTCCCATGGCTGGGTGCTGGGGCAACTGCGGGCCGCCGGGCTCCATGTCGTACGGGAGGGCGCGGGGCCCGGAGGTATGCGGACCGTGGCTGTCAGGAGGGCGGCGTGATCGGCGGTCTGCGTCTCGCGCGGCCCGCCGACACCATACGCGTGGCGCGGTTGCATGCCGACAGTTGGCGTCGCCACTACCGGGGTGCGTACGCCGACGCCTTCCTGGACGGCGATGTGGTGGCGGATCGGCAAGCGGTGTGGGCGGCGCGGTTCGCCGAGCCGGCGGACGCCGCGGGGGTCACGATCCTCGCCGAGGACAGCGGCGGTGAGCTGCTCGGGTTCGTCCACGTCGTCCTCGACGACGATGCCGTCTGGGGCAGCCTCGTCGACAACCTCCATGTCAGCCATCACCGCCGGCGCACCGGAGTCGGCGGCCTGCTCCTCGCCAGGGCCGCCGAAGAGGTCGCCGGGCGCGCGGTCACCGGCAGCTCCCTCTACCTCTGGGTGCTCGAACAGAACACGGCCGCCCGGAAGTTCTACGAGGCGTACGGCGGACGATGCGTCGAGAAGGCGACCGTCTCCCCGCCCGGCGGCCACCCCGAACGCCTCCACGGCACTCCCACCAAACTCCGGGTCGCCTGGGGCACGGCGAACTCCGTCGCGCACGTGCCGAAGTGACGGCAACCATCCGGGCCCTCGGCGGCAACCATCGGGTGCAGCAACAGCAGCGAGCGTAACGAGCGTAAGGAAAGCAGCACAACGCAGCACGGCACGTGAAATCCCGCCCCCCACAAGGGAGTTCACCATGCGCACCCGCATCAAAGGTCACCCCCTACGACCCCTCGTACGGCTGCTCGCCGTCTTCTCGGCCGTCGCCGCACTGCTCCTCGCCCCCGGCCTCACCACCCCCTCCTCGGCCCAGCCCGCGATCGACGCGGCGCGGACCGAGGCGGCCGTGGCCCGAGCGGTCGACGCGGCCACCGAGGGAATGACACCGGCGGCTGCCGAAGGACCGGCACCGGCCGCCGCCGTCGCCGACGTCTGGAACCCGCCCTCCCACCTCGTCCAACCGCTCAACGAGGTCTGGAACCACGTCTCCTCCACCTACCCCGACCTCTACGGCTTCCGGAACTACGGCTGGGACCAGATCATGGCCAACGGCGGAAGCGTCAACTACTGCGTCCGCTGGGAGTCGGACCAGCCGGTCAGTACGGCCCTGCGCGACCAGATCCACGCCGCGCTGAAGAAGCAGTTCGGCAAGTGGATGGCCGCCATGCTCGACAACGGCCAGGGCACCAACGCCTGGCCGTACACCAATGTCCCCGTCAACATCGTCGGCTGGGCCGTGAAGAACCGCTCCACCCTCCAGTGGAGCGACAACTCCGTTGATATTTACACCAACATGCTCGACGGCGCCGGCGCCCCCCAGTGCAACCCCGACTGCGGCCGGTTCTTCCATCAGGACGGCAACTACTCCCGCTGTCCCGGCGGCGCCGCCCGCCACTACGACCAGTCCCTCTGGCTCACCGAGGGCTTCGGCGGAGGCGCCGGCGGCGACTGGGGACAGCGCATGGGCCGCGCCTACTTCACGGGTGCCCTCGCCCAGGAGAACATCCACATCTACCTCCACGAGGTCGGGCACACCTTCGGCCTCGACGACTTCTACGACTGGACGCCGACCGGCCAGTGCTGCTTCCTGATGAAGGCCGGCAGCGCCGACCGGATCACCGAGTTCGACATGTGGATGTTCCGCGACTTCTGGCGCCACATGAAGTACCGCTATGGGCTGTGACCTCGGCGTTCTGCCCCGGCTCTCAGATCTCGGCCCCGGCTCTCAGATCTCGGGCGGGAGCGCGGCCAGGCCTTCGGCGGCCTGGCTGTGTTCCGTCGGGTAGGTGTCGGCGGCGGGTACGGACAGGGCCAGGCGGAACTGTTCGCGGGCCTCCTGGATTCGGTCCGCCGCCGCATGGGCCTGGCCGAGGCGGCGGCGGAGGTCCAGTTCCAGGCGGTCGCAGTTGGGTTCGGTGACGGGGGAGAGGGATGCGTGCAGGAGGAGGGCCTGACGCAGGACGTCCACGGCGGCGTCCGGGTCCCCGGCGGCCAGTTCGGCCGAGCCCAGCCTGCCCAGGACGAGGGCGTGGTGCAGTACGTCCCCTGCCTGCCGGACCAGTTCCGCCGAGCGTCGCAGCAGCGCCTCGGCCTCACGGTGGTCGCCCAGGTCGAGGCGGACGTCGGCGGCACAGGTCAGCGCCCTGGCGATCATGATGGGGCGCCCGGCCGCCGCGGCCCGGTCGTGGGCCTCGGAGCAACAGGCCAGCGCCCGCTCGTGCCGGCCCTCGCCGTGGTGGACCATACCGAGCACGAGCAGGGCCAGCGCGGTGAGCCAGTCGTCGTCGAGGCGACGGGACATCTCCACGGCCACGGTGAGCCGGGGGAGCGCCCGGTCGAGTCGGCCCGCACCCAGTTCGGTGGCGCCGAGACCGGTCAGCGCCCGAGCCTCCTCATGCCGGTCCGCCCGCTCCCGGCTGAGGTCGAGCGCCTCGCCGAACCGGGTCAGCGCCTGCTCGTAACGGCCCACATACGCGTCGATGATGCCCATGCAGTTGCGCAGCGCGGCCGGCATCCGGCGGTCGCTCGCCCGGTCCACCTGCCCGAGCGCGATCTCCAGAACCGCCCGGCCCTCGTGATAACGCCCCCTGCGCAGGAGATAGTCGCTCAGCCCCTCGGCGATCCAGCACGCGAGATCCGCCTCACCGAGCGCGGCGGCGTACGCGACGACATCGGTCAGCTCACCCCCGACCCCGTCCAGCCAACGCTCGGCACTCTGCCAGCCCTCGGCACCCTTCCAGCCCTCCGTGCCCTTCCAGCCCTCGGCGTCCGTCCTGCCGCTCCCGGCCGGGAACGGCGCCCCGGCCTCGTACCCCGGCCCGGTGTACGCCGGCCCGGTGCGGAAGCCGGCGGGACCCCAGTCGCTGGCGGTCCGGCCCGCTTCCAGATAGAGCCGGAGTACGGCCGCCCGCGCCGCGTCGGCCTCGGCGGGCGCGCTCCGGGCCAGCCGTCGCGCGTGGACCCGTACCAGATCGTGCAACCGGTAACGCCCCGGCCGCGGCTGTTGCACCAGACTCGTGTCGACGAGCCCCTCCAGGATCAGCTCGGCCTCGGGCAGCGGCAGCCCCAGCATCGCGGCGGCCGTCCGTACGTCGAACTCGACGGTCGGCGCCAGCCCCAACGCCCGGAAACCACGCCGCTGTTCCGCCGACAACTGGTCGTACGACAGCCGGAACGCGGCCTCGACACTGCGGTCCCCGGCGGTCAGTTCGCCGAGCCGGCGCTCCTCGTTCGCCATACGGCCCACCAGGTACGCCAGGGTCCACGCGGGCCGGGTCTGCAACCGCGACCCGGAGATGCGCAGGGCCAGTGGCAGCCGGTCGCACAGTCCGACCAGCTCGCGCAGTGCCTCCGGCTCCCGCCGCGCCCGTTCCTCGCCGATGAGACCGGTGAGCAGGGACACCGCGGTCCTCTTCTCCAGGGGCTCCAGAGTGACCCGCCGCCCGGTGTCCAGCCCGGCCAGCCGCCGTCTGCTGGCCACGAGCACCGTGCTGCCCGGCCCGGTGGGCAGCAGCGGCCGTACCTGCCCGGCGCCGAGGGCGTCGTCCAGGACGAGCAGCAGCCGCAGCGAACTCGTCGCCGTGCGCCAGGCGGCCGTGAGATCGTCGAGGTCGCCGGGGACCTCGCTGTCGGCCGCGCCGATCGAGCGCAGCAACCGGCGCAGCACGCGCTGCGGCGAGACCTTGGGCCGCCCGGTGCCGTGCGCCCGAAGATCCACGAACAGACAGCCGTCCGGGTGCCGTTCGCGCAGCGCGTGGGCCGCGCGTACGACGAGCGTGGTCTTCCCGACCCCGGCCGTACCGTCCACCGCCATCACAGTCACCGCTCCGGGCGCGGACGGCACGGTCAGCAGAGCCAACTCACGCTCCCGGCCGACCAACTGCTCCACATCACCGGGGAGTTCATTGACCATCGCACGGCGGGACCGGGCGGCGGCCGGAGGGGGAGAGGCCGCCGCGTGGTCGTGCGGCGTGGGGGCCGAGGTCGGGGTCTGGACCTGGACCGGGGTCTGGTCCCGGACCTGGACCAGGCCCCGGTCCTCGACCGAAGCCGCTGTCGGGGCCGGTGCCGCCGTCGCTGTCGGGGCCGGTGCCGGGGCCGAGCCCGGCCTCCCCGTCGGGACCGAGCCCGGCCTCCCCGTCGGGACCGAGGCCGGCCTCCCCGCCGAGACCGACACCTGTGCCGGTGTCGCCGCCGGCCCCGCCCCGAGAAGCGCTTCGTCGTCCCGGTTGAGCAGCGCCTCATGGACGCGGCGGAGTTCGTTGCCCGGTTCGATCGCGAGGTCGTCGCGCAGGCGCTCGTACATCTCCTGGTACACCTTGAGCGCCTCCGCCGGACGTTCGCTCCCGTACAGCGCGCGCATGCGCAGTGCCACCAGTGACTCGTCATACGGATCGAACCCGGGCAGGGAGGACAGTTCGGCGAGGTCGTCCAGGGCGTCGGCGGACCGGCCGAGCAGGACCAGGCACTCACCTCTCGCCAGCCGCAGCGCGCGTCGGCGCTCCGCCAGCCGTTGCCGCTCGACCTCGGCGAACGGTCCCGGAAGCCCGGCCAGCGGCTCGCTCCGGAAGAGGTCGAGTGCGGTGGAGAATCGTTCCAGCGCGGTGTCGAGGTCGCCGGAGGCCTTCGCGCGGTGCGCTTCCCCGGCCCGTTCGGCGAGGTCCGCGACATCCAGCTCGACCCCGTCGCCGACGAAGCGGTACCCGCCCCCGCCGCTCAGGATCACCGACCCCGACTGCCCGACCCCGGCCGCGTCCAGCGCCTTGCGTAACGGATAGACGTAGCTGGGGAGCACCCGGCGCCCCGAACCGGGCGGGGCCTGACCCCATACCGCGTCGAGCAGCCGCTCATGGCCGACCAGGACGTTCGGCCGGAGCACCAGCGCCACCAGTACGGCCCGCCGTCGAACGGGCCCCAGATCCAGCTCGGTTCCGTCCCGCCAGGCCCGCACGGGCCCGAGCACCGCGATCCGTAACCGCCGGGGAGGCGTGCCCCCGACCGTTCCGCGACCAGCCGCATCCGTCCCGACGCCGCCGCCCCCGCCGTCCATCCAGCCATCTCCCCCGTGACAACCGCATCCCGACGCCCCCGCATCCCGACGCGCCCGCGTCCCGACACACATGCGTCCCGACTCCCTGAGGCTTCCTCAGTCCCGGCGTCAGCACCTGCATCATCGCGATTTGATCAGAATTTCATTGCATTCGGAAATGGTCGGAGCGATGTGATGTGCGGCGTGTGAAGCACCGGCATGCGCGGCACTTCCGCCCTTTCCGCCCTGGAGGCCGAGTTGAGCGAGCACCGCACCGACCGCGAGCACCGACCCACCCGTAGGAACGTCCTGAAGGCCGCCGGCGGGCTCTCCGCCGCGGTCGCCCTCGGCGGCACCGGCGTTCTCGCGACGGCACCGGCGGCGCACGCGGCCGGCAACGGCTTCGGGCTGACCGTCGTGGAGAGCGCCGAGACCGATCCGCGTATGTGGTACTACCGCTTCGCGACCGAGGCGATCGCCTGGCAGCCCGCCGTCAACGTGCTGCTGCCCGACGACTATCGCACCAGCGGACGCACCTACCCCGTCCTCTACCTCTTCCACGGCGGAGGCACCGACCAGGACTTCATGACCTTCGACCGGCTGCGCATCCGCGAACTGACCGCGGGCAAGCCGATCATCGTCGTGATGCCGGACGGCGGTCACGCGGGCTGGTACTCCAACCCGGTCAGTTCCAACACCGGACCCCACGACTGGGAGACCTTCCACATCGCCCAGCTGCTCCCGTGGATCGAGGCGAACTTCCGCACCTACGCCGAGTACGACGGCCGTGCCGTCGCCGGGTTCTCGATGGGCGGCTTCGGCGCGCTGAAGTACGCGGCCAAGTACTACGGCCACTTCGCCTCGGTGAGTTCCCACTCCGGCCCCGCCAGCCTGCGCCGTGACCTCGGCGCGGTCACCCACTGGGCGAACGTCTCCTCCGCCGCCCTGGACCTGGGCGGCGGCACGATCTACGGTGCCCCGCTGTGGGACCAGGCCAGGGTCAGCGCCGACAACCCGGTCGAGCGCGTCGAGAGCTACCGCAACAAGCGGATCTTCCTCGTCGCGGGCACCAGCCCGAACCCGGTCGACCCGTTCGACCTCCTCAACGAGACCGAAGTGCTCGCGGGTCAGCGGGAGTTCAAGGGCCTCCTCGACAACGCGGGCATCCCGTACGAGGCGCACGAGGAGCCCGGCGGCCACTTCGTCCGCCAACACCTGCTGGCCCGCGACATCGACGGCGTCATCGGCCGCCTGCGCAAGGCGTAGGGCCCGTACCCGCCCCGAATCCGAGCGGTGCCATGACATCCGAGCGGTGCCATGACGGAGGTCATGACAGATGTCATGGCACCGCTGTGAACGTGATCGTTCAGGAGAACGATGTAGGGCACACCGTCTCCCCGTGACAATCGCCTTACCGAACCCACGAGTTGGGCGATGACCAGGTCCGTGATCCGGACCGCTGGAACGGGGGAGTGAGTCATGCGTGTGAAGCGTGTTGTCGGGGCCGCACTGGGGTGCGCGTTGTTGGCGGTCGCCGCCGCGCCGACCGCGTCCGCCGCGCCACGGGTCGAGGCCCCGGCCGGCGGCGGCCTGGACCGGGCCGCCCTGCGCGCCGGTCTCGACGCCGTGCACGACGCGGGGATGTACGGCGCGTACTCCGCCGTACGGGACGGGCGCGACCGGTGGGCCGGGGCGTCGGGGCTCGCCGACGTCGACACCGGGCGCCCGGTCACCCCGGACATGCGGCACCGGGTGGGCAGCATCAGCAAGACGTTCACGACGGTGGCGATCATGCAGCAGGTGGAGAAGGGCCGTATCGACCTGGACGCGCCGGTCACCGAGTACGTCCCCGAGTTGTTCGACGGCAGCGGGGCCAGGGCCGATACGGGGGCCGACAACGACACGGGGGCCGGCACAGTCACCGGCACCGGGCGATCCCGCGGTGACGCCATCACCGTACGCATGCTCCTCAACCACACCAGTCACATCGCCGACTACATCCCCGGCGCCTTCCCCTCCCTCTTGGAGAACTCCACCGCCAGCCTCGACGAGCACCGCTTCCGTACGATCGCCCCCGAGGAACTCGTACGCCTGGGCCTCGCCGCCCCCGCCACCGGCACCCCCGGCGCACAACCCGGCCGGTACTCGAACACCAACTACGTGATCGCCGGGCTCGTCCTCGAAGCGGTCACCGGCCAGAAGGCGTCAACGTACATCACCCGCAACGTCATCGACCGCGCCGGGCTGCGCCACACCACGTACCCGAGGACCTCGTACATCAAGGGCCCGCACGCCAAGATGTACGAGTCCTTCTTCGGGCTGATCGACCCGCCCCGCGACTACAGCGTCTACGACATGTCCTGGGCGTCCACGGCCGGGGCGATCATCTCCACGACCGACGACCTGAACCGCTTCTACCGCGAGCTGCTCACCGGCGACCTGGTCGGCCGGGCCTCCCTCGCCGAGATGCGGCGCACGGTTCCCGTGGAACTCGTCGCGGGCGGCGGGACCATCGACTACGGGCTCGGCGTCTACACCCTCGACCTTCCCGGCTGCGGACGTTTCTGGGGCCACGACGGGGGTGTCTTCGGCGCCGGCACGATCAGCCTCACCCGTGCCGACGGCGGCCGTCAGCTCTCCCTCGGCTGGAACCTGATGAAGTACCAGCGCCTCAACGAGGACGGCACGGGCTTCGAACCCAGCCCCATCGATGACGCCCTCAACGCGTATGTCGTCGAGGCGCTGTGCCCGGAGGGGGTGGCGGAGGAGAAGCCGGGGGCGGGCGCGGCGGCAGGGTCGGAGTCGGAGTCGGGGCCGACGTCGGGCCTGTCGACGTCACCGGCCGCGAAGGCCGACGCCGGACTGTCCGTCCTCGAACGGATGACCGCCGGTCCCGCGCCCCGCTCGGCAACCACCTCACGTGGGTAGGACGTCCCCCTGGCGCAGCGGTCACCGCGAACGCCGCGACCGCTGACGCACTACACACAGGGAGCGTGCCGTCTTGTCAGCTTCATCCGCCCCACCTGCCTCCTCCGTCCCCTCCGCCCGTTCCACCCCCTCCGCCCGTTCCACCCCCTCCACCCCCTCCACCTTCGTCGTCTACGACCTGGAGTTCACGACCTGGCCGGGGGCGGCGGAGGAGGACTGGTCGGCGCCCGGCCAGCTTCGCGAGATCGTGCAGATCGGCGCCTTGCGCCTGACCGAGGACCACGTGGTGGTGGAGGAGTTCGAGACGTTGGTCCACCCGGTGGTGAACCCCCTGCTCTCGCCCTTCTTCACCACCCTCACCGGTATCGACCAGCCCACGCTCGACCGGGACGGCATCCCACCGGCCCGGGCCATCAGCGACTTCCTGGGCTTCTGCCAGGGCGGGCCCGCCCTCTCCTACGGCAACGACATGGTCGTCCTCGGCGAGAACGTCGGGTGGGCCCGTGCCCGGGGCGAGGACATCAAGCACAGCTCCCTCGCCCCCGGCTTCCTCAACATCCGCCCCTGGCTCAACACCGTCGCCCCCACGACGGCCACCACCAACTCCGGCCGCCTGTGGCAGGCCCTGGGCCTCCCCCGGCCGGTGGAGGGCCGGGAACACTCGGCGATCTTCGACTGCTACTCGATCGCGGCGGCGTTGAGGCACCTGGCGGGTGAGGGCGTCCGCGTGCCGGAGGGGATGGTGTAGCCGGGGGGAAGGGGAGGGCCGGGCGGGGCAGGGCGCGGCAGGGTGGGGCGAAGCAGGGTGGGGCGGGGCGGGGGCGGTCAGGCCGCGAGGCGGTCCAGCTCTTCTGTGATCGCTTCGCGCAGTGCGCCGTGCCGGGGTCCCAGCATGTGGCGCGGGTCACTCCACCGCTCCCTCGGATACAGCCACACCGGCCGCCCCACCACCTCGGCCGGCTCCCACGCGTACCGGGGCCAGGGCCTGTCGTTTGGATCACGCCGGCTTCGGGTTACGGTGCCTGGCGGCTGCCGGTGAGCGGGGTGTGGTGCGTGCAGCTGCAAGGCGGAGGAGGGAGTCAACGCGGAGCGTTGGCGACTGACGACAACGCCGCAGATGTGCGTGCCACACCCTGCGGCCCAGGCGTGATCCAAACGACAGGCCCCAGATGTGGGCGTGGAGGAACGGGTCGGTGTTGCCGAGGATCTCCAGGTTCACCCGGCGGAAGGCGGGGTCCAGCCGTCCGCACGCCCGCTCCACGGCCTCGCTCAGCCGGTCCATGTCCGCCAGGAACGCCAGCCGCCTCGCCCGGGGCAGCTCCGACAGCCGCCCCACCCCGGGCTCGTCCACGAGCAGCACCGAGTAGCCCGGCAGGAACTGCGTATCCCCGATCACCGCGAACCCGGCGTCCAGCCGCCGCAGCACCGTCGGGTTCTGCCCCCGAAGCGCACTACCGACCCGGTCGCGCCGCCAGCCCTCGTCGTCCACGTCCTCGTCGTCCACGTGCCGACCCTACGGTCCACGAACGTGCCGAACCCCACTCCCGCCGGGGCCCGGCCGCCCTACCGCCGCGCCTCGGTGCCGCCGTATGGTCGTAGTACATCCGATCCCGCTCCCACTCCCGTGGCCGTGGTCGAGGCCGCACCCGCCAGTCCCCACCCGGCCGCTCCCCCCATACCGCTCATCCCATCCCGGACTCCCGGTCTCCCGGCTCCCCGTACCCGCTCCCTTCAGGTCGGCGTCCTCAGGCGCACGGCTTGTGTTCACCACTCGGAGGCACCAAGCAGACATGCACATGCATTGCTGTGTCTCCGCTCCGCTCTCGGTGCTGGCGGTGTTCGCCGCGCAGCTAGGTGTGGCCCAGGCGCGCGGCCCCCGGGACCGGGCGGCGGCCGTGCGTACCGTGGCGGCCGTCAATCTGGAACTGGTCACGCTGACCGAGGACCGGGCCGTCATCACCTGGTTCACGGGCGTGCCCGGCAGCGACGACGGCTCCGGCCGGATGCTGCCCGCCGTGACCGAGGGCGAGGTCGTCTACGGCACCCACCCGTCCCGGCTGAACCGTACGGCGTACGGCGCCGCTCCCACCGCCCACCACCACATCGAGCTGACCGGCCTCGAACCCGGGCAGACGTACTACTACCAGGCACGTTCCCAGGGCACTGCGGCCCTCCCGACCGCCATGCACCTCGTACGCGGCAACGCCGTCGGCACCTCGCGCCACGGCTTCGGCTCGCGCGGCGGCCCGTACTCCTTCACCACCCCCGAGCCCCCGCCCGGCCGCCATCTGATGTCGATCGCCCTCTGCAACGACCTGCACCTCGGTGAGATCACCGCCGGCCGGCTGCTGACGGGCATCCCGCTGCCGCGCGGCGTCTCCCAACGGCTCGACCTCGCCCCGTACCCGGAGATCATGGCCCGCGCCCTGGTCACCGAGGCCCACCGGCGCGGCGCCGACCGACTGCTGGCCGCCGGGGACATCTCGGCCGGCGGCGCCCCCGCCGATCTCGCCGCCGCCAAGCGCATCCTGGACGGCTTCGGCACCCACGGCCGGGACTACTTCGTCGTACGCGGCAACCACGACCGCCCGCGCCGCCACGGCCTACGGGGCCACCGCACGGACACCTTCCGCGCCGGTTTCGGCCCCGACCCCGCCGATCCCACCGGCCTCGGTCCTTCCGGCCCCGCGCCCTCCGGCCCCCATCCCTCCGGCCTCGGGCCCGCCTACTTCGCCCATGACCTCGGCGGGCTGCGGATCATCGGCCTCGACACCTACGAGAAGCGGGGCAACGGCGGCGACCCGGGCGGCCTCACCTCCGATCAACTCTCCTGGCTACGGGGTGAGTTGAGGACGAACCGGGATCAGCCCACCCTCGTCTTCGGGCATCACCCGCTGACGGTACGGGACTCGCTCTTCCCCGTGACCAGGGGCCAGCGCCTCAACCGTCGCCAGGCCCGCGCGATCCTCGACGCCTACGCCACCACCCCCGGTGTCTTCCTGCACCATGCGGGCCACACCCACCGCAACAAGCACACCGTCCTCCCGCAGGCCCCGCATGTCACCCTGCAGGAGGTCAGCGCGGTGAAGGACTACCCCGGCGGCTTCTGCCTCCTGCGCATCCACACCGGCGGCTACGCCCTCAACTACTACAAGATCGGCGGCACCCCGGCCGCCCGGGAGTGGAGCGAGCGCAGCAGACGCGTGGCCGCGGGACTGTGGCCCCAGTACGCCCTCGGCCGCTCGGTCCACGACCGCAACACGGTCACCCCGCACGACTTCTCCGGCGTCACTCCGCCACCGCCACGGCCTCCGGGGCCACCGCGTCCGCGCCCGTCGGCCGGGGGCGCCGCCTAGGTCCCGCCGACGCCTGTTACGCGATGTTGGCGAACTGGCCGACGGTGTAGGTGCCGGCCGGCTGCTGGAGCATCACGTTCATACGGTTGTAGGCGTTGATGATGGAGATCAGGGAGACCAGGGCGAGGAGTTGGTCCTCGTCGTAGTGCTTGGCGGCGTTCTCCCAGACCTCGTCCGGGACGCCGGTGGCTCCGTCGGCGATGCGCGTGCCCTGTTCGGTCAGCTCCAGGGCGGCACGCTCGGCCTCCGTGAACAGTGTCGCCTCCCGCCACGCCGCCACCATGTGCAGTCGTGTGGCGTCCTCCCCGGCCGCCGCGGCCTCCTTGGTGTGCATGTCGAGGCAGAAACCGCAGCCGTTGATCTGGCTCGCGCGGATCTTCACCAACTCCTGTGTCGCGAGCGGCAGTCCCGAGTCGGTGATGACCTTGCCCGCCGAGCTGAGGTGCTTGATGAGCTTGCCGGCGTTCGGGTTGCCGAAGATGTTCAGACGGGCTTCCGTGCTCATGGTCTGTGCTCCTCTGCCGTTGTCCTGCGTGGTTACACACCTAGGACGGAACGCGGCGCGGCGATGTGACAGACCTCGATGTGACCTGCGTCTCATACGGAGGCTGATCGGCTGCTCAGTCGGAGTTGCTGCTGGTGAAGCCGTCGTCGTTCCGGGTGCTGGAGCGGGAGTTGCGGCTCGCCGCGCGGGTCAGTTCGCCGGCGACCTCGGTGACCTTCGCGACCCCGCGGGCCCAGCGGGGGGCGTCACCACGGGCGGTCCAGAAGACGCAGGCGCAGCCGCCGATGACCAGGACAAGCACACCGATGAGTATGAGCGTGAGCATGCTCGTCTCCTCTGCCTCTGTTTTCCGGACGGTCCCGGTGCGGGACGTCTCGCGCGGGACGCATGACAACAGACGTGCCACACGCCCCGCCGGTTGCGCCGGCGCCCGGTGCTCAGCGCCCGGTTTCCGAACCGCTCACCTGCCGTCTGACGCCGTGAGGTGCCGTCAGATGCCCTCAGGTGCCCTCAGAGGCCTTCCGTGTGGGCCAGTTCGATGTCGTGGTCGTCCCCCGCGTCTCCCTTGAGGGTGAGCGCGGTGGCCCGGGGCGGGTAGCCGGAGGCGATGACGGTGTACTGGCCGCCGTCGAGATCGGAGAAGGCGTACGCGCCATCGGCCCCGGTGGTCGTGGTCGCGACCACGTTGCCGGCGGCGTCGACCAGGGTGACGCGCGCGTCGCCCAACGGCACGCCCCCGGCACGCACCGTGCCCCGTACGCGCGCCCCCGTCCACAACTCCAGCTCCACCCGCGTCAACGCCGTGGCACCGACCTCGACGACCCGGGCCAGCGGCCGGTGCTCGGGCGAACTGACGGCCAGCGTCACCGTGCCCGGCACGAGGTCGGCGATCGTGAACTCGCCCAGCTCATCGGTCCGTTCGCCGGCCAGTACCTCCCCCAGCTCATCCGTCACGATCACCGCGGCCCCCGCCACCGGCGCCCCGCTCTCCGCCGAACGCACCACCCCGGCCAGCCCACTCGTACCGCTGAGCAGAACGTCGTACGAGACCACCGGGGCCCCCGCCGCCGAGGCCGACCGCCGTAGGCCCGCATCGCAGTCCGGCACCACGACCGTCGAGGCCTTCGGCTGATGGCCCTCCGCCGCCGCGATCAGAACATACGACCCCGCGCCGGGCGCGTACACGGCGTACGAGCCGTCCGTCCCCGCGACCGTCCTGCCGAGCTGGCGCCCATCGAGGGAGACGAGGGTGAGCGCGGCGGCGGGAACGGCCACGTTCTCGACCCCTCGAACCCGCCCGAGGATCGGTACGCCGAGGCCCGTGCCGGTGCCCGTACCCCGGCCCGTACCCGCACCCGTGTCTGTGTCCGTTCCCCTGCTCGTGTCGGTGCCCGCACCCCGGGCCGTGGCTTCGGCCGAACCTCCTGCCCCGAACCCGGCCACCTCCTCGACTTCCGTCTCCCCCGGCCCTTCCTCAGTCCCCTCAGTCCCCTCAGCCCTCTGAACCCCCTCCGTTCCCGCGCGCCCCTGTCCCGGAATGAACGACGCCACCGTGAGCGCGAGCAGGGCGGCGCCCGCGCCGATGGCGAGGACTGTCTTGAAGGCGTTCTCGGAGGGGAGGGCGGTGGTGCCGGAGCCGGTGGTCATATGGGCGAGGATCACGCCCGCGACGGCGCCGGCGGTCGAGGTGCCGATGGACCGCATGAGGGTGTTGAGGCTGTTGGCGGCGGCCGTCTCGGAGGCGGGCACGGCGCCCATGATCAGCGCGGGCATCGCCCCGTAGGTGAACCCGATCCCGGCGCCGATGACACACGCCACGAGGACGAAGTGCCAGACCTCGGACATCAGCAGGAGGTTGAGCCCGTACCCGGCGGCCACGATGAGCGCGCCGACCATCAGGGTCGCCTTGGGTCCCCTGGCCTTGGTGAGGGCGGCGGAGACCGGGGCCGTGGACATCATCACCAGCCCGGAGGGGGCCACGACGAGACCGGCGGCGAGCAGGGACTGCCCCAGACCATAGCCCGTCGCCTCAGGCAACTGTAGGAGCTGAGGAAGGACCAGAGACATCGCGAACATGGAGAACCCGACAGCGATCGACGCGAGGTTGGTGACCAGTACCTGACGCCGGGCGGTGGTCCGCAGATCGACCAGCGGCCGGTCGGTGCGCAGCTCCCACCAGCCCCAGGCCGGCAGCGTGACGAGGGCGCCGGCGAAGAGCCCGAGGGTGGTGCCGCCGGTCCAGCCCCAGTCGGCGCCCTTGGAGATCGCCAGCAGCAGACAGACCAGGCCGACCGCCATACCGAGGGCGCCGAGGAGGTCGAACCGGCCGCCGGTGCGGACGCGCGACTCGGGCACCAGGAGCGGGACGAGTGCGAGCGCCACGACTCCCAGTGCCGACGAGGCCCAGAAGAGGGCGTGCCAGTCGAAGGTGTCCGCGATCAGCGCGGCGGCGGGCAGCCCCAGGGCGCCGCCGATGCCGAGGGAGGAACTCATCAGGGCGGTGGCGGAGCCGAGGCGGTCGGCGGGGAGTTCGTCGCGCAGGATGCTGAGGCCGAGCGGGACGACTCCGGAGGCGAGCCCCTGGAGCACCCGGCCCACGAGCAGCGGGGTGAGGGAGTCGCTGAGTGCGCAGGTCACCGACCCGGCCACCAGCAGCACCAGGCTGACCAGGAGCATTCTGCGTTTGCCGTACATGTCCCCGAGCCGCCCCGTCACCGGCGTCGCCACGACGGCGGCGAGCAGCGTGGCCGTCACGGCCCAGGCGGTGTCCGACGCGGGGGCGGCCAGCAGGGTGGGCAGTTCGGGGACGATCGGGATGACCAGGGTCTGCATCAACGCGACCACGATGCCGCCGAACGCCAGCACCGCCACCACGGCGTTCGCCCGCGGGCTCCTGCCGGGGGCGAACGCCGTGGTGGCGACCGAGGAGAGGGGTTTCGCGTGGGTCATCGTCGGGCCTCCGAGGGCCGGGGTGGGGGGTGGAGGTGGGGGTACGGGGCCGGGCGGAACGGCGGCCGACCGGGGCAACGGTAGGGGTGGCGGGGGGAGCGAGGGAGGGGGCGTACGGAAGCGTGGGGGTGGGGCGGCGGGTGGTTACGCCCCAGCTCGGGCGCTCGGTCGGGGTGTTGGCCTGCCGGGCCGGGCGGGGTGATGGCTTGGCGGCCGCGTCATGTCTGTCGATCGCCCGGCGGTCGGACAGGACCGAAAGCCCGGTGCCCGGGGCATGGCGAAGGCCCGGCGGTCGGATGTGGGGGAGATCCGGCCGCCGGGCCTTCGTGGGTGTGCCGGGCCCCGTCCCCACAGGGACCGGCACGGAGGGGGCCGTCGCAGGCGTCGAACGGCCCCGGCGTGGGGGGAGTTGGGCGGGTGGGGGGTATGCGCCGGGAGTTTCATGCGCTGCCCCGGCCGCATGGGACATGGGTGAGGCGACGACGACGGTGCTCAGACGCGGTGGCCGAGGACCTGCCCCTGGCTCTGCCTCAAGCCCTGGCCCTGCTTCAGGCGTGGCCCTGGCCCTGGTTCTGACCGCTGCCCCGGAGGAGGCTGACGCCGGCGCCCAGTGAGACGACACCCATGCCGACGGCGGTCGCGATGCCCTGGGCACCGTCGACGACGAACGGGGCGATCGCGGCGACGACGAGGTTGAACAGAAACAGGAACCACAGGACCGGCTTGGAAGCGAGCAGCGCCTTCATGGGTGATGTCCTTTCGGGAATTCGGGAAGGTGGAGAGTCGGGGAGCCATGGATCTCCCCGGCGGGGGAGCCGCTGACCGTACGGCCCTGCGCGCCTCGCTCGGCCGCCTGACCTGCGAGGTCGCCATGACCTCGTGCCCTCAACGATCCCGTTCAGCGGACCTCACCACGAGGGAGCGACCTCCCGAACCGGGGGTGTAGCCGGCTACACCAAGAGGGCGCCGCCGGGCCATGAAAAGAGGGCACCCGGAGCGGGGGCGGGCCGGTCCGGGGTTCCGCTTACCGACGCGAACAGGGTGCCGCTGCGCCCACCCTCCCCCACGCTCGGCTTCGCTCGCGCGGGCGGTACCCCCATCGCCCCAGCGGCACGCCTGCCCGCGGCTGGAGCGGATGGCGGCCCGTAGCGAGGGCGGTCATGGGACGGCGAGGGCGGTCATGGGACAGCGGGCCGTAGCGAGGTGTGCCACGACGGCGGGATGGCCGCGTACGGACGGAAGGGGCCGGGCCGGTGTGTCATATGTCCGTCGCGTACAGCCGGCTCAGCAAAGTTCACGCCATCCAACCCCCGAGCAGTACGT